>NZ_QUSX01000001.1:0-312108 GCF_003933245.1 Maribacter algicola
GGGGACACTTTCGACAACGACGACCTCTTCGCTCGGCTGGGCGGCTCGCCCGATGCCGGGGGGACATGGACCGATAACGGCGACGGGACACATACCTATACCGTGCTGGCCACTTCACCGTGTACGGCCGATGATTCAAGCACCGTGACCGTAACGCAGCAGGTGCAGCCAAACGCCGGGACCGACGGCGTTTTGAACATCTGCCAAGGGGACACTTTCGACAACGACGACCTCTTCGCTCGGCTGGGCGGTTCGCCCGATGCCGGGGGGACATGGACCGATAACGGCGATGGAACGCATACCTATACCGTTCTGGCAACGGCACCGTGTACCGTTAATGATACCAGTTCTGTCACGGTCGTGGAACAAACGCCTCCCAACGCTGGAAGCGACGGATCTTTAAATATTTGTCAGGGCGATACCTTTGACAACAACGACCTTTTCGCCCACCTCGGCGGTTCGCCCGATACCGGGGGGACATGGACCGATAACGGCGATGGAACGCATACCTATACGGTACTTGCAACGGCACCGTGTACTACCGACGACTCCAGTACCGTGACCGTATCAACAAATCAGACAGATTCTAATAATAATGGTATTGCAGACTGTACCGAAACAATTCCAGTTCAACTTATCATCAATATTGACCCCATCACTGCCGACAACATTATAAATGAACAGGAGTCTCTTGAAACCATAACTATTACCGGTAACGCATCCGGCGATTTTAACGAAGGAGATATCGTAACGCTTTCTCTTAATAACACAAACTATACGGGAGCGGTGGACGTCAATGGAATTTATAATATTTCTGTATCCGGAAACGACTTGGTATCGGACAATGATAATAGTGTCCTAGGAACAATCACTACTATTAATAGCAATGGAAATACGGGTTCGGCATCCGTACAACATCCATATATAATAGATACGCAGGCACCATTGGTGGAGAGTTTTACTACGACGGACACTTTCCCAATTTTACTTGGTTACGGAAGCCCTAATGAAATCCTCACCATTACGGTTGCTTTTGATAATTCTGGAAGCCAAATCACTTACGTCATCAATACGGATATTGATGGTATCTGGGCAATAGACACATCAACCGAAGTCCCACAGAACGGAAGCTTTCCTACTATAGATGATGAAGCAATATTAAGCATAACCGCAACGGATATTGCGGGGAACACAGGAATTGGAGAGGTTATTATCATATTTGAGAATGAACCACTAACTGCGGATAGCGATAATGATGGTTTGCCAGATGATGAGGAAGTACGAATAGGTACGGACCCCAATAATCCAGATACCGATGGTGACGGTATTAGGGACGGACAAGAAGTCTCCGATGGAACTGACCCATTGGACCCTTGCGATTCTGTCGGAGGAACACCCCCTTCAGGTTCAACTTGCGAACTATATGTGGAACTTGATATAGTTAAACCTGGTGACAACATCAATGGTAATTTTGAAATAATCAATATTGAAATGTTTCCTAACAACTCGGTTCAAATTTACAATCGCTGGGGCGTAAAAGTTTGGGAAACAAAAGGTTATGAAAATAATACCAATGCGTTCAACGGTATTTCTAATGGCAGAACTACCATTATGCAAAACGAGGAACTTCCATCCGGTGTCTATTACTACGACATTCAATATGAAGCACGAGGAGAACAGAAATTGTTAACAGGATATCTCTATGTAATCAGATAGATATGAGCAGTAATAAAAGAAATATCCTTTTTTGTTTTACCCTTTATATGGCGGTACAGTTTGGTTTTAGCCAACAAGATGCACAGTATACCCAATATATGTACAACACCCTTTCCGTTAATCCAGCTTATGCCGGTTCCCGTGATGTTTTGAGCATTGCATTACTACATAGGTCACAGTGGATAGGAAGGGATGGAGCGCCGAACACACAGACTTTAAACATTCACGGACCTACCTCTGACCGAGTTGGTTTGGGATTGTCAATCGTACATGATGAAATTGGTAACAATACCAACCAGAACACTTATGTTGATGCTGCATTTTCCTATACTATAAACACCTCTGAATCCGATAAAATATCATTCGGACTAAAAGCAGGAGGTCATCTATTAAATGTTAATTTTAATAATCTGAGAAATTACAGTGCCAGTGCCAACATAATTACGGAGACTGAATTGTACCGAAAGTTCACTCCCAACATTGGTGCGGGAATCTATTTTCATAACAACAAATTCTATACGGGTCTATCTGTCCCGAACATTTTACAGACCGAGCATTTTGAAAGCGCAGGAGGAAATGACAACTTAGTCTCGGTGGATAGAATGACTTGGTATCTTATTTCTGGTTATGTTTTTGATTTATCCGAGTCGCTAAAATTCAAACCTGCCTTTTTGTTGAAAGCCACCCCGGGCGCCCCGTTGCAGGCGGATGTATCTGCCAATTTTTTAATTAACGACAAATTCACCCTTGGTGCGGCATACCGCTGGGATGCTGCTATAAGTGGTCTATTCGGTTTTCAGATGACAAAGGGGTTTATGTTGGGCCTTGCCTATGATAGTGACATATCAGAATTGGGAGGAACCAAATTTAACAACGGCTCTTTTGAAGTGTTCTTGAGATATGAATTCATTAAAAAAGATAAAATCGATTTAACCCCTAGATTCTTTTAAAAGACGAAGCATGAAACTCAATTTACATCACATAGGGATGATTTTATTACTGCTTCCGGTTTTCGCTCTGTCACAAAAGAAAACAAAGACCGCGGAAGATAATTTTAACCATTATGGATATATGGTGAATATGTCCACCTATGAAGAGTTGAGCAAGCAAGGGTTGACTGATGAGGAAATATGTAAGAACCTTGGAAATACGGCCTATTTAAATGCCAAATACGATGAGGCTACGTATTGGTTTTCAAAACTTTTTGAACTGAACGATAGTTCCATAGATGCAGACTATTTTTATCGTTATGCTCAAGCTTTAAAGTCGACCAAAAATTACCGCGAATCCGAAATTTGGATGAACAAGTTCAAAAAAGCCAATACGAACGATGTTAGGGCATTGAACCACAGCAAAGATGAGAATTATCTGAAAGAGTTGATGGCACCATCAACCGAATTCACGGTCGAAAACTTAAGTTCCATCAATTCAAAGGAATCAGACTTTGCACCATCCTTTTATCAAAATCGGCTCATATTTTCAACCGCAAGGGACTTGGAAACAAGTAAAAGAACTTCAACCCCCTATTTGAACCTATATCAAGCGACGAAACCCAACGAAGAAAACTATAGTACCGCCACTCCATTTGATAAAGAACTAAAATCAATGGCCAATGAATCGTCCACAAGTTTTTCAAAAGATGGAAAAACGGTCTATTTCACAAGAAACAATTTCAATAAAGGTAGCTTCAGTAGGGACAAAAAAGGAATAAGCAGGTTAAAAATTTATCGTGCAACATTAAACTCGGGTCTATGGGGTAATATTGAAGAACTACCCTTTAACAGTGACTCGTATTCTGTGGCGCATCCCTCATTGAACGAGGAGGGTACAAAACTATATTTCTCATCGGACATGCCAGGAACTTTGGGTGCATCGGACATTTTTGTGGTAGAAATACATCCCGACGGCTCGTTTGGAACTCCAGAAAATCTGGGGCCGAAAGTAAATACAGAGAGTAGGGAGTCTTTTCCCTTTATATCCGATTCCGGCATTTTATACTTTGCATCTGATGGCCACCAAGGATTAGGGGGCCTTGATATTTTCTCGATCGACTTGAAAAAATATGATAACGTGGCCAATCTGGGAAATCCCATAAATAGCCCCTATGATGATTTTTCATTGGTTTTTGATGAAGAGCGGACCAACTGTTTTTTTGCCTCAAATCGACCTGGTGGAATTGGAGGAGATGATATTTATTATTTGAAGACCATAGACTGTATGGTCACCATTTCTGGGATAGCTACCGATAAGGATAGTGAAAAAGCAATTCCAAACGCAATGATGACGGCCTACGATGGATTTGGTGGTATCATTGGGGAAACCATAGCGAATGGAGATGGTGAGTTTGAGATACAAATACCCTGTCAAGAAAGCCAATATTCCATTGCGGGTAATTTGGTAGGCTACGAAGAAGGATTACTCTTGCTGTTTACTTCGCCTAATGAGAAAGAAATAAAAAATTTGAAAGTTGAGATGGAGGAAAGTAGCAAAAAAGCTGTTGTAGGTGCTGATCTTGTAAAAGTGCTAAAACTAGACCCAATTTATTTTGACCTGAACAGCTCCTATCTTCGGGAGGATGCTTTTGAAAACTTGGATAAGGTGGTGGCCTATATGCAGAAAAGACCGGATGTAAAGGTAGAAATAGGATCGCATACCGATAGCCGTGAAGAAGATAGTTACAACTTATGGTTATCGGACAGAAGGGCAAAAACAACCGTTTCATATATCATCTCAAAAGGAATCGATGAGACCAGGATTTCCGGTAAGGGTTATGGTGAAACCCAATTAATTAACCGATGTGCAAACGGTATCATATGCTCCGATAGAGACCACCAGCTAAATAGACGCTCCGAATTTATTATTGTAGATTAAACCCCTGTTTTCAATTGATTTGGCGTAAAAGCGAAACGGTTGAAAAAAACGGGGTTTCCCCGTTATTTTTGCAAAAGAGTAGTAATTTTGATAAAAGAATCAAAATGATAGCCACTTTCAGAAAACTTGCGAAATTAACCTTAATCTTGGTGTATTTGGTCGTTGTTGCCGGGGCGGTCGTACGTATGACAGGAAGCGGTATGGGATGTCCGGACTGGCCAAAGTGTTTTGGGTATTATATTCCTCCTACCGAAGCTTCTGAACTTCAATGGCAACCGGAACGTTCCTATGAAAAAGGTCAAGTAATCATAAAAGAAGAAACCCTACAGGTAGCGGCCAAGGATTTTACCTCCGCAAATTCATTCAATGCTGAAAATTGGAACTTGTACACCAAACATGATTATGCCATTTTTAACCCATGGCATACCTGGATAGAATATATTAATAGACTATTGGGAGCCTTGGCGGGTCTGGCCACTCTTATACTGGCCTTTGCTTCACTAAGGTACTGGAAAAAGCAGAAAAGGGTTTCAATTTTATCTTGGCTGGTAGTATTGGGAATGGGTTTTCAGGCTTGGCTAGGGGCTACTGTTGTTTATTCCGTTTTGGAACCAGTGAAAATAACCTTGCATATGCTAATGGCCTTGCTAATTTTGGCGATGCTTTTGTATATAATTTTTAGGGTTAACAATGAGGACAAAAGAATCATTTATGACAGAAAGACACTCGTTCTAGCCTCTTTTGCACTGATTTTAACACTCTTTCAGATTGTCCTTGGCACACAAGTTAGGCAGTTCGTGGACCACCAAATTGATATTTTAGGAGAAGCCACCAAAGGGTCATGGTTAGAAGACCCAACCTTGGTCTTTTATGTACACCGTAGCTTTTCTATCCTTGTAATACTCGTAAATTCCTTATTGGCCTACAGAATCTTTACATTGAATCTTGGCCATGTAAAAATTGTTTGGATTCTTTTTCTCTTGATCGTCGAAGCAATCTCAGGAACGGCCATGTACTATTTGGATTTCCCTTTCGCGAGTCAACCTTTGCATCTTGTGGTCGCATCCATTTTGTTCGGGGTGCAGTTCTATTTGGTTTTAGATGCCTTAAAGCCTGAAATTAGTCCCAATTCTTTGTAACTTTGCCATCCCACAAAAATAAAGGTATGGTCTATAAAATAAGGATAATACTAGATGCTGAGGAGGATATCTTCAGGGACTTGGAAATTGAAGCGCACAATACTCTAGAGGAATTTCATAATGCCATAACCCAAGCATTTGGCTTTTTAGGTAATGAAATGGCCTCTTTCTATACCTGCGACGAAAATTGGAAACAGGACGAAGAAATTGCCTTGTTCGATATGAGCGAAACTGGATCCGACGTACGTTTGATGAACGAAACCTTTTTGGAAGATGTACTGACAGAGGATAGCCCAAAAATGATCTATGTATATGACTTTTTGAATATGTGGACCTTTTTTGTGGAGTTGGCGGATATTGTGGAAAAAGTAGATGGACATCCCTACCCTAATGTATTATTCAGCTTTGGGGAACTCCCTGAGTCACCTCCGGAAAGAAAGTTTGAATCCGAAAATAGTGCCTTCGATTTTGACGATACCTTTGAAAACTATGACGACCTGGATTTTGATGAAAATTGGAATTAGTTAGTTGTTAGTTGTTAGTTGTTAGTTGTTAGTTGTTAGTTGTTAGTTGAAGTAAAAGAATTTTACCCCAAAGCAATCCATTTAAACCATAAAATTTCATGATCAACTTATATGCCACCCAGATCGAACACATTTCCATCCACAGGGTAGGAAATAAAAATAAAGGTGAAGGAATTTTCTTGTCGGCTGAACCTTTTGCCCTGAACGATGAAACTACAGGACTTTTAAAAGAATACTTTTTTAAACCGTTCCGGGAAAAAGAGGAGAACTATTTTAAACTTTCCAATGAGGTGGATGTGGAATTCAATGAATTGTACAAATTGGCCAATACCGTTTTTGATGACCCATCTAACTCCCATTCGGCCTCAAAAAAAATCGCCACCTTACTATTTGAACAGTCCAACCATCCCCATATTAAAAGTGGTGAGGTGTATGTGGCCTTCTTGACCGGGGTTCATTTGGACAATGAAAAAATAGATGCCATTGGCATTTTCAAAAGCGAGTTGAAACATGACTTCCTCCAGTTTAAGGAGAATGAAAACAATTTGGATATTATTGTTCAGCAGGGTATCAACATCAATAAATTGGATAAGGGTTGTTTAATTCTCAATGTCAATAAGGAAGATGGTTACAAGGTGTTATCTGTGGATAGCAATAAATACGACACCAAATATTGGCTCGAAAATTTCCTAAGTGTAGAGCCCCTTTCCGATGACAATTTCAAAACAAAGAACTATCTAAAATTCTGTCAGAACTTTGCGAAAGACGTGGTATTGCCCGCCGAGGATAAACAACAGGAGGTTCTGTTCATGAATCGTGCGGTAAACCATTTTGCAAAGAACGATGCCTTTGAGGAAACCAATTTCCTAAATGAGGTTATGGAAAACCCAGACTTGATTCCGGAATTCAAACACTATAAGGTAGAGAAAGGTCCTAAATACAGCATAGAGGATGTTTCCAGTTTCGATATTGCCAACAAGGCCGTTTCTGATGCCCGAAGAAAAATTAAAAATGTCATCAATCTAGACACCAACATCCAGATTAAACTGGACTTTATAAATCCGGAGTCGGCTGAAAAATTTGTGGAAAAAGGTTGGGACGAAGAACGCCAAATGTATTATTATCTAGTATATTTTAATAAGGAACAGAAGAGTTGATGGTTGATGGTTGATGGTTGATGGTTGATGGTTGATGGTTGATGGTTGATGGTTGATGGTTGATGGTTGATGGTTGATGGTTGATGGTAAGGAAGTTTATTTTAAATAAATAACAATCAATAAGTTACGTTTATTTCTATCGAATTTTACTTATATTTTCACCTAATTGCTTATAACTAGATTTTTATATTCTGCTCTATAATCTGTTTCATACTTACATCCTCATAATTACGTCGAACAAAATTGAGGGCCAGGTCAAGGACTTCCCCCATGGTTTTGCATTTAACGAAATTGGCATCGGAAGTTAAGGTCCCTATTTGTTCTTTTAAAAGTGCGATATTTTCTTCAGTGGAAATGGTATCTTCCTTACAGATTGCCCTTAATTTTTTGATTCGGTTTCCGGAACTGAGGATACGTTTGGCCACCATGGAGCGCTCCTCCAACTTGTATTGGTCTACGGAATCCCTGAGTAGTTTTTGTCGAACCATTTCCACCATTTGATAATTTTCCTTGAAGAATTGGGGTCGGTATACCTTCAGCTTCCCTTCAAAGCACTGTTGGTCAAAGTCTATGGCTCGAATCTTATAGACCACATGATCAAAATCATGGGTGGGTACTATCACGTAATTATAGGAGCGCATGTCGCCTAATAGACGAATCATACATCGCTCATTGAATTTTACAAATTCCTTTGCCAATTGAGCTTTTTCAGGCTCGGAACACTTGGGCAGCATATTCTTAATGAACTCGTCACCAGGAATCCCGGCTATATGCTCCTCGATCAAGGTATCCTTATACACCAAAAAATTGAGGTTGTAGGGAGATAGCATATGTTCCAATTCTAGCCCGTAAATACGGGATGCATCGGTACGTTTTATATAGAAATAGGTAAAATTATCGTTTAGAATATTCCTGATCTTGATACGAAAAGGTTTGGAGTTCCCAAAGGTGCAGAAATCCACTGCATCCACATTAAGGTATTGATGGATGTTATTGCTACCATCGGAATGAAGTATCGAATATACCTTTTTAAGGCTGTCATCTATTTCCTTTCTATCAAATTCTGAATAATACACCCTGATCCAAAGGGTATCTTCATCATTTTTGTCGTACACCACCACTGACCCTGAAAACCGAAGCAAATCATCATAGAAAATAGGGATCTCACTTTTCCGGTTATAATGTTTAAGGTATCCGTCCAAGGCCTCGCTTACAGGATAGGCTGGCTTTTTCTTGGACATCAATTTTTCTTCCATAGCACTGAATTGTTCCCTAAAGATACAACAAACAAGACACTAAGATAAACGGCACCTTTTATCGATAAACCGCTGAATTTATTAAAGTTCAAAAAATCCAAACCTCGAAATAGGTATAGGAAACCACAAAAAAAATGGCATTGGCAACAATACATTGCGCAAAACCTGTTAATAGGTTTTTTTTGAGGATTATAACTCACTTTTTTTATAAAAATGAAAAGAATTCTATTTGTTTTATTACTTGTCATAGGGGTATCGGGCAAGGCCCAATTGAGCGACCTGCACTACTTACCACCATTAAAACAAGGACAAAACAATGCGGGTATTAGGGAGCAAGCCATTTATCTTTCCACACCAGAACCCACCACCTTTACTGTAAATGCTTACAGGGGTACAAACCCAACACCAATAGCCACCTTTAATATATCCAATAATACTCCGGCCACCTGGACCTTGGCCAACGGGGACAATAATATTACCTTGGTAAACAATGCAAACACAGGTGTTGTACTGAACAATAGCGGCTTACGTTTTGAATCCCCCAGTGGAAACCGTTTCTACGTAAACTATCGGGGAAATTCCGCCGCACAGGCAGCTTCATTAACGGCCAAAGGTAGGCAAGCAATGGGCACCCGCTTCAAATGGGGCGGTGTACCTAATTTAGGTGCCGAGGTCTCCAAATCGAATACCCTTGGTATTATGGCCACGGAGGACAACACAACGGTGCGACTTTTCGGATACGATCCCAATTGTGTTTTTAGGGTAGGAAACAACGTGGCTGGAATCACGGCAGACACCTATACAATTACCCTAGATGCCAACGAATCCTTTGTTTTTGAAAATTATGTTGGTAATTCCCCCACCTGGGCAAGCAGACAAGGTTGGATTGGTGCCTCTATAGAATCGGATAAGGATATCGTAATCAGTAACGGTTCCATTAATTTTGGGCGTCAGGAAAACAACAGTAATAGGGATGCCGGTATTGACCAACCGGTTCCTGAAAACCGTTTAGGAAAGGATTACGTATTTGTACGCGGTAATGGTAATACCAATGGATGGACGGAGTTCCCCCTACTTATCGCTACTGAGGACAATACCCAAGTCTTTGTCAATGGTAGTACAATTCCTTTAGCCACTTTGAACAACGGGGATTACATTGAGATTCCCAGTAGTAATTTTTCCTCCAATACGGTGGGAGCCAATATGTTTGTTCAGACTTCCAAAAACGTTTATGCCTACCAATGTATGGCAGGAGCCAGTCAGGTATACACACAAGGTTTGAATTTTGTGGCGCCCGTAAATTGTTTGCTACCGGACGTTATGGACAACATTCCCAATATTAGAGACATGGCGGGGGAAACCGTTACAGGAGGTATGACCATAATAGCGGCGGTCAATACACCGGATGCAAATATTTCGATAACCGATAGCAATGGTCCTGTAACTCTACCTCCATCAAATCCGGTGGTCGGCTCTACTGAATGGAAAACTTTTTATGTTCCCAATTTGAACGGTAATGTGAGCGTACAATCCACCGGACCTATGGCCGTTGGATTTTTTGGCTTTAATGGTGCACGGGGTGTTGCCGGTTATTTTTCAGGTTTTGATACCGTACCAGAGGTTACCCTTGAAATTAGGGGTGGATCTGGATGCTTTGTAGGTTCTGAAATTTTTGAAGCTACAAGTAATTTCGATGCCTACCAATGGTATGAAGATGGCGTTTTGATTCCCGGCGCAAACGGTCCCAGCTACGCGCCCACAGGAGCTGGCGATTTCTTTGTAAGGGGTACCAAAGGACCTTGTACCTATGACAGTAATACCATCCAGGCCCTTTATTGCGACCCGGATGTAGTGCTAACCAAAACTGTGGACAATGATGAAATTATGGAAGGGGAAACTGCCACGTTCACCGTTCGGGTAAAGAACAATGGGGTGGGACCACTTACAAATCTTCGGGTGACGGACAACATCCCCTCCGGACTCACCTTGGAAAATGCCTTCACAATCCATGGAACCTGGAGCGGCAATACTTGGAACATTGGCACCCTAAACGGTGGACAGGTAGCACAATTGGAACTTACCGTACGTGCTGACGAAATTGACACTTTACCCCTATTGGGCCTAATCAATACCGTTACCAATACCCAAGATCAAACGGATACCAACATAACTCCTGATAGGCCTACCGCACTGATTACGGTTCATAATGATACGGACAATGACGGCGTGAGGGATATTACAGATTTGGATGATGACAATGATGGAATCTATGACGAGGATGAATGTGATACCTTGGCCTTCAATATCGCCAATGGAAATGGCCATACCAGCCCCTTAGTCAGTGTGGACAATTATTTGATAGTGGATATATTCAGTTTGGACAACTCGTTCAACTTAAATCTTAACGGGAATGACGTCGCTGGGGAAATTCAATTCCAACTTGGGGCTGCCGGTAATTTCGCCCGCTTTATGGATGGAACGACTTATGGACAATCAGGAAATCCTAATATTTGGACCGTAAACAGTTCCAACGGAAGCCCAACGATTAGGGTGATTATCGATCAATCAGGACAATTTCAGATTTTTGGGGCAAGAAGCTCCAACGGTCCTCTGGAGCCTATGTTCTTGGATACTCCCCCGGCACCTGTTTCGTGGAATCCTTCAGGAAGTAATACGTTCACGCTTGGCCAACAAGTGGTAGGACCAACGAATATGCGGGGTGTACTATTGACCGCCGGTTGCGATACAGATAGTGACGGTATTCCCGATCATTTAGATTTGGACAGTGATGATGACGGCTGTAGCGATGCCAATGAATTTTATAAGGATGGTAATGCCGATGGTGGCGATGATGGTGTATATGGATCAGGTGTTCCTGCGGTAGACCCTACCGACGGTACCGTAAATGCGGCATCTTATGTTCAGGTGTTCGCCCCTGAAATTTTGCTGGGCAACACCTCAGAAAACTTGGGTGGGGCCTCCCTAGCGGGACAGTCCATCAATCTGGGCCAATCGTTCCAATACGTGCTCCGTTTTCAAAATACGGGCGATGACGATGCCACAAACTACTCCATACGAAATATTCTACCTAGCAATGTCGCCTTGGATGGCATCAATACTTCCGATGCACCTGGGGTCACCTCCAATCATGATTCAGTAACCAATGAGATTGTATTTCAGGTGCCCGATAATCTAGTGGAAGTGGGAGACCCTCAATATACCATACGTATTATGGTGACCCTTTCTGGAAATTGTTCGGATTTTATAGATGCCTGCTCGGGAACCTTGGTCAATGAAGCCTATTCTACCTACCAAGGTACATTGAATTCCGCCACCTTTACGGATGAGGGTGGGGCCAATTCAACCTCCCCTTGTGACGTACCTCCACAAGTTGCTACCAACGATATTTTAAGTGATTTGGCAAATTGTAACGTTGCCCGTACCGTTCAGCTATGCGGTGATTTTGCAATATTGACCGCAGGAAGTGGCTTTGCCACCTATACCTGGGCAATCGACGCTAATGGCAACGGACAGATAGACGCCGGGGAACCAGCCATCAATGACGGTAATCCGGACAATAATCCAAGCACCTTGTTGGTAACGGATATCGGAAACTACATCGTTGAAAAATCCGGTGCTACCGGTTGTGTGGACTTGGTAGAACTGATTACAGTGGAACGTTTTGGGACCACACAGACCAACCCCATAATAGACTATTTCAATATGGTCAACGCGGATCCTAATCCGGATAATGATATCCAAGGTGAAATCGTAACCTGTTCCGTTGATGGGGACCTGCTTCCAAAAATATTCCTATGTGGTGAAAATGACGAGGCTACCCTTCAATTGGGAATCTCCGATGCCCAAAGCATCGTTTGGCAGAAATTGAACGAGGGCAGTTGTTCTTCAACCGGTGACGACTGTGCCAATAAGAACGGAACCTGTACTTGGACGGATATGGCTACGCAGGACAACTATACCGTTACAGATAGCGGTGAATATCGCGTGGTCATTAATTATCTAAACGGATGTTTCAGCCGTTTTTATTTTAATGTTTTCAAAAATACGTTGGATCTTGATTATACTTCGGAAGATATTCTTTGTAGTACACCCGGAAAGGTACGCATTACCAATGTTGGATCAGGATATGGTTTTCAGTTGGTGGACGCTTCTGATGATTCCATAGTCGTACCTTTCTCGGCCAATAACGGTCCTAGTTTTGATATTACGAATAGCGGGTCTTACTATGTGGAAGTAACACAGTTAAATCCCATTACCGGAAATCCAATGGACGGTGCCTGTATTTTTACCACGGAGGATATCGGGATTTTGGAGCGCGACTTCCAGGTAAATATTACAACGGTTGCGGCAGAATGCGGTACCCCAGGGGCCATTAATATCCAAGCCTTGAACGTGCTACCCAATTATAGTTATGAACTTCGTTTGGACGACGGCAGTAACAGTGGATTGGGCACTTTTGTGGACAGTCAATTGATTTCTCCAGATAACACCTATTCGTTTACCAGCGTAAATCCAGGTAATTATATTGTTATTACCACTACCGATGATGGCTGTACCGATACCCAGAACATTACGGTACCGGAAATACCGGAGCTTACCCTAAGCGCCGTTACAACGGACAATATTACCTGTAATCCTGGAGTAATCACCTTGACCCCAAATGGAGGTCAACCAAACCCCGACTATTTTATGGCCATTTGGAGCAAAGATGGAACCGATCTGTATCCAAGTCCGCCAAATATGCTGAATATTCAAGTGACGGACCTTCAGACGGCCAGCAACTTTACCTTTTCGGGTGCTTCGGATGCTGGGATTTATGAATTCATTGTATTTGACGACAGTGGATGCTATGCCATTTCGAATTCCGTAGAAATCGAATTTTTGGGCACTCCGTCCATATCGGCGTCCCACACGGACATCATTTGTTCGGATTCGTCCACCTCATCCTTAACGATAAGCGTTGCAGGCGGAACGGCCCCCTATCAGTACAGTTTGGACGGTGTAACCTTTCAAACACAAAATACATTTGTAAACCTATCTGCCGGCTTCTATACCATTTCGGTCATGGATTCCAGCGGAACCCCAACTTCCAGATGTATTGAAACCCTGGAATATGAAATTGACCAACCCTTCCGTTTGACCGCCTCGGCGGCCATTGTGGAGGACGCTTCGTGCAACCCAAGCGGTGCCTTGGTCAAGATTTTAAATGCCAGTGGCGGTGAAGCCCCCTATGCATATAGTTTTGATGGCGGAAGCAATTTTGGTTCCTTGAACGAGCGAAACCTATTGCCGGGAACCTATCAATTGGTTGTACGTGACAATTTAGGCTGTAGCTATGATATGGACCTAACGGTACCGGCACCGGCCGCGGATCCCAACCTTTCCTACACGGTAGATTATGACTGTGATGGCTTGGGAACGATAACGATTAATACATCGAACACGACCGACTTTGACTATACCTACACCCTCAATGGTACTTTGAACACTCCAGCGGATAGCAATGTTTTTGCCAGTGTAGCGGTGGGTACACAGACCATTACCGTTGATTATTCGAGCAGTAGTACACCCGATCAAACGACCTTGTTCTTTGAAAACTTCGGGGCAGGACCTAGCACCCAAATCGGTGAAATTGGTCCAGATTATTGCTTTGAACCTCAAAACGGTTCCTTGACCCCATGTAACCGTGGACCTGAAGGAATATTGGTAAACGGGGAGTATACGGTTACGAATTTTGTGACCAATCCTTTAACTACCTTAACAAGTCCGCAAGATCACACCGGCTTGACCGACGGTCGCTTCTTGGCCATTGACATCTCTACCTTCTCCGATACAGGAAGCCCCGTATTGAACTCCATTCTGTGGGCGAAAAGAGATGTTGAAGTATTGGCCAATGAGGAAATTACCTTGAATTTCTGGGCGTACAACCTCATGAACTTGGGAGGTGCAGGTAACAATCCAGAGGTACTGATAGAGATATTGGACAATGGTGGCACGTTAATCTATAGCGAAGTGGTGCCGGAAATTCCAAAAAACACCAACAACACGGATTGGCACGAGCGTACCATTACCTTCAACCCAGGCGCGAATACAGATATTGATATCGTCTTTAGGAACAATGTAAACAGTAATGATGGGAACGACCTTATTTTAGACGACATTACGGCCTTTCAAGTGCCTTCCGTTTGCCCAGAAAGTCAGGACCTAACCATAGTTGTCGAAGCAAACCAGGCTTTTGAAGCCCAACTATTGTCGGTTACCGACCCAAGTTGCAACGGTTCTGCGGATGGATCCATTCGTTTTGAAGTGGACAACTTTACGAGCGGAATTGGTTTTGAGTATTCTTTTGACGGTACCAACTGGACAAGTTCTTTAACGTCTCCAGTGACAACGGCTGCCTCTTTATCCGATGGTAACTACACGGTTCAAGTGCGGAAATTGGACGATACGGCCTGTGCCGTTTCCTTCCCGATTACCTTGACGGAACCATCGGCTATAGTTCCTACATTAACCCAAATTTCAGACTATACATGCTTTAATTCAGGTGCCACTTTGGAAGCTTCGGCCACTGGTGGAAACCCAAGTTACGAGTACCAATTGGAGAACACCGCAGGAACGGTGATAGCTCCTTATCAGTCCAATTCACAATTTACCAATGTCCCGGATGGGGATTATTTGGTGTGGGTACGGGATACGAATGCCTGCGAAGTATTATTGCCATTGACCAGTGCCGTGACAGTAACGCCACCAGCAGCCATTGTATTTACGACTACGCCTACGGCTTGTTACTCAGGTACCAACGATGGTTCCATACTCGTAGATGTGACTGCAGGTAACGGTGATTATGAATTCAGGATTAATGGCGGCCCCTGGATTACGCCAACGCCGGCATCGGCAACTACCTATACCTTCTCCGGACTTTCCGCGGGCAGTTATGACATTGAAGTGCGTGACCAATTGGGTTGCCCAACGACTCCCAATACCCAAACAGTGGTCATCAGTCCGCTTTTAGAATTGGATGTCGATATAACACCGCTTAGTGCCTGTGGCGACGGATTGATTACAGCCAATGCCACAGGTGGAAACGGCACCCTATTGTACGCCATCGTACCCGCAAATACGAGTCCGGCAGGATTGTACAGTGCCACAAACACCCTAACGGTTACAGAGGCCATGGCCATTGCAAACCCGGCAGGGTATGATGTATACGTTCAAGACAACAATGGTGCTCCGGCCATATGTACGGCAGTTCGTGAAGATATCATCTTTACTCCGGTTGCTACATTATCGATAAGTGCCGTTCCAACGGATCCAGAATGTTATAATGGACTGGGAGCGATAGATATTACCATAACGGGTGGTACAGGCCCTTACACCTATACCTTAATGGACCTAACACCTGCTGACGGAATCGACTATAGCAGAAACAGTGCTAACATTTCTGTCCTTTCATTAACCTACAGTGGCATTGGAACAGGTGATTATCAGGTCACTATTAATGACACCAATGGTTGTACAGTAGTCTCTTCTATGGTAACTTTAAACAATGCCGTGGAAATAACAGCAGATATCATACCGATATTACCCGCGGCCTGTAATGATCCTGATCCATTGGAATATGGATTTGAGTTTGACAATGTGATAACGCCAACCGGTACGGTGGAATATAGCGCCGATGGTGGAACTACATGGCAGGCCTCCAACGAACTGCGAGGTTATGCTTCCGGTACGGAGGTTTTCCCTTCCATTAGGGTTACTCTGGCAAGTGGAACAGTTTGTCAAATGGATTTTGACCGTTATATTATTCCATTCCCATTGGATGACTTGGATATCACCTTAACCGCTGTCATCATAGGCTGTAACGATTTGCAGGTAACCGTTGAAGGTAGTGAGGGAAATCCAATTCCAGGCTATGAATATACCTATACGGACGACCCGGCCAATTTCAATACGTTTGCGGCCAATCCTGCCGTATGGACGGCACCATTGCCAAGTGGTACCGCACATACGTTTGCCAACATTGACCCGGTCACACCCCAGTACCCAGGAGTGCCTTTACTTGTACCCGGAAGGACCTATGTATTCTATGTACGGGACGGAGCAGGTTGTATCAGGCAAAGTAATATATACGTAAATGAAATTCCGGGCATCAATCTGCCTATAGAAATCACAACGGACATACAACCCAGTTGTGATAGTGCCGCAAATGGAAGCATCACTTTTAACTTGAATCCAACGACATCCTATCCAAACATACGATGGGAAATATTCGAACTCGGTAATACAACTCCTATTGAAACAAGTGGTGGTATTGTGACTTACAATAGTAGTATTACGACTACCTTACCCCTTGCCGAAGGTGAATATTATATTAATGTGATTCAAGTGGATGGTAGCAATGCGGATGCCTGTAGAGGCGCGAGTGAAAATGCTTACGTGCCGGAATTGGCACCATTATCAGCGACAGCCACGGCCACAAGGGATATCTCCTGTAACCTACCCGGACTCATTTCGATTACCGGAATTACCGGAGGTGGTGGGGCTCCCTACTCCTATGATATTACCGGTCCAGCCGGGTTTACTGCCTTGACCGGCACCTTGGACAATCCGGTGGAAATTCCGGTGAATTCCCCTGCGGGCAACTATACGGTAACCCTTTTTGACCAATACGGATGTTCCTTTGTGACCAATACGGTTAATTTAAGTTTGACGCCCAACCCAACACTTAGTGTTACCCAAGACAACTGTGTCTCACCCATTACGGTGAACGCTGTTGGAACTTCAACTGCTGGTAACCTTCGCTATGCGATGGTGCCCAATGGCAGTCCGGCACCCACAACCTTTGAAAATAACGGAGGTGTGTTTACCAATGTGATACCGGGAGCGTATGACGTTTATGTTATGGACGGAAACGGATGTACGAACGTAGAGAGTAATTTCATGGTAAATCCGGTATTATCGGCAGATGCTACACTAACAAAATTATTGGATTGTACCGCATCACCCAATGATGCTATAATCGGTATCGAAATTTTGAATGGCTCTGGCAGCTATGAATACAGTATCAGTAATACAGCAGGTGCTCCAGCCGTACCTCAAGGTCCGGTTCCAGGAACTACATTTGATTACCAAGCGCCCATGCCCGGTAACTACACAATTACCATTTACGATACCACTACTCCTAATAGCGCGAGCTGTAACAGAACTTTTATCATCAACGTTCCCAATAGGGTCGTACCGGTCATCAATCCGTCAATCATTGCGAACGATGTAAGTTGTTTTGGTGCCAATGATGGAAGCATTACCATTAGTACCACCAACGGTGCGGCAGCTCCGTATGCTTTTGAGATTACGTCCATGGACGGTGCCTCGATCAGTATTTTGCCGTCGAGTACGACGGGCAATTCGGCCACCTTTACCGGATTGGCCCCTGCCACGGCTGGGGGTTATGTGGTCACCGTGACCGGAAATCCTGCCACCAACAATTGTTCCGTGGATAGTGTGGTCATTCCAATCGGTGAGCCTGCTCTTATTAGCGTTCCTGCGCCTACCATAGTGGAATTTGGTTGTACAAGCGGAAATACCATGGACAACGCTTCCATTTCCATTAGCGGAGTTACAGGAGGTAGCAACAACTACGTACGCTATGTGTTTATTGAAGAGGATGACCCAAATACCGTGGCCGTAGAAGCACCGGTTACGGTTCAGTCCGGAACAAGCCCTACCTATATCGAAACCGATATGGCCGGGGGGATGTATACTATAAATGTATATGATGACCAAGGTTGTTTGGGTACTACCACAGCGACCATAGCCCCCTTCGATTTGATGGGCATACCGACCGTTCATGTAGACAGTGCCATTAGTTGTACCAATGCAGGAGAGGACATTTCCATAGACATCGTTAGCAACGTGACCAGCTTTGCGACCAACCCGGCCAACTATCAATTCAGGCAGTTGCCTTCCGGTGCCTATCAGCCAGGTAATACATTCCTTGATTTGGCCGCGGGCAACTACACATTTAGTATACTAAATGTGAATACGGGCTGCGAGGTTACGGTATCCCATATCGTAGAAGAACCTAACACCTTTGACATTACTATCGGTAATATAACCAATGTGGTTTGCTTTGGCGATGATGGAAGTCTAGACCTCAACGTGGCCGATGCCACGTACACGGGAGATTACAGTTGGGAAATTTTCAATACGGATGGCAGCCCAACAACTAGAACGGACGACGCAGGTACACGTAACGGTTCAGGTACTGTTTCGGGCATTCCGGTAGCTGCTGGAAACTATATAGTGAGAGTAACCCAAGATGCATTTCCTGAATGTTTCCAGGAAAGGTCGTTTACGATCAATTCGCCAACTGCGCCGATAACCTTGAATCCGATTGCCTTGACCGACGTTGGTTGTTCCAATGACCAAGGTACGGCGACCATTACGCCAGCGGGCGGACAGGGTCCGTATAACATAACGCTTACCCCTGCTTTGGGGGCACCGGTAACACGAACAAACGTGTACAGTCATGTTTTCCAAGGATTGAGCGCGGGTACTTATACGGTCAGTGTTACGGATGCCTTCGGTTGTAACCAGCTTACCGGCACCAACAGCTTTAGTTTGGTGGTACCGGACCCAATAACCGGTAGTTCTATAAGCACCACTTTGCTTTGCGAAGGTGATACAGATGCCTCGATTTCGGTAACCTTGAGCCCAAGAAACGTAACGACCAATTATCGTTATGTACTAAATAATTATGCCGATGCGGCGAGAACTACGTTGTTAAGTACTTCGGTGTCGCAAACAAATCCTACGTTCAACAATTTAGGCGCTGGTTTCTATAGTGTTGTCGTCACCGATGATATGGGATGTACCGCTACCTACGATGAGGATATCATTGAACCTGCAGATGTGGAGGCCTTGTTGGTTACCAACCAACCCATGACCTGCCAAAACGGTGCGGAACTATTATTGGTGGCTTCGGGCGGTACGGCTCCCTACCAGTGGAGTGCCGATGGTGTTGTCTTCAACCCAATGAACGAGACCGTTACTGCCGATACACAATTATTCACCAATGTATCCGCTGGAAATTACCGGTATTACATAATGGATAGTAACAGCTGTGTATCCATCCTCTCCAATTCCGTTGGTGTAGAAGATGTACCTCCGCTAACGGTGGACATTGACCCATCCGCAGCATTCATCAATTGTAGCGGTGAGGCTACCGCCTTGATTATAGCCGATGCCGAAGGCGGACTAGGAAATTATCTATTTGCCCTTTTCAGGGATGCGGCCGCCACGGATCAAGTGCGACCCAACCAGAACAATGGTACTTTTGCAGATTTGCCTATGGGAACCTACTATGTACGGGTGCAAAGTGGAGATTGCGAAGTAATTTCGCAAGTGATACAAATCGACGAACCTGCACCCTTAGTGGTAACCCCTGATATTTCGGAAATCAGTTGTTCCGATGCCAACGATGGGGCCGTCACCTTGGATGTCCAAGGAGGCACTGGAGATTATCAATTCGCCATCTCACCCAACCTAAACCAATTTGATGATCAAAACAGTTTTGATGATTTGGAGGAAGGACTGTATATGGTGATAGTACAGGATAGTAATGGCTGTTTTGAAGTAATTGAGTTCGAATTAATTGCTCCTGAGCCATTGGAAATGGAGGCTACCAGTACCCCAGAAGTATGTGCAGGGGATGAAGACGGTACTATTTCTATCGCGGTTACTGGAGGTACAGCACCGTATAGTACTGCCCTAAACTCCAATGAGGAAGATGATTTCATACAAGACCGCCTGCTTTTTGAAAATCTGGCCGGTGGTACTTATATCGTCTTTTTAAGGGATGCCAATGGATGTACTACGAACCAGACCATTATGGTTGAAAACGGTGCCAACCTCAATGCCACGGCAGAGGTAATCTATGAATGTTCCGGGAATACTCCGGACAATAGGATAGCCCTGTCATTGGAAGACCCAAGTGTGGCCGGGGATGTATTATATGCATTGGACTCTACCAATCCCAATGATTATGTATTAGAGCCTGATTTTGCCAATTTGGCTCCCGGAAGTCATTATATTCTATTGGTACATGCCAATGGCTGTACAAACACCATCGACTTTGAGGTGCAAAGTTTTGAACCTCTGCAATTGATTTTAGAACAGAACAATCTAAACGAGATTACGGCGGTGGCATCTGGCGGAAGCGGTGATTACACCTTCTATTTTGGTGATCGAAACAATGGGGAGGACAATACCATTTTTATAACCAGAACGGATACCTATACGGTACGCGTTGTGGATATCTATGGATGTGAAGCGATGGCCACCATTTTCATGGAGTTCATCGATATTGAAATACCCAACTTCTTTACCCCTGATGGGGACGGACAAAATGATCGATGGATTCCTAAAAATATTGAGCAATACCCAGACCTGTTCATCAAGATTTTTGATAGATATGGCCGTGAGGTATATCTACTTGCAGACGATAGGAACGGTTGGGACGGACTATATCAAGATACCGATCTACCAACGGGAGATTACTGGTATATTCTGAAACTAAACGGTGAAGAGGACAAGAGGGAATTCATAGGGCATTTTACCCTATATCGTTAAACCTGACCAAATTATAGGTAAAGCCCGTGCACTTGTTCCACGGGCTTTTTTTTTGCAAAAGGCCATTCTTCATTGACTTGATCGATGAAATACCACAAGAATTGGCCCGTTCACAACAAACTCTTGTCTTCCCCTTATATTCCTTTTTTATTTGTGGTTCTAAGATTTACTAAAAAATAAAAAACGTGTACCCTTCAAAGAAGATACTTTTATTGGTACTTTTTTTCATTGTTGGATTTTCCCATGCGCAATTAAGTGATCTGCATTATTTGCCTCCCTTACGACAAGGTCAAAATAACGGGGCCATACAACAGCAGGCCGTATACCTTTCAACACCGGAAACTACGGCGTTTACCGTAGATGTTTATCAAGGTACGAATCCCGTTCCCATTACTTCGTTTACTATTTCCAATGTAGCACCGGCCATCTACAACCTTCCCAATGGGGACAACGATATCACCTTAGTAACCGAAAGCAGCACCGGGGTGGTCTTGAACAATAGTGGACTCAGATTTGAATCTGCGGGAGGGGAAAGGTTTTACGTAAACTATCGGGGCCGTTCCGGATCACAGGCCGCCTCTTTGACCTCCAAGGGCCGGGTAGCTATGGGAACCCGTTTTAAGTGGGGTGGCGTGCCCAATTTGGGCAGTCATGTTTCCAAATCCAATACCTTGGGAATCATGGCAACAGAAGATAATACAACCATTACGCTTTCTGGGTATGACCCAAACTGCGAGTTTCGGGTGGGAAACAACAGAGCTGGAATAACGGCAAATTCCCATACGATAACCTTGGATGCCAATGAATCCTTTGTTTATGAGACCTATATTGGAAACTCACCTACCTTAGCACATGAAAGGGGCTGGATCGGTGCTTCCATCGTGGCCGATAAGGATATCGTTATTAGCAACGGCTCCCTGAATTATGGTAGACAAGTAGGCAATAGCAACAGGGATGCGGGTATTGACCAACCCGTACCGGAAAACCGATTGGGCAAGGAATATATTTTTGTACGGGGAAATGGAAATAGTAATGGATGGACAGAGTTCCCATTAATTATTGCAACTGAGAACAATACCCAGATTTTTGTTAATGGGTCGGCAACACCCATTGCTACCTTGAACGAAGGTGATTTTTTTGAGGTGCCCAGTAGCAACTACTCCTCCAACTCAGTAGGGGCGAACATGTATATTGAAACTTCAAAAGATGTATATGCTTACCAATGTGTAGGAGGGTCAACGGCGGCTTACACCCAAGGCCTGAATTTTGTAGCACCCGTAAATTGTCTTTTGCCAGATACCATGGACAACATTCCCAGCATTACAGATGCGGCCGGAGTTGCCATTACAGGGGGTGTCACCATTATTGCCGCTACCACTACACCGGACGCTAACATAACGGTCACAGATGGCAGCGGAGCCGTTACGCTCCCAGCCTCCTCTCCAGTTGCCGGTACGACGGACTGGAAAACCTTTTACCTTCCCAGTCTAACGGGTAATGTAAGTGTGCAGTCCACCGGCCCCATAGCCGTTGGTTTTTTCGGTTTCAATGGAGCAAGGGGTCTAGCCGGATATTATTCGGGTTTTGATACCGTTCCCAATATCAATCTACAAATTACAGGAAACAGTTGCCTTCCAGGCGCTATATTGGAAATCGCATCAGGTGAAATCTTCGATGCCTACCAATGGTACAGCGATGGAACTTTGATCCCGGGTGCCACTTCTTCTTCCTATACGGCAATAACGGCGGGAGACTATTACCTAAGGGTAACGCGAGGACCCTGCAGTTATGATTCAAACTCCATATCGGTATATTATTGTAACCCCGATATTGTGCTCAATAAGACTGCGGATATTACGACCGTATCGGAAGGTAATAATGTAACTTTTACCATCACGGTAGAAAACTTGGGCATTGACCCGGCGACCAATCTGGTTGTTTCAGACCCCATACCATCCGGACTTTCCATTCTTTCCACCACTACATCCCAAGGGAGTTGGACAGCTCCCAATTGGAACGTTGGCACTTTAAACAGTGGACAATTGGAAACTCTGACGATTACAGCGGTAGCCGATTCAAACAATTCGGTTGTTCCTGCGGTCTCGGTCACCAATTCCGTCACCAACAGTCAGGATCAAACCGATAATAATATCACTTCGGACAATCCAAACGTAACCGTCATCATTCAAAATGATTTTGACAATGATGGCATTATTGACATTACGGATGAGGACGATGACAACGACGGAATTTTCGATAGTATAGAGTTAAATATATGCGCTGGAGGATTGGACTATGAATTCTATAATCTTTCACCATCAGGGGATACTGTAGATAATATACCAACTTCTGGAGCATTGGCAACGGGAGTTGCGACCAACATCGATGTATCCGGTCTGGCAGCCACCCATACCCCTGGGGATGGGGAAACGTATTCGGTTCGATATACCGGGTATATCGAAATCACCTCGAGCGGCAGCTATACCTTTTTCACCAATTCAGATGATGGCTCCAAATTGTTCATTGATGCCGTTGAGGTTGTAGACAATGACGGATTGCATGGTATGAACGAAGAATCCGGAACCATTACCCTTGCTTCAGGATTTCATTGGCTGGAAATCGTGTTTTTCGAACGCACGGGAGGTGATAATCTCATCGTACAATATCAAGGTCCATCCATAGCCAAACAGAACATACCGTTCTCAATCCTATACCCTGTCTCTTGTGAAAGCGATGCCGATGCTTTCCCGGACCATCTGGATCTTGATGCCGACAATGACACCTGTTCCGATGCCAACGAAGCCTATAGCGACCCCAATACCGATGGAGGCGATGACATGGTCTACGGTTCCGGTGTACCTGCCGTAAACGCCAATGGCACAGTGGTAGCAGCGGCCTACCCTACCCCTGCCGATATGGATACCAATGGCACACCTGAATTCCAAGAAGCAGGAGCCGTACCTACAATCACGGTAGCACCTGTAAATTCGCATACTTTTGTAAACACCGATGACACCTTTTCGTCAACGGATGATGGGGACACCCACCAATGGCAGGTCAGCACGGATGGGGGAACCACATTCAGCAATATTACTGACGGACCCGAATATAGCGGAACAACAACAAACACATTAACCATAATCGCTCCGGAAGTGGACAAGAACGGATATCAGTACCGGGTCCTCATTACCAGCGACACCTTTATATGCGGAAATACGGTCTCTGCCCCTGCAACACTAACGGTTGACCCAAGAACCGTCATCACCAATAGAAGAATAACCATTAGGGTTAATAAAAACTAGTTTTTACTTATTAAGGACCAGCTGCCAACGTAAGGAAAATCAGGTCATTTCAAGTATTCCACACCGTTAATGGATGTTTTGGTTAACGGGATTGGATGATTCACAACAAAAGATTGTCCATCCGGTTGTGTTCGTATTATTTTGAGGCATAGTACGTCATGGTATGGGAATAAAAAATATAGGGTTATTGATCCTATTTTTAATGGTTGGAATTATAAAGGGTCATGCACAATTGAGCGACCTACACTATTTGCCTCCATTAAAACAAGGTAGTAATAACGGATCTGTCCAACAGCAGAGAATTTATCTTTCTACACCGGAAACCAGTGCCTTTACCGTGAACGCCTACGTGGGTACCAGCACAACCCCTGTCGCCTCGTTCAGTATTTCAAATATAAGTCCGGCAACCTATAATCCAGGGAATGGCGATAATGGCATTACCATGGTTCAGAACAATGATACAGGAGTTATCATCAGTACAGCGGGTCTGCGTTTTGAGGCTCCAAGTGGCCAAAGGTTTTATGCAAACTACCGCGGTAGTAGTAATGCCCAATCTACCTCTTTAACAGCAAAAGGTAGACAGGCTTTGGGTACCTCATTTAAATGGGGCGGTGTACCAAATTACGGTACCACAAATGAACAGGGGACATCTCTGGGCATTATGGCCACGGAAGATAATACTACCGTGGATATTTTTGGATATGACCCCAACTGTGAATTTAGGCTCGGTAACGATAGGGATGGACTTTTAGATGATACTATACAAGTGGTTTTGAATGCAGGTCAGTCATTTGTTTTGGAAGCCCATATTGATGAAAGCTCCGCCAACATCGATGGATGGTTGGGAGCGTCTATACAATCGGACAAACCCATCGCCATCAGTAACGGCGGTCTGAACTATGCCGCAGTCAACGGATCGGGCGGTTCTAGGGATGCCGGTATCGACCAACCGGTACCAGAGGATAATTTAGGCAAAGACTACATTTTTGTTCGGGGAGGTGGGCAAAACAGCACTGAGTTCCCAATCATCATTGCCACCCAAAATAATACCCAAATTTTTGTGAATGGCAATGCCACGCCCATGGCTACTATCAATGAGGGAGACTATTTTATAGTTCCAGGTACCAATTATTCCAGTACTTCACCAGGTGCCAATATGTATGTACGGACTTCCAAAGACGCCTATGCCTACCAGAATTTGGCAGGTACCAATGGAATACAAACCGTGGGGCTAAATTTTGTGGCCCCTTTAAATTGTTTGATACCCGATAGGGTGGACAATATTCCGGACATTACCGATGCCGCCGGGACAACTTTGACAGGAGGTATCACCATCATTGCCTCTACAACTACACCCGATGCCAATATCATCGTTACCGATGGTAACGGAGTGGTCACAAAACCTGCCTCCTTGTCCGTTGCCGGTAACCCCGACTGGAAAACGTTTTATATCCCAAATCTAACGGGCAACGTGGACGTACAGTCTACAGGCCCAATAGCCGTAGGTTTTTTTGGTGGAAATGGCAACCGGGGTATTGCCGGCTATTTTTCGGGTTTTGACGTAGCTCCCAATGTAAACTTACAGATTACAGGAACGCAATGTCTACCTGGTTCCAACTTGGTTGTAGTAGGCGAAGTCTTTGACGCCTATCAATGGTTTTTTGACGGAAATCCCATAGCTGGGGCAAATTCTGATACCTATAGCCCCACAGTGGCCGGAGATTATTATGTACGGGTCACCAAAGGGCCTTGTACCTATGATTCCAACAATCTACAAGCGTACTATTGCGATCCGGATATACAACTCATTAAAACCGCCAATCAAACAGCAATCAATGAAGGACAAAACGTTACGTTTACCATTACAGCGCAAAACTATGGTGTGGACCCAGCCACCAATCTTGTAGTGACAGATGTATTACCGACGGGTCTATCGCTGGTAGCGGTATCAACAAGTACAGGTTCATGGACATCCCCTAATTGGAATGTGGGTACTTTGAACAGTGGGCAATTGGAAACTATAACAATTACTGCGACGGCAGATTTTAATACACTTCCTAATCAAATAAGTCACCTTGCAAATATTGCCACAAACAGCCAGGACCAAGTAGACAGCAACCTGAGTTTGGACAGGCCTTCGGTTTCCATTATCGTAAATAACGATTTTGATGCGGATGGAATCGTTGACGTCGTAGATCTTGACGATGATAATGATGGTATTCTTGATTGCACGGAATCAAATGCAACAATTACCAATGGTACCTTTGGTTGGTATTTAAATACTCCCTCAGGAACATTGGCCATGGATAACACCAGCAATCCTGAATTAAATTCCTGGTTCTTGTCCTCTACTTCAAACCTTTCATATAGCGGTATAACCGCGAGTACTCCCTTTAGCGCGGTTCAAATAGATAATATGCCATCAACTTCCCTTGAAGAGGCCTTATATAATAATGACTATATAGAAGTGTCCTTTACCACGGCAGATAATCTATCCAACCCCATATTGCACGATATAAACTGGGGCTGGTATCAACCTAGCGGCGGTGACTCCTATACCATGAGTGCTTTCTTATCGGCTGATGGTTTCATTAGCAGTATACTTACCAAGGAAGATTTGGTCATAACCAACAATGCCACTACATATCAGGTATTTGACCTCATGGACCAAACTTTTATACCACTTTCACCAGATACTACCTATACATTAAGGGTCTATGTATATAATCAAATTGATGACGATGGAGCAAATTATTCATTTTTTGATGACATTAATTTTACCATTTCTTCGTGTCGTGGAATGGACAGTGACTCTGATAGCGTAATAGACAGTTACGAACTTGACTCGGACAACGATGGTTGCTCGGACTCAAATGAGGCCTACAACAACATCAATGCCGATGGAGGCGACGACATGGTCTACGGTTATGGTGTACCTGCCGTAAACGCCAATGGCACAGTAGTAGCAGCGGCCTACCCTACTCCTGCCGATATGGATACCAATGGCACCCCTGAATTCCAAGAAGCAGGAACCGTACCTACAATCACGGTAGCACCTGTAAATTCGCATACTTTTGTGAACACCGATGACACCTTTTCGTCAACGGATGATGGGGACACCCACCAGTGGCAGGTCAGCACGGATGGGGGAACCACATTCAGCAATATTGCTGACGGACCCGAATATAGCGGAACAACAACAAACACATTAACCATAATCGCTCCGGAAGTGGACAAGAACGGACATCAATACAGGGTAATCATAACCAGTAACACTTTTGTTTGTGGTAACACTATTACTGCCCCAGCCGTCCTTACAGTTGGCCCAAGAACCGTCATCACCAACCGACGAATTACCTATAGAATCAACAAGAATTAAGATCATTTTTTGTAACAAAAGTTGCCAAAGCTCGTCAAGTAAGTACAATCAATCAAAAACTACTTGCTTTGAGCACTATACTAAAGGTTAACAACCTCACCAAAAAATTCGGATATCTCACTGCTGTTAAAGATCTTTCTTTTACAATTGAAAAAGGCAATGTGTATGGTATTCTTGGTCCAAATGGAAGTGGAAAATCCACTACTTTGGGTATTGTACTAAATGTTGTGAACAAAACAAGTGGAAACTTTCATTGGTTCGATGGGAATACTTCAACGCATGAGGCCTTGAAAAAAGTTGGTGCCATTATCGAGCGTCCCAATTTTTACCCGTATATGACCGCGGTACAAAACCTTAAACTGGTCTGTAAGATCAAGGAAGTTGGTACGGATAAAATTGATGAGAAATTAGAATTGGTGGGCCTTTTGGACCGAAAGAACAGTAAGTTCAGAACATTCTCCTTGGGTATGAAACAGCGTTTGGCCATTGCCTCTGCCCTACTCAATGATCCTGAAATTTTAATCCTGGACGAACCTACCAATGGTTTAGATCCCCAAGGAATTCACCAAATCCGGGAAATCATAAAAAAAATAGCCTCTGAAGGAACAACCATTCTTCTGGCTTCCCATTTATTGGACGAGGTGGAAAAAGTCTGCAGCCATGTAATCATACTCAGAAAAGGGGAAAAGTTATATTCTGGCCTGGTCGATGGCATGATGGCCACATATGGGTTCTTTGAACTGAAATCGGACAACATGGAAAAACTGGCCATAGCATTGGAATCCCAAAGTAAGTTCGGTGAAATAAAGCATGAGAATGGCTTAATAACAGCCTTTTTAAAAGAGGAAATGGATGCAAAATCCCTAAATGAAGTACTCTTCAAAGAAGGGATTGTGCTATCGCACCTTGTAAAAAGAAAGGAAAGCCTTGAGGAACAATTCCTAACGCTTACCAAAAATCAATCAAACTAAGCGAAAAACATGATACGACTTTTGCAGATAGAATTCATAAAACTTTGGAACAATAGGGCCAGCAAGGTGTTGATCATTTCCTATTTTTTCATTCTAACATCTATAGCGCTAGTTGCCGCCATAAAGTTTGATATTGGTCCGGTAAAATTTCATTTGGCCGAAATTGGTATCTTCAATTTCCCCTATATATGGCATTTCAACACTTTTGTTACGGCCTTTTTCAAACTTTTTTTGGCCATTGTCATTGTCTCCATGATGTCCAACGAGTACAGCAACAAAACAATTAAGCAAAATTTGATTGACGGACTTTCAAAGAAAGAGTTCATTCTATCCAAATTCTTAACCGTAGTTTCATTTTCTGTAGCCTCTACGCTCTTTGTGTTCATTGTTTCCTTGATTTTGGGACTTGTTTATTCTGATTATGACGAACTGTCCATCATATTTTCGGATTTGGAATTTTTGGCTGCCTTCTTTTTTAAACTGATGGGCTTCTTCTCATTCTGCCTTTTTCTGGGAATATTGGTGAAACGTTCCGCCTTTGCCTTGGGGTTTTTGATATTATGGCAAATCTTGGAAGGAATCATCAGGGGACTTATCCGCTGGAAATTATTTGATGGGGATACCACTGACACCATCATGGGCTTTTTTCCTTTGCAATCCATGTTTAATCTTATCAAGGAGCCTTTTACCCGGTTGGAAGCCGTTCAAACCGTTGCGGACCAAGTGGGTGAGCATATCAATCTTAATTACCAAGTTCATTGGTGGGAATTTTTGATTGTTATCGCCTGGACCGCAATATTCATTTATTCGTCCTATATATTGCTCAACAAACGTGATCTATAAAATAGGTAGAACATCGATGTTTTACCCTATTTAACATGTTTTCAGACCTTAAAATTTTCAATTTGTAGTATATTGTATTGTTTGCAAACAAGCTATGAAAATGAAAAAGGGTTTATCAATATGTAACGTATTGGCTATGCCGATATTTATTATGTTGATGTTATTTTGGCATTCCAGTGTTTTGGGACAGGAGTGTCCGGCATTGGTAGGCCCGCTTAACGGAGAAGATCAGGTCGCCACAACAGCATCCATAACTTGGGAGACTATTGAGGGTGTACCTGGGTACATCATTTCCCTAGGGACTACCCCAGGAGGCAGGGACATATTGGACGAACTAAACGTTGGGTCGTCCAATCGATATACTCCTCCCACTGGTTTACCCGAGAATACACAAGTCTTTGTCACCATAACCCTGTTCTTCTTCAATCAAGCGAATATTACTTGTGAAAGCCAAAGTTTTACAACTGCCTCACTGTTCGAAGCACCTGATTGCACCTTCCTTTCCAATCCTACGAACAATGCCCTAGATGTAAATACATCCACCAATATTTCTTGGGCCTATGCACCTGGTGCTACTGGCTATCTATTCACTATGGGAACTACACCAAATGGAAACGAGCTTGTTCCGACTACCGATCTGGGCAATACACTAAGTTATAACCCCGCTATAGATCTTCCAGAAGAATCTGATATCTATGTATCCATAATTCCCTACAACCAAATAGGTATTGCGCTTGATTGCTCGACCTTTGTTTTCTCGACAGCACCACAAATGGAACTACCAGTTTGTACAAGTTTGATCACACCATTTAACGGTGAAACCAATGTACCCTTAAGTCCAATTTTGGAATGGAATGAAGTACGCAATGCGACGGGATATCGGGTCTCTATCGGTACCACTCCATTTGAGACCGATATATTGAACAATGCCGCTTTTTTCAGGACTTCCACAATGGTTATCGATTTTGAGCCCAACCGTACTTTTTTTATCAAAATAGTACCTTTCAATGATGCGGGTGAAGCGATTGGTTGCTCCCAGGAAACTTTTTCTACCCTACTGGGGTGTGGGCCCTACTTTGACCCCATAACAAATGAATTGATTATTTTAAACCCTGAGATTTCTTTTCCTGATACGATAGGAATTTGCCAAAACGACAGCGGTACTATTGTATCTGCTACCGATGAAGCTGATGGGTACCGATGGTATAGTATAGATATAAATGGAAATGAAGACCTGATTTCGATAGAAAGGGACGTTTCACTTGAGCAAGCCGGCAATTATATCTATGAAATATATAATATAATTGATGGTTCTTCCGGTGCGATTGAATGTTCATCGTCAAAAACTTTTAGGGTAGAAGAATCCTCTATAGCAACCATTGAAAACGTACGGGTAACGGAAGTGAATGATGGTTTGAATTTTGAGGTCAAAGTGGAAGGTAATGGAAACTATGAATTTGCCATGGACAATCCAGAAGGTCCCTATCAAGCATCCAATAGCTTCGGTGGAATTACCCCTGGAACCCATACGGTTTATGTTCGGGATATAAATGGCTGTGGTGTAGCAGAGAAAACAATACAACAAGATCTGACCGTTGAAGGATTTCCAAAATTCTTTACGCCCAATGGGGATGGAACCAACGATTTTTGGCAGTATAGATCAGAAACCAATCCAGAGGATGTTCGGCTAATGACCATTTTTATTTTTAATAGATACGGCAACCTTTTGGCGCAAATAGACCCTGAATCTGTTGGTTGGGACGGTAGGCTGAATGGTAAATCACTGCCTGAATCCAATTATTGGTATAAGGCACAGTTTGAAAATAAAAAAGAGGTAAGAGGCTATTTTACATTAAAAAGATAGGCTTTATGGGCGTAAAATCTACATTTTCACTTTTGTTCCTGTGGCTTTTTTTCCTATCGCAAATCAATGCTCAAGAATGCCCCACCCTTATATCCCCGTTAGACGGAGACACAGAAGTACCCGTGGACAACCTTATTCAGTGGACTGCAGTGGACGGTATTATTGGATATCTCGTATCCTTAGGTACCACTCCTGGAGGTGGAGAAATTATAAACAGAAGATCCTCCGGACTCAATAATTTTTATCAACCTGAAGTGGGCCTACCATCCAACACCGTAATTTATGTTACCATAAGTTTATTTCTTCCGGATGCTCCCATAAGAGTCTGCCCGCTAAGAATATTTACTACGGAAAGGGTTACGGATCCGCCCCAATGCACGAGACTGTTCAACCCACAAAATAATGAAACAGAAGTTAGGGTAAATACAAACCTTCAATGGGAATATGCTCCTGGTGCAACCGACTATAGAATTTCCGTTGGCACCTCTCCTGGCAATTACGATATGGTCAATAATGAATTGACTGGAAATAGACTGGTATACGGTTTTAGGGATGACCTTGAATTGGATCAGGAATATTTTGTTTTAATAGTTCCATTAAACGAAAATGGCGCGGCCATGGGATGTGTAGAAGAAAGTTTCACTACGGGTATACCCACGATAAGTTGTCAGGATTCGGATTATCCTATTATTTCCATTCCTAATATAATAGCACTGTGTGAAAATGAGGATTTTGGTCTTATTACAGCTCCCGATCGTGCTAGGGGATATCGTTGGATTTTTATCGATTCGGATGGGTCCGAAACTATAGTTTCAGAAACATCACAACTTAGATATGAGCAAATAGGGGATTACCGTTTAGAATTGTATAATACCCTAAATCAATTTGGGGCAACCATAGAGTGTCCCGTTTCGAAAAATTTTGAGGTCGTCTATTCGCAACCTCCTATAATTTCGAACGTTTTGATTACCCGGCAAAATTCTGGATTGACCCTGGATATCCGAACCGAAGGTACCGGAAATTTCGAGTATTCATTGGACGGTACGGATTCCACTTTTCAAAATAGTCCGGTCTTCACCAATGTTGAACCTGGGGAAAGAACCATCTACGTTAGGGATATTAATGGCTGCGGAATTGCGGAAAGATCTATAGAAAAAGAATTGTCACCACAGGATTTTCCTGCCTTTTTCACACCAAATGGGGACGGAACCAACGATTTTTGGCAGTATAGGAGACCTCAGGGTTCCGATGAAATTCCCTATGAGGTGATTCATATTTTTGATCGCTTCGGTAATTTTCTGGCACAGATCGACCCAAAATCCGCAGGCTGGAACGGCACATATAACGGGAGGCAAATGCCCGCTTCGGATTATTGGTTTAGGGCAATTTCATTTACAAATAAAGAGATAAAGGGCCATTTCACGCTCAAACGTTGATTTGATCTCTTAATTTTTTCAAAACTCCTAAAAATCTTTTTTAGATAAGAATTGTATCCACAACATAAACAATAGCCGTAGTCTTTCGTATTTTTATACTATGAAATTCAATGTAGTATCGGAATTTAGTCCTACAGGAGATCAGCCCAACGCGATTAAACAACTTTCCAGCGGTATCAAGGACGGCGAAAAGTATCAGACCTTGTTGGGAGTAACCGGGTCAGGAAAGACATTTACTATTGCAAACGTTATCGAAGAGGTACAAAGACCCACCTTGGTTTTGGCGCATAACAAAACCTTGGCGGCACAACTATATTCAGAGTTCAAACAGTTTTTTCCAAAAAATGCCATCGAATATTTCGTTTCGTATTATGACTATTATCAACCGGAAGCCTACATTCCAACCAGTGGCGTTTACATTGAGAAGGACCTATCCATTAACGAGGACATTGAAAAATTGAGACTCAGTGCTACCTCTTCCCTCTTGTCGGGAAGAAGGGACGTCTTGGTAGTTGCCTCTGTTTCATGTCTCTATGGAATTGGAAACCCCATCGAATTCCAAAAAAATGTTATATCGATTCAAAAGGACCAGGTTATCTCCAGAACCAAATTTCTGCACCAATTGGTACAAAGCCTATATTCCCGGACCACGGCAGATTTTAGAAACGGGAACTTTAGGGTCAAAGGGGATGTAGTGGATGTTTTTCCCAGTTATGCCGACCATGCTTTTAGAATTCATTTTTTTGGGGATGAAATCGAGGAGATAGAAGCCTTTGACCCGTTTAACAATAATGTTCTGGAAGTCTATGAAAACTTGAACATTTACCCTGCGAATATGTTCGTAACTTCCCAAGATGTACTGCAAAATGCCATTCATAAAATTCAGGATGATTTGGTAAAGCAAATCGACTATTTCAGGGAAATAGGAAAACCTCTTGAAGCCAAAAGATTGGAGGAGCGCACCAATTTCGATTTGGAAATGATTCGGGAATTGGGATATTGTTCGGGTATAGAAAACTATTCGAGATATCTAGATGGCCGGGAACCAGGAACCAGACCTTTCTGCCTGTTGGATTATTTTCCCAATGATTATTTAATGGTCATCGATGAAAGCCATGTTACCGTACCGCAGGTTCACGCTATGTACGGAGGCGATCGCTCCAGAAAAGTAAATTTGGTGGACTACGGTTTCCGTTTACCGGCAGCTATGGACAATAGGCCCTTAAAATTTGAAGAATTTGAAGCGCTACAAAACCAAGTCATTTATGTAAGTGCCACCCCGGCAGATTACGAATTGCAATTGAGCCAAGGAGTGTTCGTGGAACAGGTCATACGGCCAACAGGTTTGCTCGACCCTATAATAGAGGTACGTCCCAGTCTAAACCAAATAGATGATTTGGTGGAGGAAATACACCAACGGGTGGAGAAGGATGAAAGGATATTGGTAACGACCTTGACAAAGAGAATGGCGGAGGAACTTGCCAAGTATCTTGACCGTATTAGTGTACGGTGCAGATACATTCATAGTGATGTGGATACTTTGGAACGTGTGGAGATCATGCAGGACCTTCGAAAGGGGATATTTGATGTACTGATAGGCGTCAATTTACTTAGGGAAGGATTAGACCTACCAGAGGTTTCCTTGGTTGCAATTTTGGATGCCGACAAAGAGGGCTTTTTGCGTAATAATAGGTCGCTGACCCAAACTGTTGGTAGGGCGGCCAGAAACCTAAATGGAAAGGCAATTATGTATGCCGATAAGATTACGGATAGCATGCAAAGGACCATTGACGAAACAAATTACAGGCGCGAAAAACAAATCAATTACAACACAGAAAATAATATTACACCCACCGCCCTGAACAAAAATTTGGACAGTGTACTTTCTAAAAATTCGGTCTCCACATATCATTATCAAAAGGAGGAATTAAGGGCGGCCGAACCCGATATGGAATACCTTACAAAAGATCAATTGGACAAGCTTATTAGGGAAAAAAGAAAGGCTATGGAGAGGGCGGCAAAGGAGTTGGATTTTATGCAGGCGGCCAAACTCAGGGATGAAATAAAGGTACTTCAGGAACAGGAAACCTAAAATTTATCCTTGAAATCACATTTTTCTATTTACATAAACTAAAAATTCATATAATTACGAATAAAATGCTGAATACTAAGTTTATATAACTATTTTTAGATGCATCTAAAAATGTTTATCCCGGTGATTTAAAATGAAAAAGTGGTTTTTTATAGCGATTTGGACCTGTTTATCCCTCCATCAAAAAAGTTGGTCACAAATAATTTCGGCCGAAAAAATTGAAGCAATGACCGATGAAAAATTTGTTGAATCGGCATTCAATTTACGACAATTTTTAACACTTCCAAACGATGGCAATTACCCAGAACAAATAGCTACAAACCTAGCTTGGTGTGATAGTGTTTTTTCTTCATTAAAGTTTAAAACTCAAACTATCAAAACGGATGGCGCCCCCCTCCTATTCGCCGAAAAAGTTTATCACAAAAATAGAAAGTCCGTCTTGTTCTATTTGCAGATCGATGGTCAACCTGTCGATACCGCAAAGTGGTTTCAACCCAACCCGTTTATCCCGGTTTTGAAGGAAAAAAAAGATTGGAACTGGGAGGTAATCGACTTCAAAAAATTGAACGAAAACATCGACTTGGATTGGCGAATTTTTGCCCGCTCTGCGTCAGACTCCAAGGGTCCGGCCATGACCTTAATTTCAGCCTTACAAATTCTTCAATCGAAAAAAATAAAACCTGAATATAACATCAAGGTTATAATGGATTTTCAGGAAGAATTGGGATCACCAGACCTGCCAAAAGCGGTTGCACAAAATAGGGAACTACTGGATGCGGAAATGTTGTTTATCATGGATGGCACGCGCCATTTATCCAACTTGCCAACTTTGACCTATGGTGCAAGGGGTATTGCTACTGCCACTATAAAAATTTTTGGACCAAAATATGCATTACATAGCGGACAATATGGAAACTACGCACCCAACCCCGTATTTGAGGCATCCCGACTCATTGCAAGTATGAAGGACGAAAAAGGCAGGGTGACCATTCCGGGATTTTACGACGGTGTTCAACTCACAGAAAGGGACAAAATAAGCTTGGCAGCAATTCCCGAAAATTTGGATAGCACACTTGTGAATCTTGGTATCGCAGCCCCCGATGAAGTAGCGCCCAACTACCAAGAGGCCTTGCAATATCCATCCCTGAACATTAGGGGACTCAGGTCGGCTTGGGTAGAAAAGGAAGTGCGCACCATTATACCTTCAGAGGTAATAATCGAAATCGATATGCGATTGGTTCCGGAAACTCCAGGGGAGCGACAAGTACAGCTGCTAAAGGACCACATTGGAAATTTTGGGTATCACCTAGTGGATTCAGTACCCACGGTTGAAGAGAGGGCAAAATATCCAAAACTGGCCTCTCTAACCTACCGTTTGGGGTCACAGCCCTTTAGAACGGAGATGGACAGTGAAATTGGAGAATTCCTAAATGGAGCCATGAACATAGTTTTTGGGAACATGCTTATAAATATGCGGACCACAGGAGGCTCCCAACCCATGGCTCCGTTTATAAAGACCTTGGAAATACCCGCGGTATCCATCAGAATTCCAAATCCTGATAATGCCATTCATGGGCCTAACGAGAATTTGCGCTTGGGAAATTTCAAGGAAGGTATTATGAGTTGTTTGGCCATTCTTACCAAAAAACTCAAGTAAATAATATTAAGGCAAGTAAACAAACTATTCCAGAAGTTCAGATCTACATGTAAAACCTTGGCAATGCACACCCATAGATTAGGTCAATAAAAAAAGTGCCCTGATTGCTCAGGACACTTTTCAACTAACCAACTCAACCAAACATCATGAAATCCGATTTGGGATTACATAATTCCTTTATGACAACTCTATCATGCGCTTAGGCTTGGGCAATGCCTCTTCCTTTTTAGGCAACGTAAACTTTAAAATACCGTCTTCATAGGAAGCATCTATCTTATCTTCGTTTACGGATTCTGGAAGTGTAAACGACCTTTTGAAAGAAGAATACCCAAACTCCCTTCGAGTGTAATTTTCTTCCTTGGTTTCGTTCTCTGTCTTCAACTCTGAGGAAATTGTCAAAAGACTGTCGTCGATTTCAATATTGAAATCTTCCTTTTTCCTACCAGGCACGGCCAACTCCAGTTCAAAACCGGTTTCATGCTCTTTAATGTTCACTGCAGGCATTGTGCTATTGAAATTTTCCATGCCGCCAAACCAATCAGGTTTGAAAATTTCATTCATCAACGAAGGAAATAACACATCATTTCTTTTAATTAAACTCATAACTATATATTTTTCAAGGTTAAACTTTGTTTCGCTTAACAAAAGACAAATCCCATACCACATCAATATATATGTCAACATGTCTTATTTATATGTCGATTATATGACAATATGTCGTTTATTTCCTTTAGAGTTCTTATAAAACGCTTTATAAATCATGAATTATCGGCCAATCGAGTAGATTTATAGCAATCATATACCAATGAACCGTATCAAGAATATCTTTTTTAGGGTGAGAAGCAAAATAGCCTTCTATCCAACCATTATTTCAACAGCTGGAATATTGGTCGCATTTATATTAATGTATTTGGAACAACAACACATCTCCGAATATCTAATGGATATTGCCCCCGTACTTGTAATTGATAACACTGAAACGGCCAGAACACTGTTAAGTACTTTAATCGGCGGGCTTATTTCCCTGATGGTATTCAGTTTTTCCATGGTCATGATACTCCTAAACCAAGCTTCAAGTAATTTTTCTCCACGGGTACTACCAGGAATCATTTCAGATGAAAAGCATCAGATAGTATTGGGACTTTACCTTGCGGTTATTCTTTATAACATATTAATTCTAGTATCCATAGAACCCACAAATTCTTCCTATCAGACACCGGGGTTTTCTGTATTGATAGCGATTATACTTACAGTCATATGTCTAGCTTCCTTTATCTATTTCATTCACCATATATCTCAATCGATACAGGTAGGAACTATTTTATATTCCGTTCACTCAAAAACCAAGGAAAAGCTCGTAAAGATAATCGGAGAGGAGACAAAAAAATCATTGGATTTTCCAGAAGCAAACAATTGGACATGCCTATTATTGGATACAACAGGATATTTTCAAGGCATTTTGAAGGATGATCTAGTGAATATTTGCATTGAAAATGAGCTGAAAATCGCATTTGTGATCCGTAAGGGACAATTTATTATGAGTAATCAGGAAGGCATTTTAGTGAGCAAACCAACTTCGGAAGAAATTAGAAGCAAAATTCTAAGGACGTTGATCATTTCAAAAGAAGAAGGTACAGGCGAAAATTATATATATGGGTTCAGACAGATTTCCGAAATTGGGATTAAAGCCATGTCCCCAGGTATCAACGACCCAGGAACGGCCTTGAACAGCATAGACTACTTGACAGAATTATTCACGTATCTAATGCAAACCAATGGGTTTGAGTATTTAACCGATGTTGAAGGAAATAACCAAGCGCGTATAATAAGAAACACCTTTGCAGAGGTTTTGTACAACGTCCTTGCCACGTATAGGCCCTATTGCTCCCACGACATACTGGTGACGGGCAAACTTTTGAATATGCTAAAATCGTTGGGTGAAAGAACCGTAAATTCGGAACAAAGTGAAGCCATTCGTCTGGAAACGGATAATTTGAAAGGGGATATGGAAAAATCGATAAAAAACCAACGTGACCTTAACCAATTAAGGGAAGGATTTCATTCTTGGTCCTAGTTATAATGGGCCTTGAAAATATTGATGATGATTTCCGGGGGCACTATTTTATTTGGGTACTCATGCATGATGGACAGCACTTGTTCAATGGCCGATGGTGGCAAGCCCATTCGTAGACCAATATCATGTAACCGCTCTATTTCCTTGAGATTGTTTTCATTATCAATGTTCATCAATAAAATAAGCCTATTGAATTGAACCAACCTATCTGCTTGGGATTTTGGTATAATATGTTCCACTTCCATTTGAAAAAGGGCGTCGAACTCCTTTTTGCTTATATCTAGACTTTGGGCCACATTAAAAAGAAAATCATATTCAGATTGCTTTAAGGTATTATCTATTCTTGCAAACGCAATCATTTCAGAAAGAATACTCAATTTTTCCTTTAAGGTGTTCACAACACTTTCCTTTATTCATTTATTTCTATGGAGATAACAACAAAACTGGCAGAATAGTATAGTTTATAGCATGAAAAACAGATATTTAACACTACCGTCCATCATTTCCACAGTGCCCCCTAAATTCTTCCAACCACCATATATAAAGAATTTTAATGATACCTTGCATCAAATTTTTAAATATGACCAATAACGATGTACTTAAAAAATTAAGGGTTGCCCTTAAGCTTCGGGATGATGAAATAGTGGAAATACTTGCTCTGGTAGACTTTAAAATTACAAAAAGTGAGTTGGGCGCATTTTTTAGGAAGGAGGACCATCCTAACTATATGGAATGTGGCGACCAGATTTTACGGAATTTTCTCAATGGACTGGTAATACACCTTAGGGGAACCAGGGAGAATCCTAAAAACCCAGGAGAAGTCCTTTTGGGAAAGGAGCCCACCAAGAAATTCGACCAATCCAAGAGTTTTAAAAAAAAGCAGTTGAAAAACTTGGATCCCAACTTAAGCCACGGAAAATACAAGAACAAAAAAAAATCCTGATTCCAAGAGAACCAGGATTATTAATTCAACTTCTAAACACTTAAGAAGCTATCCTAACAGGAACGGTATACAGCTTACCTTCCTCTACATTGGAAATATCCACCTTTTGGTAATTCAATCTCCCTTTCACAAATCTTTCCAGATTAACGGATTCCGTGTCAACCGACAGCACAACGATTTCTCCATCACTGTTCAACGTGAACCTTACTTGCGCGGTTAAGTCGGACTCCATTTCTGAAAAAGAATTGTCCTCCAACATTTTGGCAATTTGACCGGTTAGACTTTTTGCAGGTTCAACACCTTCAGTGTCGTTAGCTAAAACGTTACCTGTTGCGAATAGCAATGCTGCTACAAAAACTAAACTTAATTTTCTCATGACTTGTTGTTTTTTGACTTTCATTTCTGAAAGTTGATTAATAATTGATTGATGATGATTTATTAAAAAGACGCCTCAAAAATGAGAATGTTACAACAAAACTTCGTTTTAACATTTTTTTAATCAAAATCATCCATTTTGAACACAAGTCAAAGTTACAATGAAAAAGAAACGGGATTTGCTCTCAAACTAAACTTAACAGAAACTTCAAATGGGTAATACCATGATAAAATATGACTTGGAACATCGTCTAAACCGTACCTAGAATTTCCTTCAAGGATCTTAAAAAAGCTGCCATTATTCTAGACCTAATTACAAGTGTTCTACAAAATGTGCAGCAAAATGATGGTATAGATGAAAAAAAGGCAATGTTACTAAAACATTGCCTTTTTCTATAATCGTGGGATATGTAGTACTTATCTCAACACTTCCTCTACCTTATCGGCAGCTTCCTTGAACTGTACGGCGGAGTGAACGGCCAAACCGGAATTGTCAATAATCTCCTTGGCCAACTCCGCATTGGTTCCTTGTAAACGCACAATTATTGGTACTTTTATACTATCGCCCATATTTTTATAAGCATCTACGACACCTTGGGCAACCCTATCGCATCGAACGATTCCGCCAAAAATATTTATTAGAATGGCTTTCACGTTCGGGTCTTTTAATATAATCCTAAAAGCTTCTTCCACCCTTTTTGCATCGGCCGTACCTCCAACATCCAAAAAGTTTGCAGGCTCGCCACCTGCCATCTTGATCAAATCCATGGTAGCCATTGCCAAACCAGCACCGTTTACCATGCATCCAACGTTTCCATCCAAATCCACATAGTTAAGACCCACGGCCCTAGCTTCCACTTCAATAGGGTTTTCCTCACGCAAATCCCTCATTTCCGCATATTGCTTCCTGCGGTATAGCGCATTATCATCTATGGAAACCTTGGCGTCAACGGCCATAATCTTATCATCAGAAGTCTTTAACACAGGGTTGATTTCGAACATACTGGAATCGCTCTGTACGTATGCCTTGTATAATGCCGATACAAATTTGGTCATTTCCTTAAAGGCAGTTCCAGATAGTCCCAAGTTAAAAGCTATCTTTCTCGCTTGGAAACCAAGTAGTCCCGTTGCAGGATCTATTTCTTCCGTGAAGATTAAATGGGGAGTTTTTTCCGCCACTTCCTCTATATCCATACCACCTTCGGTAGAATACATTATCATATTTCTTCCAGTACTTCTGTTCAAAAGTACCGACATATAAAATTCGCTGGTTTCACTGTCGCCAGGATAGTAAACATCTTCGGCTACCAATACTTGATGTACCTTTTTACCTTCCGCGGAAGTTTGTGGAGTCACTAAGTTCATACCTATGATTTGGCCTGCCAACTCTTCTACTTCTTTTAAGTTTTTAGCCAATTTTACACCGCCACCCTTACCACGACCTCCGGCGTGAACCTGGGCTTTGATTACATGCCATCCGGTACCTGTTTCTGCTGTCAATTGTTTGGCAGCATCTACTGCTTCCTTTGCACTGTGCGCCACGATGCCTCGTTGAATTCGTACGCCAAAGCTTGATAATATCTCTTTTCCTTGATATTCGTGAAGGTTCATATTAGGGTAGTTTAATTTGTTGGGCAAAAATAGGAAAGACAGGGTAATAATTGAAAATTAAACTTAATTAATTGAATATGCTGCTACCAATTCTCCCAATCTCGCCCATTTTAAGTTTCGATATTCTTAAAATCGAGCGGATCGAAATTTTTAAAATGGCCGTTCAGTTCAATAATTTTTCTGGTTCTTTCCACTTGCGAAAGTACATTGATCGTGGTCACCAGATGGTTATAAATTAATTCCAGACGATCCTGCTCCTTGGCAATTCTTAAAAGTTCATATTCCTGTTCGTAGGACAGACCTATTTTATGGGCCAACACAAAACTATTATACTTCGCCAAATCGATTGGGGTGTTCGGAATTTCCATAATAGCATAAAGTTGCTGTATTTTCTTCACCACCTCGGCCTTATAACTGGCGGGACAGATGTAATCATATTCCAACAATTGGACATCCCCTCCCGGATACAACTTGTCCACCATTTGGGGTTCAAAAGATATCACCTTGAAAACCTGTCTGGCAACACACACAACATCCATCTCCCCACCTTCATAAGTGTTGACCACTTCTACCAGTTGTACCTCTGTCCCATATTCCAATCGGTTATTGAGAAAAACCGGAATACCGAAGGTAATTGCCTCGTCCCTACAATCCTGAATCAGTTGTTTGTACCTGGGCTCAAAAATATGCAAGGGCACGGTTTCGCCTGGAAAGAAAACAGATTTTAAAGGAAAAAGAGGTAGCTTCATATAAAAATATTAGAGTTAATTATTAATGGAGGTTGTTGTTCCAATGGTCCCATATGAAAAATAGGAAATCAATCGTAAATTACGAAGCTACTATATAGCATACAAAGAAAAGACGGATTAAAGTGTTACATTTGACACATTTTGTTGTATTATTTCATTTTTCATTGTATTTATTTGTAGGTATCTTTTGATACCACTAGCTTTGCCATAAAATCATATCGCTATGAACAATGCGGATTTACTTAAAATCGCCAAAACGTACGGAGATCCCGTTTATGTCTATGACTCCGAAAAAATAATTTCCCAGTTCAATCGTCTTACCAAGGCATTCGGTACGGTAAAGAATTTAAAATTGAATTACGCCGCAAAGGCACTATCCAATATCACGATTTTAAAATTGATGAACAGTTTGGGAAGTGGTTTGGATACCGTTTCCATACAGGAAGTACAACTCGGTCTCTTAGCAGGTTTCAAACCAGAATCCATCATTTTCACGCCAAATGGCGTTTCTTTGGAAGAAATTGAGGAGGCTGCCAAATTGGGCGTTCGGATCAATATAGACAATCTATCCATTCTGGAGCAATTTGGTAGCAAGCATCCGGACATTCCGGTATGTATCCGGATAAATCCGCACGTAATGGCTGGAGGAAACTCGAAAATATCCGTAGGTCATATCGATTCTAAATTCGGTATAAGCATTCATCAAATACCTCATTTATTGCGAATTGTAGAGCTTACAAAAATGAACATCAACGGGATCCATATGCACACCGGAAGCGATATTTTGGACATTGATGTATTCCTGTACGCCTCAGAAATTCTCTTTGAAACGGCTAAAAACTTCAAAGATTTGGACTTTATTGATTTTGGAAGTGGTTTTAAGGTACCCTATAAGCAAGGCGATATTGAGACCAATGTTGAGGAGCTGGGCAAAAAGTTGGGCTCTAGATTCAATGCATTTTGTAAGGAATATGGCAAGGAATTGACCTTGGCCTTTGAGCCCGGAAAATTCTTGGTCAGTGAGGCCGGATACTTTCTGGCCAAAGTAAACGTGGTAAAACAAACCACTTCTACTGTTTTTGCGAGCGTGGATACTGGCTTCAATCACTTGATTAGGCCAATGCTCTATGGGGCCACCCATTCCATTGAAAACATTTCCAATCCAGAAGGAAGGGAGCGTTATTATTCAGTAGTCGGTTATATATGTGAAACCGATACTTTTGCCAGTAACCGACGAATCAATGAGATTTCGGAAGGGGATATTTTGTGTTTCAAGAATGCGGGGGCCTATTGCTTTACTATGGCAAGCAATTACAATTCAAGATTTAGGCCACCCGAGGTTTTATGGCACAAAGGTCAGGCGATTTTGATACGGGAACGGGAAACATTTGACGATCTGATTAAAAATCAGGTAGATGTAAAAGACCTATTTCAAGTAAAGCAACCTGAGAAGGTGAAATAAAGACACGAAAAAAGCGTTAGTTTTGGTATAATTGTTGGACTAACTCCATAAAAAGTATGAACTCTAGCGTTTCTGTACAGATCAAAAATCTCTTTCTAGTTGCCTTTTTATTTTTTTCTGTTGGATTGCAGGCCCAAGAAGTGAAATGGCTTTCCTGGAACGAAGCAGCAGAACTGGCCGCCACGGATAAAAATCCAAAAAAAGTATTTGTTGATGTCTATACCGACTGGTGTGGGTGGTGCAAAAAAATGGATAAGGATACCTTTCAAAATCCGGAGGTAGCTGCCTACATGACAGAAAATTTCTACATGATAAAACTTGATGGGGAAGGCGCCGATCCCATCGAATTCAAGGGAAAAACCTATAAGTTTGTACCATCTGGCAGAAAAGGCTACCATGAGCTTGCAGCTGCCTTGATGCAGGGCAGATTAAGTTATCCTACGACCATATTCCTCGACGAAGACTTTAACGTGCTTTCACCAGTGCCCGGCTACCAAAAACCGGAACCTTTTTTGAACATCGCCAAATACTTTGGTGAGAACATCTACAAAGAGAAGGATTGGAAAACCTACGCTGAAGCGGGAAAATAAGTTACTACAGCAATGCGGTGACCATAAATCCCAAATAGGTTCCCAAAGCATTTCCTAAAGTACCCACCAAGATTGCGGGTAAAATCAATTCGCTGCGATCAAACGTTTCCGCAAGTGCTATGGCCGAGGTTCCTCCGCCCACATTGGCTTGACTCGCAATAGCAATCATGTCCCAATCCCTAAAAGTGAGGCCTCCAAGAACCACAATGACAATTCCATGTATGAATACTGCTACCATGGTGAACAAAAACAAGGAAATCCCAATTTCTCCAAGTTCCAGTACAGAACTAATTTCACAATAGGCACCTATCACTGCCAGAAAAAGGTAAACCAGGTACAAACCCAATGTATGGCCTCCTTTAAGTTTGGAAATGAAACCCGTCTGAGCTAATAGGATTCCAAGCGTAGATAGGGTTATGATGGAAGGAATCGAAGGAACGACTTGTGTTACAAGTTCAGCAACTAAATAGGCGATCAATCCAATAAAAACGTACCAGCTTAACGTGTTTAGGCTTAGTGCATCCTTTTCGCTTTTAATCACATTCGAAATAGAACTGGTTATTTTCCAATCCGTAATAAAACGCCTTAAGAACACGGGAATCGCAATTGTAATGACCACCCAAACCGCCGTGACAACATTATCCACGGCAATGGCTCCTGCATAAAGAATTCCCCGGTCCTGAAATTCGTAGGTCAGGGCCACAGCGTTAAAATTAACACTGCCCCCAGTATAGGTTCCGGTTAGCATTCCCGCCAGAATCTTTGCGTCGTCACCAAGTATATTTTGAGGTGAAATTAAATACCAAGAAACCAAAATACCTATTACCGTAGCCAAAGAACCTAACAGAAATAACACGATCATGGGTAGTCCGGCTTTCTGAATCGATTTTAAGTTGGCCCCCAGCAATAAGTAAAATATTGAAATAGGTGCTAAGTATTTAAATATAGCATCGTACAAGGGAATGGAATTCGAGGCTGACGGAATCAACCTTAGATTGGAAAGAACGGCCGTGAAAACAATGACCAATAATGCCGCTCCCAATGGTTTACCCCATTTTGTTTTGGCAGCAGCTAGGGATAGCAACACCATGAGACTTAATACCGTTAAAACATACACCGGATTTTCGATAAAACTTGCCATTTCGATTGGATGAACAACAAACATAGTAAAATGGTCGGTAAATGATGGTTTTTGAGCAGCATTGCGACAACCATTCATATTTGCGAGATAATCGTATTTAAATATTTTAAATTGGTTTACATTTCACAATGCGGTAATTTCACTGTATCAACGCATTTTATATACATGAAAAAATTTGTTTCCTTCTTGCTACTAAGCCTCCTAAGTATTGCCTGTACTCTAACCCAAAGGACAGAAAGACACATTGCAATATCTGACGGGGTATCATTGTCCCTGGCAGAATACCGGAAAGAGCACATTTCAAATATCACGTACAAATTGAATTTTGAAATTCCAATGGAGTTAGAAAAACCAATCCGCTCCAAACTAATGCTAAACTTTTTTCTTAATTCCTTGGAAAATCCTGTGTTTATCGATTTCAAAGAAGAAACGAATCATTTAAAGAAGATTGTTGTGAATGGGTCCCAAATTGAAATCAATCACACAAATGAACATATTATAATCGCAAATAGTGATTTGGTGAAAGGCAAAAATACTTTGGAAATCGATTTTTTGGCCGGTGAACTTTCGCTAAATCGAAATGAAGAATACTTATATACATTATTGGTTCCGGACCGTGCAAGAACCCTTTTTCCTTGTTTTGACCAACCCAATTTAAAAGCTACCTATACGCTGACAATTACAGCCCCTGAAACTTGGAAGGTGCTTTGCGCCGCTCCGGAACTCAATCGAACCACTTCTGACGGACGAAAGGTGCATGAATTTGAAAAATCGGACAAAATGAGCACCTATCTTTTTTCCTTCGTGGCGGGAAAGTTCGAGTCCAAAGAAATGGCAATAGCCAATATTCCTATGAAAATGTTATATCGGGAAACCGATGAAGAAAAAATCAAGTACAGTATCGATTCCATTTTCCAATTGCACCACAGTTCCAAAGAGTTTTTGGAAGACTATACCGATTTTACCTTCCCCTTTAAAAAGCTCGATTTTGCAACCATTCCAGGTTTTCAATATGGCGGTATGGAACATGTAGGGGCCATTCAATATAAAGAAAGCTCGCTTTTTTTGGACGGTAGTGCCACGGAAAACAGAAAACTGGGGAGGGCCAAACTGATCGCCCATGAAACTTCCCATATGTGGTTTGGGGATTTGGTTACCATGGATTGGTTCAATGACGTATGGATGAAGGAGGTATTTGCCAATTTTATGGCGGATAAAATAGTAAATCCTGAATTTCCTTCCATAAACCATGAACTCGCTTTCATGGTAGGGCATTATCCTAGCGCATATGGCGAAGATCGCACAAAAGGCACGAATCCTATCAGACAAGAATTGAAAAACCTCAACAATGCGGGTTCACTTTATGGCAGTATCATCTATAATAAAGCGCCCATTATGATGCGACAGTTGGAAGCGGTCTTGGGTAAGGAAACTTTTAAAGAGGGAATACAGGAATACATAAAAACCTATCAAAATTCGAATGCGAATTGGAACGACCTCGTGAAGATTTTGGATGACCGTACGGACATAGACCTTCTTTCTTGGAGCGATGTCTGGGTGAACAGCTCCGGCAGGCCTATTTTCAAGGATAGTGTAACATATACGGAGGACGGCAAGATTTCCTCTTTGGAATTGAGACAAATGGCCGAAGATAGGTCGGACCAAATTTGGCCCCAGATTTTTGAGATTTCCTTGGTCTATCCCGATACGGTTCGAAGAATTCCCTTGGAATTCACCGGAGACGAACTGGAAATCACCGAGGCCCTCGGACTTCCAAAACCACTCGCAATCCTTTATAATTCGGATGGTATGGGTTATGGCGTCTTTCCAATACATCCAGAAGCTTTTGAGACTATAGCGATTATAGGTGATGAAGTCGCTAGAGGTTCCTTTTACATAAACGCATATGAAAATGCTTTAAATGGAACTATAAAACCTTTAGAGCTCCTGCGTTTTTATGAAAACCGATTGTATCTGGAAGAAAATGAATTGTTATCGAATTTGTTATCTGGGTATTTGAGAAACTTGTTCTGGAAATACCTCACGGAAGAAGAACGGCGCTTGGAGCAATCCAAAATCACCGATAATTTGTGGTCTCAACTGCAAAAGGACCAATCCCCGAACAAGAAAAAGACTTTGTTCTCAACCTTTGAGTCGGTGGCTTACACGGGAACTTCCATCCAACAATTGTACGATATTTGGTCCAAAAAAGTAGTTCTGTCCAATTTGCGACTGAACAAGGATGACTTTACCGAAATGGCCTTGGACCTTGCACTCTACCAACATCCTAAATCAGAGGTAATATTGCAAACGGCTAAAAACGCCCTTGACAATCCGGACAAATTGGAACGCTTCAACTTCCTGCTACCTTCCGTTTCCAAGGATGCATCGGTCAAAAGCAACTTTATGGAATCCCTCAAACTTGAAAAGAACCGTTCAAAGGAAGCCTGGTCGGCATCGGCCTTGAGCAACATTAATCATCCCCTGCATGCCACCTTTGCACTTCAGCATCTAAAGAGTAGTTTGGACTTGTTGGACGAAATTCAAAAAACCGGCGATATTTTCTTTCCAAAACGCTGGTTAAGCAGTACCATAGGCAATCATACCTCAAACGAAGCCTACGAAATCATGCAAGATTATTTAAAGGATAATCCGGAACTAAACCCCTCCCTTAAAAACAAGTTATGGCAAGCCGCCGATGACCTTAGGAGGGTTCAACTTCTAAACAAAAGGATAACCCAATAAACTAAAAAGAGGGTATCAGTTGACCTTAATCAACAGATATAGTGGAAATACCCCATCTAACTGCCGAGTTGTTCTCCTCGTCGGCCTTGACTATTACGTAAAACTCGGAACCTGTGGAATTAAAAAAGCCAAAATACCCGTGAGACGCAAAAAGGGAAAAATTGCCATTCGTATCCGTTCCTAAAAACTTTGGCAACTCTATTTCGCCTTGAAAGTTGTAAAAATCTTCTGTGTATTTTTTAACAACACTACCAGGTTTATAATCCCAATCCCATAACCCTTCGTCCACAATAGTATATATTACATTTGCTTCTGCATGGGAATCCATAGTCGTAATACGTTTTCCTTGCTCACCAAATAATTTTCCGCTATAGGTCATGTCACTCGTTTGATTCTCTGAAGCGTTAAATACATTCCTGGCCCTGGAAAACAATTTATCCCCAGATTCAGATATCCAAATATTACCGCTAAATTCAAAATCACCGTGATATGGAGAATCGTAAAGATAATGTGCAGTCCCTCCAGAAATGTCATACTTTTCAAAATCGGATGGGGAAAGACCGTTATCTGCGCCATAAATATAATTGCCGCTAGGATGCAACTTGGCCCTAGTCCCTGCATAAATCGAATTTCCTGTGTTTTGTGTCTCATTTCCAGTGGACAGATCAATACACCTAATACGTTCATGCTGATCTACACGCGGAAAAGCATATGCCCAATTGTTTGGTCCCAAAACAATATCAAATACGTCTGTTGTGACACTGTAAATTTGGATCAATTCCATTGATGATAAATTTATATAGGAAATATATCCATCATGACCAACTACGGCAAAATTACCATCTTGACTAATAGATACGCTTGTAGGCGGTAAGTTCAAATCCAATGATTGAGTTCCTTGGGAAACTGGATTAATATTAAGAATTTGGTTTGGAAATTCTGAAACCGCAATTATTTTGTCATAATTTCGATCATATTCAGCATCCACAATTTGACCATTATCCAATATCCATTTTTCCTCTTTATAGGATTTTATATTGACAGGCAGCTCCAAAGCGTTCTGTTGGTTATTTCCAATATTTAAAGAATATTCATAGATATTCGTTTCTAACTCGGTTCTATCAACAATCGAGGTTACCAAAATAGAATCACCAATAGCCAAAAAACCTGAGTCTGGAGAAACTGTTAAATAATCATTTTGATTGTTAATGGTCCAATTAAAGTCCAAACCACCTATATTTTTAATATAAAACTCAGTTGAATCTTCTTGATAATCAAATTCCAAAATGTTCTTTGATATGGCCATTTGAGAAATTTGAGGAGTTTCTATGAATACCGATACATCCATGAACTTTTTACCAGCCGAACTTGAAATTATTTCTACCGTACCCGTGTTCCAACCAACGGTTAAACCGGAAACCTCCGTGGTAACCAAAATTTCATCAATTGTACCGTCCAAGATACCACTGGAAGGAGAAAAAGAAATCCAGTTTGGTTTACTACCTATTCGCCACTCGAATCTTCCTTCAGGTTGGGAAGAAATAAAAATGGTACCTGATTCACCTTGTAACAACTCCAAATTATTTGGAGAAACTATCAATTGTAGATCTTTGCCTATCTCTGAATCATTTTCATTAGAACACGATAGGAAAAGGAATATTCCACAAAGAAATTTAATTGCAAAAAAAGTCCTACTTCTGCCCATATAGTTTTATACTAATTTTTTAATCTAACGTGGAATAAGGAAGTATATTTTGAGCAGCTACCTCTAGTGCCAAACTTCTATAATAATCCAAATAATCTACCTACTATAATTAGGAGACTCCTTGGTAATAGTAACATCATGTGGATGGCTCTCGTTGATACCGCTCGCAGTAATCTTTACGAATCGACCTGTCTCCTTTAAAGTCTCAATATCCTTGGCGCCACAGTAGCCCATACCGGCCCTCAGTCCGCCTACAAATTGGTGGATACTTTCGAACAGGTCTCCCTTATAAGGTACCCTACCTACAATTCCTTCTGGAACCAATTTTTTGATATCTTCCTCCACGTCTTGAAAGTAGCGGTCCTTACTACCTTGCTTCATGGCTTCTACGGAACCCATGCCGCGGTAACTTTTGAATTTTCTGCCTTCGTAGATAATGGTTTCCCCAGGGGACTCCTTAGTTCCTGCCAAAAGCGAACCTAGCATCACGGTGTCCGCCCCGGCAGCAATGGCTTTGGGAATATCACCTGTGTAACGAATACCGCCATCTGCAATAACGGGAACACCGGAACCTTTGATGGCAGCAGCGACCTCCAACACGGCTGAGAATTGTGGAAATCCTACACCGGCCACGACCCTTGTGGTACAAATAGATCCAGGACCAATACCGACTTTGACAGCATCGGCACCAGCTTCTACTAGATATTTCGCAGCTTCACCGGTGGCAATATTACCCACGATTACATCCAAATCCGGAAACTTTTTCTTTACCTCTTTCAAGACGGTGACCACTCCTTTGGTATGTCCGTGGGCGGTATCGATAACAACAGCATCCACCCCGGCATTCACCAAGGCCTCTGCCCGATCCACGGCATCCATGGTTACGCCCAAAGCTGCCGCAACACGCAACCGGCCATACTGGTCCTTGTTGGCAATGGGCTTTTGGGTGAGTTTGGTGATGTCCCTAAAGGTGATGAGACCGATCAATTTATTGTTCTTGTCAACGACCGGAAGTTTTTCAATTTTGTGCTCCTGTAGTATGTCCTCAGCTTCGGATAGCGAGGTTCCCTCCCCTGCTGTCACCAAATTTTCAGAGGTCATTACCTCCGAAATTGGTCGGTCATTGTTTTTTTCAAATCGTAAATCCCTATTGGTAACGATTCCTATGAGCTTACCTTCATCGTCCACAATGGGTATTCCACCTATACTATGTTCCTTCATATTGGCTTTAGCATCCTTCACCTTGGAATTCAAAGGCATGGTTACGGGATCTAAAATCATTCCACTCTCCGCCCTTTTGACCTTTCTTACTTTCAGCGCCTGTTGCTCAATGGTCATATTTTTATGAAGCACCCCTATGCCCCCCTCTTGGGCAATGGCAATGGCCATACGGGATTCCGTAACGGTATCCATCGCCGCGGAAATTATCGGGACATTGATAGTAATATTTCGAGTAAACTTGGATTGAATGTTGACTTCGCGGGGCAATACTTCGGAATACGCGGGTACCAAGAGTACGTCGTCATACGTAAGACCTTCTCCGAGAATTTTTTTTAGGTGGGCTTCCATGCAATTAAGGATTTAATTGCGTGCAAATATAGTGAATATTATTGGTTTAATTCTTGACCTATTTACCTTAAAACAAGGGTTTCAGCCAATAATTCATTTTTAATCCGAAAGGAAATCCCAAAGAACTGAAAGAACACTTAAGGCAATCCTCAGGAATTACTCTTAAACCAAATTAAATTTTGAATTGTAAGGTGGTATAAAAAGTCCTTGGTTCCGCTGGCAGTATACCTGGACCCGGGTAGCCTGTTGCCCGCCTGGTAAAATAACTATTATTAAGGACATTATTTATTCCCGCCTCCAACTTCCATTTCTTATAGGAATAGGACAGGGAAAAATCCAAAATATCATAGGCTGGTATTTCACCTTCTATACCCCTTTGATTGTCGTTCACGTCCTGTGGTGCATTTGTGGCATCCGTGAATTGATCGGACAAATAGGTATATTGAATACTGCCCAGAAGATTGGCATATCCAAAGTTTAAGCCCGTTTTTAAATTAACTGCGGATATAAATTCTACTTTGTTTCCCTCCACATTGGTGCTTTGAGAGGACAAGTATTCTGATTCCGTTAGGGCCAAATTAAGGAAGTAATTCATTTTCAATTTTTCGACCGACGGAAAAAAAGTTTCCTTTATACTCCAGTTTGAAAAGCTTTCCAGGCCATAGATAAAGGCTGTTCCGATATTTCCTCGGAAACGAATAACCCTACCCGTTTCAACCTCCTCACCGGCGGCATTTGTGCGTGTCTCGTTTTTCAAAATCTCTCCCAACCGATTGTCATAAAGCAAACCGAATGCGCTCACATCGTAGGACAATATATTATTGAACCTCCCCCTAAATCCCGAATCGGCAGTGAAACCATCCTCATCCTGGATATTTTCATCCACTTGAAAGGAAGGGTTTACTACCCTGATGTCACTAAAGGTCACAGACCTATAGTTTTGGGAAAAATTACCATAGATTTCAATGCTTGGATTCAATTTATAGGTTGCTCCCAGACCTAATAATAGAAAGGTCCTATTAAATTCCCGATTGTCCGATATGTCCTCGTTCAACAATGGGTTTCCCGCCAAATCAAGTACAATGTTTTTATAGCTACCAAGGCTTTTCGTTTTTATATGTTCCAATCTAAAACCAGGGGTAAGCGTAAGCTTTTGAGATATGTTAAAGACATTCTCGCCAAAGAATGCAAGGTTTGCATTGGGAAACTCAAACTGGGACTGTCTTTCATAATTGGGAAATTCGGCATCGGCGAAATTAAAGTCCGGATCTGCTTCGGCAGATCCTGGCCCTTGTCTTTGGTCGTTATTGGTTCTGTAGATCTTTGACCCAAGGAGTAATGCGGACTGGGATTCGCCTAGCTTGTACCTTGTAAGCAATCGAGCTTCGGCACCCCAGTTCCTAAAATTATCCGCAAGAAGTTCCCTAGGTTCCTCAAGGTCATCCTGTTGGGACACCCTATTGGTCCTAAAACCCAAAGCGCTTCGGGAAGCATCCAATCCAAATACATTCAAACTAAAATCCGTATTGGTCGAAAATTTGTGATCCAACCGCGCGGAGAATAATTTCCAGTTCACATCAAACCAGTTTCTATTTCTGTTGCTAAAAGTAGGGTCCTCTATAAACTGTGCGTCCGTGAGTCCACCGGGCTGTTTGGCCAAATAATCCAAAAATGTAGTCTCCAAAGTCAACTTTGTCCTATCCGAAATCTGGTAGCCCAGATGTGCGTAGTAATTTCTGCTATTGAAATTGGAATTGGGCCTAAAACCATTTCCTTCCTTGTAATTAAAGTAGGTATAATAGCTAATCTTGCCCGAAGTGCCTCCCAGACTGTTAAAGCTTGTTTTTAAATCATAGGAACCCACCGTCTGCCTACTCACCCATTCTATCTTTTTTAAGGGATTTGGGGTCTTGAACTTAAAATTTACCAGGCCGCCAAATTGGGTTCCATACTGCAACGAAGCAGCACCTCTTACCACCTGGATTTCCTCCAAGGCTTCTGCCGGGGGTGTGTAATAACTCTCAGGATATCCAAGAACATCCGCACTAATATCATAACCATTCTGTCTGGTATTGAAATTTGCCGTCCTATTGGGATCGAGCCCCCTACCCCCAATATTCAACTGTAATCCCGCATCGCCATTATCGTAGATATTAAGCCCTACAACCTGACCGTATACCTGTCTGGCATTGTTGGCCGCCAAATTTCCCGTGATTCCTTCCATTAACACAACTTCACTCTTCTTGCCAGCATAGATGGCGGTGCCGTCCACTTTTTTGAGCTGCTTTAATTCAAAGATCTGTTCTCTTTTCTGGGTAAGCACCACCTCTGATAGGTTTTGTGCGCGTATCCGCTCCAATTCAAAGTTCAAGGCTGTACTATCCCCAATTACCAATTCTTCTTCCTTAATCTCAAATTCATATGCGAAAATTACAAGGCTATAGTTTCCAGCCGCCATATTTTCAAAAAGAAAGCGTCCATTGGAATCGGTTGTTTCCAAACGCTCCAACTGCTTTATATAGATCTCGGCATCCGGAACAGGCTTGCCATTTCCGTCAGTTATTTTCCCAGTAAAACTAATTTGTCCAAAGGCCGAAAAAGTCACTAAAAAAAACAGTACAATACTATAGTCCCTTAATCTCATCATTAAATGGTAATATCCAGTTTTTATGTTTAAACGATTCACTTTGCTGCGCCAAGTTCACTTTAGGGTCGATAAATTCAGTACTTAATCTACCATTTAAACTCACCCTACAATCCACATATACCTCCACATTTTTATGCCCATCCTTTTCGAAGTGATTTTTGAGGTAGTGTGCGTATTCCAATATAAAATCGGGTTGGAAGGCCATTTGCTTTTCCTGGAAGGGTGTCAGGAAATCGGAATTATCGACATAAAACCAACCCCCTGTTTCCCCATTGACAATCTTGAATTGTGCATAGCCTGATTTTTCCATTAACATGACCCGCCATGAAAAGCGATACCCTTCTTCGGTCCAAAACAGTTCGCCCGGATAGAGTAGATAACGGAAAGGAAATGTCAATTGAATGATGAAAAAGATCGCAATCATCCCCAAAAAGAGTTTTTTCCTGGCCGAAGAAACGTAGTTGAATGTCCTGTTGTTTCTAAAATAGCCCTTTTGAATTTTGAATACTTTCCCCACTCCGTTAAGAATTCTTTGGTGGACATTCGAATTAAAAAATATCAGTGCAGAAACGATCATGATATAGGGAAACATTCCAATTGGAAACAAAACCCTGGTAAGTACATGAAAAATAATGACCAACACAAAGGCATAAGGTCTCGTCTTTTTTACCAATAATAAAAACGGAATGGCCAAATCGTACAAAGCCCCGGTCCAACTGAAAGCGTATTGTACCCATTCCTGCCCTAATAAATCCCCAATAAACGGAATATCAAATTTTGAGGGCAACCATATTTTTAAAGGCATTGCCCTGAACAACCAATCCGAATTTAATTTGGCCACACCTGCATAAAAGTAAACGATGCCTAGCAACAACTTTATACTATTGATGGTCCAAGCGGGAATAAATTGGTAAGCTTTTTCCTTATTGTTACGGGCATCTAAAGAAAAATAGGCTTCCGCAGGAAGAAAAATCATCAAGAAGCTAAGAATACTTATAAAATAGTAATGGTTTAAATATGTGGTCTTATCCATTAATTCTATGTAAGTAAAACTAAGAAAAAAAAGAACAATCGATATTCTGTACCTATATCCCAGTGCCACTAAAAATGCAGAAAGTCCACAAATGGCAAAAAGCAGGTATGTAAAATTACCAATTGGCTTGACCCATTCAAAACCATAGTAGGAGAAGAAAAACCTTGGCTGAATGTACAGTTTATCGATCCATCCATAAGCCCAAAATCTCAGGATACTAAAAAGCATCATGAAACCAAAAAAAATGCGAAAGACCGCCAAAGGGGCGGCCTCCACAGGGTCATTTATGTATTTTTTGAGAGTAGCCTTCATTAGTCACCATCAGCGTCCACAAAATCGATACTAATGCTCATGGCGGAAACCATATCGACCTTTAACAAAGGTACCACTTTCTGGACCTCATCATAAGCCAATAGCATATCCGTCGGTGGGTTATTGTCCTCGATTTCATTTCTAAAAGACTGTAAAGACGTAACCAACTCCCTTGCCTTGTTCAACTGGGCATTGATCATAGCACTTAAATCGTCGCCTTGTTTTATGGAATTTAACTTATCCAAATAGGATGAAAGACTTTCACCTTCACTTCCCCCATTAAAATGTCTACCATTGAAAAAATCCTGAACGGCATCCAAGCCTTCCAAAAATAGTGTATTGGAAACCTCAGGGTTAAAATAGGCCTCTACATTTCTGGCCAAGGTATTTCCCGAGAATACCCCTAACGGGATACCCATTTTACCTGCTCTTAGAAACTTTTCATAATAAAAGATATAGTCGTTTACCAGACGATCTACCGAGGCTGTGGAGGAGGCACCATCATTTGCCACGAAAACATCCCTATATCCACTTTTCCATTCCTGAAGCACCGTTTGTGTCATGGTGGACATATCCGTCAATATATCATTGACCAATAGAACAATGTTGTCACCACCCACCCCTGTGTACATATCCAAGATGGCTATATCAGTATCCGCGAGACCATTGAACAAATAATCCAGGGCCGGAAAACCTTTACCTTCCCTACTACTTGAAAGTGATAGATCATAAGTACCTGTAGCAATCCACTCGTCTATTTTTGAAGTATTGGTTGGATAAATGTTCATATTTAACCTAAAACCGATAGTTTCCGCCGGACCTATTTCAAACATAGAAACCCGCTGCCACATTTTGTAGGCATCCAACCATTTGAAACGTAGCATCGTAAGGTTCTCCTGAGTCCTCACATCTTGGAACTGATCAAAACTTGATTTGAGGGAACCCATGGCAGTCGCAAAGGTCTCATAGGAAGGAAGAATGATGTTATCGGCCCAATTTACTAGCATGGCTCCCCTATTAAAGGTAACTTCCCCAGTTATAGGTGTTGTTATTTCTTCATCATTTTCTATGGTATCCGAAGAACATCCTACAATCATGAAAAAGACCAAAAACCTCCAGACTATTTTTCCTTTAAAAAATGTATTCATCTTAATAGTGTACTGTTATTTTTAAAATTTATTTGGTGTCCATGTACAAAATTCCCTGATTCCGAATTAAACCTAAGCTCTTATTCGGCGGCTTGTTCCAAGGTAAATTCAAACCTCTGTGATATGGTTTCAGAAATGGCGTCCAAGGTGGTAATTTCAACATCCCAAAGGCCATTGGGTCCATCGTCCAATAAATCCTCTATCATCGCATCTACTTCGGAGGCCGAAAAATAGGGTGCGTTCGTACTAGGGTTTTTTGTAAACTGTAAACTGTATATAAATCCGTAGCCTTCCGAAAGATCGTGAAATGCGGTTCCAAATGCCGGAACTTCCTGCGAGAGGGATGGTTTAGCCTGCTGCAAATAATATACGGCCCTAATACCAATAATTTCGGATACTTTTTGCTGAATTATTTTAGCCTGTTCGTCCCTTAGATCATAATCACCTGCCACGATGGCCGCCCTGCCTAATTTGAATGCTTGAAAAATGGCATCGGCAATTCCCTGGAAGTCAGGGTCTCCCTCGACTCTGCCAATGTACTTGTTCAAATAATCATCGGCTCCTAAATCCGCATTGGGGTCGGATGCATCTTGATTTAAACCGTAAACATAGCCGTAGGCCTCATCCCATTTATGCTCCATAGTCGTGTAGGACTTGCCCTCCTCTACATTGCCCATATCATTTTCTGCCCTATTTTCCCCTTCGTCAAGAACGGAAGTGCTTAAGTAATTATTAATAGTTTGATCAACTACCCATGCGCCAATAAGCCCCTTTACGACCATTTGATCATATTCCAACCCAAGGGCATTGATATATCGCGTGGATGAACCGTCTGCAATTTGACCAGAAATCCCAGCTTGGGCTGCGGTATTCCAATTGGGAAACACCTCAGCTACCTGCGCCTCGATCCAACCTTCAAAATCTGCGCGGATCAAAGCCTGGGCCGTTGCATTGTCTGAAAAATAATCCGCAGAAGCCGCAGTTTTACTTTTTATGTTTTTATCAGAACTGTTTAAAGCGGCATCCTCAAAATTTGACTCCCCCTCCACATGGGCAAACATTGCCAATAAGGCCTCGCTGGATTTACCCGGATTTTTAAGGGAACTGGCCAATTCGGCGCCCATTGCCAATCTTGTAGTCTGCCCATTGAAATCAACGGTATTTTCCCCATTTCTGGTAAACTGGTAGGAAGCAGGTGCCTCTACCGATACATTGCAAGGAGCGCAGGCCCCTCCACAATCTATTCCAGTTTCACTGCCGTTCATAATGCCATCGGCACAAGAAGTTATATCTATTCCATCATCATTTGAACTACAGGCACCAAGTAAAATGGTCAAAAACAGGAAGAAAAAAATATACTTACGCATTTAAGAAATTAAATTTATTTAGACTTCATATAAATAGTTGCGCAAACCTAAAACAAGTTCCATAAATATGAAAATCTTATTTGTACTAAATCTAAATAAAATGTAAGATTTAACATTTAGGAAAACTTGATGGAAATGATACATGATATTAGGCAGTTCCTTTTTTTTTGATTTACCCTAGTGTAAAAAATGCGATTCGAACAACCTGTTTCCAAATCATTTGTATGTTTTTGCCCTTGTAGAAAATTGGCAATAGAAATAGTGGTTGGGAGAATCTGGACAGTTTAAAGATTGGTTCTACTTAAACTAGAATTTTCATGTACATATGATGACGGACAAAAAAACCGAGCAATCCAAAGAGAATTACCCGGTCGTAAGGATTCCTGACAACCTATTCTATTCCAAGGCGGTTTCGCCCTCGTTGGGATTGTATACATAATTGAAGGTATAAACCCTGGATTCATCCGAAAATGCATCCGGTTCCGCAGGTGCGTCCCTATAATAACTTAGAATCTCGACTTTGGCAAATTTCCCATCATGGGTCCTAAATACCAAAATCCTACCCGGTATAGGAGTCACCGTAAAGGTGGCCGGATTGTAATTGTACCATCCTTCACCACTTCCCGCAGGTACGGCAAAGGAACCTGCCGCATCCTGATCAAAGGAGAGTCCATTGGCACTTGTGATATCAGAAAAAATTCCATTTTGTATCGCAGCGCCGGCATTGCCGTTCCTCGTAGGCTCCTCATTGGTACCCGTAGCCGTACCGCCATTCACAGCTATGGTCGTTCCTCGAAAGGCAATGTCCCAATCCGTCTCACTATCAGTTACAGCACCGGTTTCAAAGCTAAACTTTGTAAAGGGTCCGCCTACAGGTTCTCCCTGCCCACCCGTTTGTGGTGCGGACAAGTTCGAAATGGTTTCTGTAACCAAATTTGACAATACGGTAAAACTGGAAGCCGATAATTTTGTAAAACCGTTTGCGGAAATTTCAATTTGCCCCGAAGCAGCACCCGAAGGAACCGTAGTTACGATTTCCGTACTGGTCACCGAAGTTACCGTGGCGGAAACCCCGTTGAACGATATGGAAATATTGGAAGCATCGGAAGGGAAATCGGTTCCCGTAATTCTAATTTCCGTACCCACCGTTCCAGATTCAGGGGAAATGGACATCACCGTAAATTCAGAAACCGAATCACCATCGTCATCGTTACAGGCCACAAAAGAAAAAATCACCATAAAAAGGGCACAAAATCTAAGAGTTGTTTTCATGAAAAATTAAATTTAGAATGTAATGTTTAATCGAGTGAATAATTGAATTCCAGGATTTATTAGAACCTCGTTATCCTGTAAAGCGAGCGGGTTGTTGCCCGTAAAGTCCAAAAGATTGTTAGCGCCCAATTGAAGTTGGTAATGCTTGAAAAGGGTTTTGCCCAAGGATAGGTTCACCAAGGAATACCCATCTACGAAACTGTTATCAAAATCGTCCAAAAGGTCGTTGCCGTTTCTATCGGTAAGTCCGAACCTACTGCGGTAAACGACCCTGAGGTTGGCGTTTGCATCCCATTTGGGGATTTCATAGAATACCTTGAAATTAAAGGTGTGGCGGGAACGATTTTCCAGACCAAAGTACTGGCTTCTTTCCAAACGTACGGTTTGTAGGGTCTCTGGATCTCGAGCAAAAACCTCGCCTTGATTTAGGGCCTCCTCCTGGTCCTTATCATAAGCGAACAGCAATTGATATCCACCGGAAAGACTCAGGTTTTTAATACCGTTAAATCTAATATCGGTTTCAAGTCCCTGGGTGTACACCCGTTCCCGATTGATGTAGCCAAAAACGTTCTGACCGTTGGTCTTGGAGGCAAGGATTTGGGTGTCGATAAGATTCGTGAAATCGTTGCGGAAAAGGTTTACATCGGTCGTTAATTTTCCCGATTTTAGGGTCAGCCCCAAATTATACCCAATGGAACTTTCCGCATTGAGCCGTTGGCCCAATTGAGTAGGATTAACGGCCAAATTAGCAATCTCGCCATTTTCCTGCAATCGCTGAATTCCCTGCGCCTCCACTTCCTTGCCAAAAACGGAATAGCCCCCACCCGATGCATTTGTAAAATCAAGGTACAACTGCCTAAAATCGGGCGCCTTGAAGCCGCTGCCCACGGAACCTTTAACGGCAAGATTAGGTAATATTTCATACCGTGCAGAAAGTTTGGGACTCAATTGGGAATTGTATTCGCTGTGATTGTCAAATCGAAGTCCCGCAATCACATTCAGGCCTTCCAAAGGTGTAAAATCATACTGTGAAAAGATATATTGAGATAGAAAGGAAACATTGTTCGCAAAAAGGTTACGTTGCAATGTTTCAAAATTGGCACCAACCCCTAAAGTAAGCGTGTTGTTATTGAATTTTTGGTTGAATCGAACCTCTGGACGGAATAATTTCTGATTGAAATCATTGGCCAATAGTACCTCATCGGTCAAAATATCCAACGATTCCTCATCCGCAATATAATTGGTGTAGTACAGTTCGTACTGTAAATTCGTTTTGGAAGATGGATCGTGGTTTGCCCGTACCAGGAAATTCATATCTTGTTCCATGCTGGTACTGGGAGCTACGTCAAAAATCTGATGAAAGAATCGGCCGGAGGCGAAGAAATCAAGATTTTCCGAAACATCGTAGAAAAAGCGGCCGCTCAACGTATAGTTGTCAAAAGGATTTACAGTCTGCCCTATATCGCCGGAGGCCAGGTCATAACCATCCGTGCTGAGCCTATCCATAAAAAAGGAATAACCAAAGTCCTCCTTTCGCTGGTTGATACTAAAATTGCTATTATGGTGATTGAACGTGGCCATGCGATGGCTAAGCTGTCCGCTTATTTTTTCGGTCGAAGGTTTTTCCGTGATGATATTGATAACACCACCAAGGGCTTCGGAACCAAAAAGACTGCTAGAGGGTCCTTTGACCACCTCGATCTGCTTGATGTTGCCAATGGCAAACCGACTCAAATCCAAGTTACCGGAACTACGCCCCACCACGGGAACACCATCAATAAGTATCAAAACGTAGTCTGAGGCAATACCCTGTATCTGAACGCCCTCTCCCCCACCCACCGTGGCATCTGGAGTCATAACAATTCCTGTCTGTTCGTTCAAAATTTCGTCCAACCTAGTGACCCCTGTTTGCTCCAATTGGGTTTTAGGAATTAAGGTCACCGGCAATGGTAATGAGGAAAGTTGACGTACGGTACGTGTTGCCGTCACTACAACTTCATCAAGGTCCTGTGTTAGAATGGAATCTACTTTTTGTTCGGTCTGCCCATGAGATAGGTAAAGGCAAAATCCTGAAAAAAATATCAAAAAATAATTTTTATTTAGACTCATTCTATATAAATTTGGCTCAAAAATAAATATTATTTTAAATCAGTCTAAATAAATACAATAAAAATTAATTCGAATCACAAATTTTAACATCCACTATCATGAAAAGAGTTCAGCTATTAACAGTAATGGTCTTATATATGGGAGTAAGTGTTTTTGCCCAGACCAAAAAGGAAAAGGACCAGCAGTCGATTAAGGAAATGTGCGGCTGTTTCGAAGTCACCTTCAACTTTGCGGAAACCTTTAATTACAGCCAAGACTCGCTGTACAAACCATCCAAAACCAAGGTAGAAAAAGGTCTGGAATGGGCCCAATTGGTTACGGATGAAGATAACAAGATCGTTATACAACATATATTGCAAGTTGGAAACCCGGCGGAACCCATGATCGTTAAACATTGGAGACAGGATTGGTTGTATGAAAACACGGATTTCTACTTATATAACGGTGATAACGAATGGAGCTATGCTCAAAAACCTATAAACGAGGTCGCCGGACAATGGACCCAAAAAGTCTATCAGGTGGACGACAGTCCAAGGTATGAAGGTAGCGCCTCTTGGGTTCATGTGGATGGAACCAGCTATTGGGAAAATACGACCCCTGCCCCACTTCCCAGAAGGGAATACACGACCCGCGGGGATTACAACCTTACGATGCGCGGTAACCGCCATGAAATTACCTCTGAAGGATGGATTCACGATCAGGACAATTCCAAAATCGTTCGCAAGGATGGGGAGACCGATTTCCTTTTGGCCAAAGAAAAAGGATACAATAACTATTTAAAGGTTCCAGATGCACTTTGTAAAGCTGCGGCCGAATGGTGGACTGCCAATGATGATAAATGGGCTATGGTACGCGGCAAATGGGACGAAGTATTTGCCAGGGATATGGATTTGGTACTGAAGGAAAAAGTGGACAACAAGGTACTTTACAAGCATTTGTTCGAAGATGAAGTTTCAAGCGCTGATAAAATTGGGGAAATCATAGATTCCTTTGTAGTAGAAAAAAATTCCAAAGTAGCACTTAAAAGCAAATAACCCATGAAAAACGCTTTTAGCCTGATAATCACAGTAGCCTTTTCTTTGGGGCTTACATCCCAAGAAAACCCATTTCTGAACAGGGAATATTGGAACAGCGATCCTTCTATAGAACAAATTGAGGCCACCATACTGGAAGGCCATGATATTACGGAGCGAAATGCCGCCTATTTTGATGGCCCCACCTATGCCATTCTACAGAAGGTGAATGCGAAAACCATGGCACATATCATTAGTAAAGAAGGCAACGGTGTTGCTAAACTGACCCACGATGGCAGAATTTACCTGCACTGGGCCGCGTACGCCGGAAACCTGGAATTGGTCAAGTATCTACTCGACCAGGGGTCTGATGCCGCAGCGATGGACGCCCATGGCTATTCCGTAATCAACTTTGCAGCCAATTCCGGTATTAGTGATACAAATATATATGATGCACTATTGGACAAAGGTGCTAATATTAATGCTACCACACATGATGGAGCGAACGCCTTGTTGCTGGCAGCATCCGGTGCACAAAACTTGGATGTAATCGATTATTTTGTGGAAAAGGGTCTAGCGCTTGATAGCTCCGACGATATCGGCAATGGGGTCTTCCAATATGCCTCCCGAAGCGGAAACATTTCCGTGTTAAAAACCCTAGCCGGAAAAGGTTTGGATTTTAAAAAAGTGAACACTGAAGGAGAAAATGCCCTGTTCATGGCCGCTAGGGGAACCCGTCGGAACCAAAACACCAAGGAGGTCTTTGAATATTTGGAGAGCCTTGGCCTTTCCAACCAACTTATCAATAAGGAAGGTAGAAATCTGTTACATTTAATTGCCGGAAGGAATAAGGACCTCAACATTTTCGAACATTTTATAACATCGGGGATTTCCCCTGAATTAAAAGATAAGGAAGGGGTAACCCCTTTGATGATTACAGCATCCGGAAACGACCTTGATGTTGTGGAGCTTTTGACAAAACACGTGGGGGATTTAAACCTAACCGATGACAAAGGTAGGAATGCCCTAATGATGGCGGTTGAAAGTAACGAGGCGGAGATAGTTGATTTTTTGTTGAAAAAAGGTGCGGATGTAGCCTCAAGGGATAATGATGGAAATTCCATTGCCTACTATCTGATTCACAATTACAATCCGAAAAATTCCGATAGTTTCGATAGAAAATGGAACTTGTTACAGGAAGCAGGCCTTACTATGAACGGAAAGCAGGGCAATGGTAACACACTGTTGCATCTTGCGGCCAAGGACAATAATTTGGAACTCTTAAAACGATTGGAGAATTTGGCTATCGACATCAATGAAAAAAATGAGGATGGTGTCACGGCGCTCCACTTTGCCGCCATGTCATCGGATAATGAAGAAATGTTGAAGTACATGATTTCAATGGGTGCGGACGTAAGTGCAAAAACCGAATTTGAGGAAACAGTATATGATTTGGCGAGTGAAAACGAATTGTTGCAAAAGCACAACGTAGCATTGGACTTTTTAAAAATATAATTTAAAGAATGAAATGAGCCATAACAAGTCTTGATACCTACCGAGATAATTATTAGCGAATTGCATCCCCGTGCTGAGCATAGTCGAAGCATGACCTATGAAATACAAAAAAAATATAGATGAAAAAATATTTTATCCCAATTACGGCCATCGTCAGTTTAGCCCTCTTTGCCTTTGGCACAGCCACCAAAACCACCCCGTATAAATGTATGATCCAGTTGACGAATTATGAAGGCGAAGGGGCCTACATCGTTGTTTCCATTTTGGATGGCAAAGGCAGCTATGAAGAAACGCTCTATGTTCAGGGCGATGATAATGAATGGTACCGGGACCTGGAAGAATGGTGGAAAAATATATACGGTATCAGACGACCCAATATAGATGCCATTGTGGGTGAGACCGTAACTGGCGGTCAGCGTAAAATGACCATTCTAAATATCCCTACGGATAAAATCGATGCCGGATATAAAATACGGTTTGAATCGGCCGTGGAGGACCAGGAATACTATAAGGACGATCTGGAGTTTGACCTTACCACGGAAAACCTTGCGGCAAAAAAGGAAGGCAAGGGTTTTATCCGCTATGTACGAATGATTCAACAATAACGGTTTATGACCATCTCAATTTGGAGGTATAGTCACTTACTTTTGGCCCTATCCACGGGCCTTTTTTTGATAATGGCGTCCATTACGGGGATTATATTGGCCTTTGAACCCATACAGAGTACAATAAAACCATATAAACCCATTACTTTATCAACGGTATCCGTTGGAGAAACAATTGGGGTACTTCAAGAAGAGTATGAAGAGGTATTGAGTATAACCGTTGACGCCAACGATTTTGTCCTTGCGGACGTATTGACCAGAGAAGGTGAAAGCAAACAGCTGTACGTACATCCCAAGACAGGTGAAGCCCTTGGCGAACCGTCCCCCCAACATCCTATTTTTCAGTTCACGACCAATCTACACCGTTCCCTCTTTTTAAAGAGCTTAGGGCGTTTTTTCGTGGGGCTGGTTTCCTTTCTCCTATGTCTAATAGCCGCTACGGGGCTTATGCTCATCATAAAACGACAAGGAGGAATAGTCAAATTGTTCTCAAAAGTTCAAAAAGACTATTTTGAATTGCGATACCATGTCATTTTGGGGCGTTGGTTTCTGATTCCGATTTTCATTATTGCTGCGACAGGAGCATACCTATCCGCGGAAAAATTCTCCTTGCTTCCCAGCACCCTCGTTCTTCATGAAAGGGTTAGTCCAAATGTAGACGTAGACGAATCGGTAAGACCCCAAGATTTGGATATTTTCAAGACCACTTCCCTAAACAATATCAGAAAGATCAACTTTCCTTTTACGCCCTTTCCCGAGGATTATTTTGAAGTTGCGCTAAGGGATAAGGAAATCTATGTACACCAATACACTGGAGAAATTTTAAGCGAAAAACCATATCCCTTTACCTTCTTGGCAAGTAGGATGAGTTTGGTTTTACACACGGGACAAGGTTCCATACTTTGGTCCTTGGTTCTTTTGTTGGCAAGTGCATCCATCCTGTTCTTTATCTACTCGGGTTTTGTGATGTGGCGCAAACGTATAAAGAACTCGGTAAAAATCAGCAAAAAAAACGCCGACGCATGTACGCATATCATTTTGGTAGGTTCCGAAACTGGCACAACTTTCGGGTTTGCAAAATCGCTTGAAAAAGCCTTGAAAAAATTGGGTAAAGAAGTCCTTGTTACCCAACTCAATAATTATCAGGCGTACAAAAACGCGGAACATCTTTTTATACTCACAGCGACCTACGGAGAAGGAGACCCTCCCACCAATGCCCGAAACTTTTTGGGTTTATTGGAGACAGTAAAGCAACCAAATACCCTAAAGTATTCCACAGTAGGTTTTGGCTCTACCCATTATCCAAACTATTGTAAATACGCCATCGATGTTGAAAATCGGTTGGCTACCACACTTGGTTTTGAGAAGGTAGTTCCACTTTATAATATTGACAATCAATCCTATGATGCCTTTAGCGATTGGTCCGTACGTTGGAGTGAAGCTATGGGGGAACGTTTGGACCTTCCAGTGTTGGAAAACAAAAATAAAACTTTGAAACTACATGAATTTGTAGTGGTATCCAAGACAGAACCCAATGGAGACGATACCTTTTTAATCCGCCTAAAAGCAAAAGACAATGCCAAGTTCCGATCTGGGGATTTGTTGGAATACCGGCCCCAAGAGGATGGAATCCCCAGGTGGTTTTCCATTGCCAGAATAGGTCAGGAAATATTACTGAGCATCAAGAAACACGAACTTGGCGTCGTTTCAAATTACTTCAATTCCCTAAACCCTTCGGAAAACCTTGAAGCTGGCATTAAACCAAATCCACATTTCCAATTTCCCAAAAAGGCGAAGGAACTCATTTGTATTTCGAACGGTACAGGGATAGCACCATTTTTAGGCATTATTGACGAAAACAAACATAAAACTCCAATCCATCTATATTGGGGTGGCCGAAACAATGCTTCTTTGAAAATCTACACCCCTCATTTGGATAAGCTTCATTGTGAAGGAAAAATGAAGCCATTGAAGGTCGCCTTTTCGCGCGAAGGCACCTCCAAAACATATGTACAAGACCTCGTTGCAAAAGATTCCCAAAAAATTTCAAAGAGCCTTGAAAATGGAGCCTTTATTATGATTTGTGGGTCGTTACGCATGCAGAACGATGTTTTGGAAGTTCTAGAGAAAATCACGAACAAAGAACTGGAAAAGCCTTTAAATTATTTTGAAGCCAAGGGACAGATAAAAATGGACTGCTATTAATGATACTTGGAAAATAATTCGGTCGCCTTATTATAAGCGGCTTCAAACACCATCCAATTTACGCCGGTCTCCGCCTTTTGAGCGGTAAGGTAGGACAACAATTTTTCGGTGGGCATATTCCCCGTAAGTTCATCCTTGGCCATAGGACAACCGCCAAAACCCTGTATGGCACCATCAAACCTGCGGCAACCTGCTTTGTAGGCGGCATCCACCTTTTCGTGCCATTTGGTAGGCGTTGTATGTAAATGTGCCCCAAATTCAATGAGCGGATATTTGGGAATTAAATTGGAGAACAAGTACTCGATATTCTCTGGATCCGAAGTTCCCACAGTATCGGAAAGGGATAATATCCTCGCCCCCATCGATGCCAATTTCTCCGTCCACTCACCCACGATTTCAACATTCCATGGATCACCGTACGGATTTCCAAAACCCATCGAAATATAGGTGACCACTTCTTTGTTGGCGGCATCGGCAATATTGAAAATCTCCTGGAGTGTTTCCACCGATTCGTCTATGGTCTTATGAGTGTTTCGCATTTGAAAGTTTTCCGATATGGAAAAGGGAAAGCCCAAATAATCGATTTCAGCATGCTTTACCGCATCTTCCGCCCCGCGGACATTGGCAATAATCGCCAATAATTTGCTTTTGGTCCTTGAGAGGTCCAACTTGGACAACACCTCGGCCGTGTCGACCATTTGAGGAATAGCTTTAGGGGAAACAAAACTGCCAAAGTCCAATGTGTCGAAACCACATCCTAACAGGGATTGCAGGTACCTTACCTTTTCTTCGGTAGGTATAAAATCCTTAATGCCCTGCATGGCATCCCTCGGACATTCTATAAGCTTTACTTTACTGTTGGACATAACGTAAAAATACAAACAACCATAGGAATTTCAGAGGTCATTTAAAATGAATTCTTATGGGAAGTTTAAATCTTCTTACAAACAAAAAATTAAGAGCTAGACGATTTTTTATATCTTGTTCAAAATTTAAAATCATGAAATGAGCCATAACAAGTCTTGATACCTACTGAGATGGTTATTGGCGAATTGCATCTGACCTATGAAAAACAATAAAAATAAACAGATGAAAAACAAGATTACGGGGATTGTGATACTTTTGGTATGTACTTGCTACAGTTTTTCCTGCAAGAATCAAAATAATGATTTAAAGAAAAAAGAAATGGAGCCGGAAGAAATGGTACAAGAAGATATAGTACAATCCAATGATAGTTTGTTAAGGCACGTTGTTATATTCAAATTTAAGGAGGGTACCTCTGAAGAGGATATTAAAAAAGTAGAGGAAGCGTTTCACGCCCTACCTTCTAAAATTCCACAGATAGCGGGATATGAATGGGGAACCAACAACAGTCCAGAAGGTTTGGACAAAGGCTTTACCCATGTTTTCTTTCTATCCTTTAAAAGTGAAGAAGATAGGGCCATTTATTTACCCCATCCAGACCATAAGGCCTTTGGGGCCGTACTTGGACCACATCTTGACGATGTACTTGTTATGGATTACTGGACTGATTAAGATTAAACAGTCCCTACCTATAGTTTTCTTCTAGGATGGCCCGGTTTATTTTTTTAACTAAAATTGGGCCTTCGTATATAAAACCTGTCCATAACTGAATTAAATCGGCTCCGGCATTGAGCTTTTCCAAAGCATCTTCGGGAGAATGAATTCCCCCTACTCCGATGATCGGGAAGGCTTTATTGCTGCGTTCAGATAAAAATTGGATTACCTCCGTACTTCGATGCTTCAAGGGTTTGCCACTCAAACCACCTGCCTCTTCCAATAAGAGTCCGTGGGATTTTAGATTTTTGCGCTCAATGGTCGTGTTCGTGGCGATTACACCATCTATTTTGGTATCGGCAACGATATCGATGATATCTAAAAGTTGGTCATTGGTAAGGTCCGGTGCGATTTTCAATAAAATCGGTTTTCTTTTTACCTCCTTTTCAGCGGCCAATTTTATATTGGCCACTTCCAGTTCCCTTAAGAGTCTTGTTAATGGTTCCTTATCCTGAAGTTCCCGTAAACCCGGGGTATTGGGCGAACTTACATTGACAACAAAATAATCCACATAATCAAAAAGGGCATCAAAACAGATTAAGTAATCCTTTATAGCGTCATCGTTGGGCGTAATTTTGTTTTTACCGATATTTCCCCCAATCAATACCTTATGTTCCTTTTTCAATCGTTCCACCGCCTCAAATACGCCTAGGTTGTTAAAACCCATCCTGTTGATAATGGCACTATCGGCCTTTAACCGAAACAAGCGTTTTTTTGGGTTTCCGTCCTGAGGTTTGGGTGTCAAAGTACCTATCTCCACAAACCCGAAACCAAAATCCGACAGTTCATTATAAAGCACGGCGTTCTTGTCAAATCCAGCAGCCAAACCCACCGGGTTCTTAAACTTGACTCCAAAAACCTCGCGTTCTAGCCTTTGATCCTCTATGGTGAAAATTGGTTTTAAAAGACCCAAAAGGCCAATCTTTGAAATGACCTTTATCAACGCGAAGCTAAAATGGTGGACCTTCTCCGGGTCGAATAAAAATAAGATGGGGCGTATTACCGATTTGTACATATTGGCTTGGATTTTTGCAAAAATACAAAGTGAGGGCTTCATAGTTTCGCTCCCACCTCCATAAAATTCAAACTGACCTAATTCTGTTTCTCGGAAATACTATCCGTATAGACCTTAGGGGTAATCACAAAAGGTGAACGGGAGGCTTCATGGCAGAGATCCAAATATAATTGATACTGTTTGGCATTCAAGAGGGAAAGCACCCTTTTATCGATCATGGACTGCATCAACTCCATGCTGTCCATGACTCCCCGGTACTTTAATGCCAATTCATTCAATTCTTCCACGGTGTTTTGAGGATGCCTGTTGTAAATATTCTCCAACCGAACGTTCAAAATTTCATTTCTGTATTGCAATTCAGCAGCCAGATTCACTAGCTGCTTTTTTTGGAAATCGTTCATTTGGAAAATATCCACCAAAGAATCACTTTCCGTGATGCCTACCCCTAGAAGACAATCCGCCTGCGACCTAACTGAAAAGGAGAACAGAACCAAAAGAAAGGGGTATATAGCTTGAAACCGCATTTGAATATTGAATATAAACTGATTACGAAAATACAATTTAAAAGCTATTTTTGGATAAAAACCAAGGCATGCAGGATATAATAACCCGTTTTATAGATTATGTGAAGATCGACACGCAAAGTGACCCAACTTCCAATTCGACTCCCAGCACCAAAAAGCAATGGGATTTGGCGAATAAACTCGTTACCGAACTAAAGGAAATTGGCATGGCCGATGTCACCATTGATGAAAATGCCTATATAATGGCGACGCTTCCAAGCAATCTGGATTATGAAATACCCACCATTGGTTTTATTGCCCATTTTGATACGTCACCAGATTTTTCAGGGACCCATGTAAACCCCCAGATCATACACAAATATGATGGAAAGGACATTGTATTGAACAAGGAAAAGGGCATTATACTTTCACCTGATTATTTTGACGACCTTAATCAGTACAAAGGGCAGACCATCATCACCACCGATGGTACCACGCTACTGGGTGCCGATGACAAAGCCGGAATTACGGAAATCATTACTGCCATGGAGTACCTTATTAACCATCCGGAAATAAAACACGGCACTATAAAAGTAGGATTTACGCCCGATGAGGAAATTGGCCGAGGGGCCCACCATTTTGATGTAAAATCCTTTGGAGCCGATTGGGCCTATACCATGGACGGGAGCCAAATAGGGGAACTGGAATACGAAAACTTTAACGCCGCCAGTGCAAAAATTAGTGTCACCAGAAAAAGTGTCCATCCCGGCTATGCCAAAAACAAAATGGTCAATGCCCTGCTCATCGCCAATAAAATCATTTCCATGCTACCCGAAGCGGAGGTTCCGGAAAAAACTTCAGGCAGGGAAGGTTTTTTTCATGTACACCATATTCAAGGTGAAATAGAACAGGCGGAGGTCGAATTGATAATTCGGGATCATTCCAAATCCCGTTTTGAGGAAAGGAAACAAATGCTACAGGATATCGTTTCACAACTCAATGCCGTCCATAAAGATGCCATTGTTTTGGAAATCAAGGACCAATATTTCAATATGAAGGAAAAAATAGAACCCGTCTTTCATATTGTGGAAATTGCCAAGGAAGCCATGGAATCCGTTGGCATAACACCTATTATCAAACCAATCCGTGGCGGCACGGATGGTTCCCAACTTAGCTTTATGGGCCTACCTTGCCCCAACATTTTTGCCGGGGGACATAATTTTCATGGAAAATACGAATATGTACCGGCAGAAAGTATGGCAAAGGCCGTAGAAGTAATCATTAAAATTTGCGAACTTACAGCTACCAAAAGCTGAGATTATGGAAATATCGGAAAAACTGGATAGATTCTTTTCAGAGGAACATATTTTTAAATCGGCCGTTTCACAATTAAGGAGCCTAATTTTGGAATCGGGATTGGAAGAAACCTACAAATGGAGTTTCCCTACCTACACCTTAGAAAACAAGAATATAGTGGCGATTGGGAAGTTCAAAAATCATTTTGCCGTTTGGTTTTTTAATGGAAGTCTCTTAAAGGACCCCTACGGTGTTTTGGAAAATGCCCAAGAAGGTAAGACAAAGGCGATGCGACATTGGAAATTTTATACCAAGGAAGAGATAGACATTAAAAGGATCAAAAAATATATTGCCGAAGCCGTTGAAAATCATAAAAAAGGAATTGAAATAGCTCCTGTCAGAAAGAAGCGTATGACGATGGTTGTATTACCTGAATTGCTTCAAACGGCACTGAACAAAAACCCCGATACAAAAAAAGCCTTTGACTCCCTTTCACAGGCAAAACAACGGGACTATGGCACATATGTAGAAGAGGCCAAAATGGAAAAGACTAAAATTTCCAGATTGGCCAAGATTCTTCCTATGATTCTAGAGGGTAAGGGTCTAAACGACCAATACCGTTAAATATACTACTTTAGTCATTAGACCATTGGCAGCTTCCATCCATTTTGATAGTTTGCCATCAAGTACTGATTTGCTTCTTCGTTCTTAAACTTGCCGGAGGCATCGTCCCAATAAATTCTATTACCTGTTTTGAATGCTGCATTACCCATATGGGAAACCAAAGCGGCATCATAGCCTACCTTGATAGGGGCCGTTAGTTTGGAGGCATCCCTGCTCTTAACCGCTTCCATAAAGTTTTGTGTATGTAGGTCCAGCCCACTTTGTCCGCCATTATCGAATTTCTTAGCTTCCATTTTAGGTATCCCTTCCTTTCCCCAACCTTGAAACTCCGTTTCGGGAATGACTTCCCAACCTTGCCTATCCAACACCAAGGTTCCATTGTTTCCAATGAATGCGATTCCATGGTTCCTTCCATAGTTTCCACCGTCGATTCCGGTGGCATGTTCCCACAAAATAGAGAATCCATCATACTCATAAACCGTTTGGAGCGTATCTGGGGTTTCTGAAGCATCATCCGGATAGGCAAATTTACCTCCCAAGGCCATTACGGATTTAGGTGTGCTGGCCTTCATTCCGTACAATGCATAGTCGATAAGGTGTACGCCCCAATCCGTCATCAGGCCTCCTGCATAATCCCAGAACCACCTAAAATTAAAGTGAAAACGATTTGGGTTGAAAGGTTTTTGGGTTGCGGGCCCTAGCCACATATCATAGTCCACTCCCGCTGGAGCCGTACCATCCGGTACGATGGGCACAGGTTTCATCCAACCTTGATAGGCCCAGGCCTTGGCCAACCTAATTTCTCCCAATTTACCGGAGTGCACAAAATCGATGGCATCCACAAAATGGGGCTGACTCCGCTGCCATTGTCCAATTTGCACCATCCGATCGCTGGCCCCTACATAATTCAACATAATATTGGCTTCCTGTACGGAATTGGCAATGGGCTTTTCACAATATACATCCTTACCTGCTTGAAGGGCATCGGTCAATTGAAGACAGTGCCAATGGTCCGGCGTTCCAATGATAACGACATCGACATCCTTATTTTCCAACAATTTTCTGTAGTCCTTGTACCATTTCGGCTTTTTGATTCCTGCCTTTTCCAAATCTGCTGTACGTTTCTGCAATACATTTTCATCTACATCGCAAAGGGCGATAACATTAATATCGCTCATTTTAAGAAACGACGAAAGGTCTGAAAACCCCATTCCATTGCAACCAATGAGTCCCACGTTTACGGTATCATTGGGACCAACTTTCTTTCTCATAGCCGCCAAAAGCTCCATGGGAAACATGAATGTTGCTCCTGACACGAGTAAACCTGCCGTACTCTTTTTGATAAATTCTCTTCTACTACCAAGCATGTCTAAAATATTTTGTTGAATGAATATAGGGATTTTAAACATAAAAAAAGCACCAATTTAAAATTGGTGCTTTTCAGTTTATTAAAAGAAAAGGAGTTATTTCTTTTCTGGAGCATTTAGTTTTTTGCTCATCTCCATAGAAATGGCGGACCTATCGAATTTTAGTTTACCGGCCATAGTTTCTAAAATGCAGGAAAAATCTTTTTCGTTCAATTCAACAACCTTACCATGCAAACCACTTTTGGTTATAACCCTATCACCACGTTTTAATTCCGCCGCAAATTTCTTCTCGTCCTTTTGTCGTTTCATTTGCGGTCTTATCATAAAAAAATAAGCAACCACAAAAATCAAGATCATTGGAAGAAACTGTCCTATATCACCCATAGTAGTATTCTTTAGTTATGTTACCCGAATTATTTTACGGGCCCTAGCGGAGCAGCACCTTTTGGATTAACAAAAGCCTTGATTCTCAAAATTTCCGAACCCTTTTCCGTATTGGCAGTAACGGTTATGGTTTTTGTAACTTGATTTTGCCCGGATCCGTTGAATTTTACGACCAATTCACTGGACTCACCTGGTGCAATCGGGTCTTTTGGAGGATTTGGCACCGTACATCCACAACTACTTTTTGCATCTGTAATAATCAAGGGAGCGTTACCGGTGTTTGTAAATTTAAATGCAGTTTCCTGTGGCGTTCCTTGTTCAATAGTTCCAAAATCATGTTCGGCCTTATCAAAGGTCATAACAGGTACTGCCTTCGCAGCCTCGTCCCTAACTGCGGCTTCTGCCACATTATCGGATTTAATTTTACTGGAAGCATTTTCCTTACATGAGGTGAATGCAAACATCGCAACTGCGCCAACGGCAAAAATTACTCTTTTCATTATTGATTTTTTTTTAGATTGAAACAAAATTAGAAAATATTTTTATAACAGGCCACGGCCCACTTTATTTAGCTTTCCTTCCCTTTTATATTCTTTTGTGAGCTTGTCCAAAATACCATTGATAAAAATACTGCTTTTTGGGGTGGAATACTCCTTTGCAATTTCCAAATATTCATTAATGGTGACACGCTCCGGTATGGAAGGAAAATTGAGCAGTTCGCAAATGGCCATCTTCAATAATATCGAATCCACATCGGCTATACGATCTTTGTCCCAGTTTGGGGTCTTTCCTTCAATTTCCTTTTCCAATACCTCGTTTTTCAACAACGTCTTTTTCAACAATTTATTGGCAAAATCCATGTCATCCTGATCTTTTAAAAGTTTGGGAAGAAAAAACTTAGGATTTTCATTGGGTTTTACCTTTTTAAATTGCTTTACCAAAAAGGTATTTACTATGGGCAAATCGTCCACCCAGGTTAGTTTATGGTCCTCAAAATAATCATAGATCTTCTCGTTGGGGGCAATCACCTCCTTAAATAGGGAGATAATGAACTCTTTGTCCCCCTCATATCCGTCATAAGGGTTGGCCATATACTCCTTGTAGATTTCACTTTCAACAATGGATTTGTATATCATCCTCACATATTCCTCGTTCAAGTACCAGTTGTCCAATTTTCTTTTGGAAAGTTCCTCCTTGACCAAGGGATTTTCCTGGATCTGGACGAGCAGCCTGTTATTCACGAACTTTGATTTGTTGGGGAATCCAGTATCCCTGTCATCCGAAAGATACTTTTTAGATGAGAGGTTCAATTGTTCCGCGGCCTTTTGCTGTATTTCACTAAAAAGACTGAGCCAAAGCAAATAGAGGGTATAGGTGTTCTCGATACTTACGGTTAAAAATTTCTCCTGTTTTTGGAGGGAGTCATCCTTGGATTGAATTAAGGCGTAAATGCACTGCATTACTTTGACCCTAATATGCCTTCTTGTAAGCATTTTAAAGAACTTTTGTATTGATGAATATTTTCTTGGGCAAAAGTACGCATCTATTTAAGTGCTTACCAAACCAATTGGTGCATATTTTTAAGGACTGCCTTTTTTTAAAAAATTTGGCGTTTGTTGGGATATTCTTTAAATCAGTCCACTAAAGACCGGGACATAGTTTTCAAAATGCAATAATCTTAGAAGTTTTATAACGCGCAATTAGTATGGAAAAGACCTATCTTTGAAAACTCAAAACTACGACCAACATTTTTCATGAAGGAACTTAGGCACCTCAATAAGTACTTTAAAAAATACTGGCTTAAACTCCTTATAGGAATCATAATCACTGTTATCGCCCGAATTTTTCAGTTGGTGATGCCATCCTATGTGAACAAGATTATAACCGCGGTCGAGCAATTTATCAACTCCGAAATTGCCAAAACTGAAGCCAAGTCCCTTTTGATGGATTACATATTGATCATCGTGGGTGCCGCATTACTATCCGGTTTTTTCACGTTCTTGATGAGGCAGACCATTATCTATGTTTCCCGCTATATCGAGTATGATCTTAAAAATGAAATTTTCGCCCATTATCAAACCCTAAGCCTCAACTTTTATAAAAAGAACAGAACTGGCGATTTAATGAACCGTATAAGTGAAGACGTCAACCAAGTTCGTATGTATGTTGGCCCGGCCATTATGTACGGAATACAAACCTTGACTCTTTTTGCCTGCCTTGTGCCCTTGATGTTTATAAAGGCACCAACCTTGGCGGCATATACACTGCTACCACTGCCAATTCTTTCTATTTTAATATATAAAATTAGTAAGGTTATCCATAAACGGAGTACCATAGTCCAACAATATTTATCGACCCTTTCTACCTTCACACAGGAGGTTTTTTCTGGTGTATCCGTAATAAAGGCCTACACCTTGGAAGCCCAGACCAATAGCGAACTCAAAGTGTTGGCCAGTGACGGTAAAGAAAAAAGCATGAGTTTAGCCCGTGTAAATGCGTGGTTCTTCCCACTAATGATTCTTCTGATCGGTATCAGCAATATACTAGTTATCTATATAGGGGGTAGGCAGTATTTAAGGGGAGACATTGGCGTGGGGTTAATTGCCGAATTTATTCTTTACGTGAACATGTTGACTTGGCCTGTGGCTATTGTTGGATGGTTAACTTCCATTGTTCAAACAGCTGAAGCAAGTCAAAAGAGAATCAATGAGTTTTTGGGACAGCAATCCGAACTTGTAAATGGTACTGTTGAATTGACGGATGTAGAAGGCAAAATAGAGTTTAAAAATGTCAGTTTTACCTATGAGGACACTGAAATCAATGCCCTAAAGAATATATCCTTTACTATAAATCCGGGGGAAACCACCGCAATTCTGGGTAAAACCGGCTCTGGAAAATCGACTGTTTTGGATTTGGTTACACGCCTTTATGATGTCTCTTCCGGCGAAATAACAATTGATAACAAACCTATTGGGGACTATGAAATCACCAGTCTAAGACAAGCCATAGGGGCCGTTCCCCAAGATGCATTTCTATTTTCCGATAGCATTAAGAACAACATCAAATTTGGCAAGGAAGATGCTACAGAAGAAGAAATTGTCGCCAAAGCCAAAGACGCCGTCGTCCATGAGAACATCATGGGCTTTTCCAAAAAGTATGACACCATATTGGGAGAAAGAGGTATAACCTTAAGTGGAGGTCAGAAGCAACGGGTGTCCATTGCAAGGGCGTTATTGAAAAACCCTAAAATATATCTTTTTGATGATTGTCTATCTGCGGTAGACACAGAAACGGAGGAAGATATCCTGAACAATCTTAAAAAAGCCTCTAAGGAAAAGACTACGCTTATTGTAAGTCATAGGGTCTCATCGGCCAAGAATGCTGATAAAATCCTGGTTCTAGAAGACGGCCAACTCATTCAAGAGGGAACACATGAAGAATTAAATACTATAGAAGGTTACTACAAAGAGCTTTATAAGAATCAACTATCGGATAAAGAAAACTAAAAATTAGTTGCCGAATAACTATTTTTTTTCCATTTTTGGTAGACTAACCATAGAATATATATTAGGAAATGAGCGACAGAGATTTAATGGATCAAGAGGAAATTCACTCTAAAGTTTTAAGAGCGGGCAGAAGGACTTACTTTTTTGATGTACGAAGCACCAAAGCCGGCGACTATTATCTAACAATCACGGAAAGTAAAAAATTCACACATGACGATGGTTCTTTCCACTACAAAAAACACAAAATTTACCTATACAAAGAAGATTTTGATGCCTTTAAGGAAAATGTTGAGGAAATGATGGACTTTATCATCGATGAAAAGGGTCAAGAGGTTATTTCCGAAAGACATCAAAAGGACTTTAAAAAAGAAGATGAAGAAACAAGTGACGCCAGTGATTCCAATGCAAGTGGCAGTTTTACGGATGTTAGTTTTGATGATATTTAAATATCCCTTCTTAAAGAAACTAACGACCCTTTACTAGGGTCGTTTTTATTTTATGAGTATTTTGGCGGGGTACATATTAGGCCCATTTAACCAGCAATCTATTTAAAAGGAAAATGCCAATTACTAGGGCCAACGCCATTTTATAATTTACCAAGATAGTCGTCACGGCAAATAGTAAAGAAAAATAAATTGTAAAGCCTACCTGGGCCGTTGCATATCTTAAGGTACCCGTGAATTCAGCTTCCCAAACCTGAGGCTTCACAAGGAATTTCCATACTAGCCAAATTGGCAGATTTATAAGCGAAAGAATAAACTTGAAAAAGTTAAACCTATTTTTTGATTCGTTCGCTATTCCAATTTCATGATTGTCCTTTTCAAAACTTGCTATATTTTCATTTATAGTTGCAGGCATTAAAAAGGAAAGATTCTTCGATTCCAAATAAGAAATAATTTGGTCGTAGTCCTCTTCTGAGTCTATATGTGTTGTAAGTTTTTTTAGGGCATTGGACACTGCGGTTTTTGTTCTTTTTTCTGATTCCTGTATTGCCGCTTGATCATATAAAGACCCAGCACTAATTGGTTTACCGTAATACACCGATACGGAATCTGGAAAACTAGTCGCATCACTGTAATTAAGACCTACGGGAACAATCTGCAAATCAATACCAGGATTCTGTTGCAATGTTCTAAACACAATTCTGGTAAAGCCTTTGCTCAAGGTCCTAACACGGCGTTTTAAATTATGATTGGCCTCTGGAAACATAACCAATGCCTGGCTCCGACCCAGTATTTCCGAACATGTGTCAAAAACGTACTCGTTCTTACTTAGTGAACGTCGTCCATCGCGAATACGGTACACCGGAATCATCTGGAAAAACTTGAAGAGTTTATTCAATAATGGTTTTCCAAAAACGTCGGCACGTGTTAAGAAATAGGGCTTTCTATTACAATCCACCGCAATCAGCAATACATCCATCAATGCACTTTGATGATTGGGCAGGAATAGCACGGGTTTGTCCGTAGGTACCCGTTCCAGACCAAAAACCTCTATTTTCTTGTGATATGAATGAAGGCCTGTTTTTATGTAGACCTTTACCAAATTATAAAGAAAGTTTTTCATGCAAGTCGCTCACCTTTTACGGACCTAAAGTTCCAGAAAGTTGCCAAAAGCAAACCTGAAACCATATGCCATATTCCCCAGAAAGCGGCTAAAATAGCCATCCCTCCCAAGCCATCAAAAAAAGTAAATATCAATAAGAGCCCAAGACCTGAATTCTGTATTCCGGTCTCAATGGTAATGGACCTCGTATTTTGATTGTCCAAATCGAATGCCTTCGCCATGCCATATCCGCTCAAAAAGGCCAGTAAGTTATGAAGCAGTACAAGCCAAAAAATGTACAGCACATACTCCAAAAAAATGGCAATGTTGTTAAACAAGGCAAGAAAAACCAAAAAAATAAAAAATGCGAGGGAAAACACTTTGAAAAACTTGGCCATTCGAAAAGCAAGTACCGGTTTCCAATGATTCATACCCATACCCAGAACCAAGGGAACCCCAAGTAATAAGGCAACCAATTTTACCATCTCCAAAGGTTCAATGGCCACGGAACTCAATATGTTAGAAGTAGGGCCATAAAGGGAGCCCCAAAATTCCAAATTGAAAGGTGTTATTATGATGGCCAAAAGGGTAGCAATGGCCGTAAGACATACGGAAAGAGCTGTGTTTCCACCACCTAAATGTGTTATGTAATTGGAAATATTACCACCGGGACAAGCGGCCACCATGAACATGCCCAATGCCACACTTGGGTAAGGTTTTAATATATAGACCAATACAAAGGTTATAAGGGGCAAAAGAAAAAATTGACTCGCAACCCCCACGAAGACTGGCTTAGGCCGCATCCAGAGTTGCCTAAAATCCTTTATCGAAATCTCAAGTGCTATCCCGAACATTACCAAAGCCAGAACAATGTTCATGAGCCATAAGGCCTCACCATCAAAATTAATTTGGACACTATCCAGGGTAGTTTCGGTCAAAAAATAAAGATTAAATTCAATCCATTTATCGGACAAGAAAGCAATATACTAAAATAGTGTTAAAAAGCTATCATACCATTTTGACCCAAAAAATTTATACTAATGGATTTTTAGTTTTTCTATCATTTCCAAAGAAACATTTCCCGCATAAACACCATAGGCATCGACCAAGAGCCCCCTTTCACCCGTACTGGTTTCAATAACGTAGAGAATAGTACTGTCATCTGGATTGGTCTGTCCCTCAAAACGATAGTATTTAAGGACATTTAGGTCCACTGTCTTGTGAATATTCCTTTTTGCCTTGTTTTCGATACCAACGTCGCATAGGTTAAAATCCTCCGAAAATCCTTCTTTTTTTAATTCATTTATTGCCTCAGAAAGTGATTTATATGATTTTTCCATTAGTCCCATTTTTAGTTTCTATAAGTTAATAATTGATAGCACCAATTACAACACTATTTGTTTTTATAACTTTGAAAATAAAATTGAGACATGGCAAGAACACCGAGTAATATGTTGGAACTAGGTACAAAAGCACCTCCATTTATGCTTTTGGATACCGTTTCTGGAACTATGTTAAACCTTCAACAGCTTAAAGGCGAAAAGGGAACGGTGGTAATGTTTATATGCAATCATTGTCCTTTTGTCATTCATGTCAATCCAAAAATAACGGAGCTGGCCAATCTCTATCAAGAAATGGGGATCCAGTTTATTGCCATTTCCAGTAACGATATTGAAAACTATCCGCAGGATGCCCCAAACCTTATGAAACTGAAAGCAATGGAAGAAGGTTATCCATTCCCCTATTTGTACGATGCAACACAAGAAGTGGCCACATCTTATGACGCTGCGTGTACACCAGACTTCTATTTATTCGACGAAGAACAATCCCTAATATATAGAGGTCAATTGGATGATTCCCGTCCAGAAAATGGAATACCACTTACGGGCAAGGATCTTTGCAATGCCATGGATGCCCTTTTGAACGGCACCCAAGTTTCGAATATCCAAAAACCGAGCATTGGCTGCAACATTAAATGGAAAGCGAATTGATTGTCCAATTTTGTTGTTAATTTGACATGCTATGTGCTTGGAGGCAGGACTTAAGTTCGTTAAACTGGCACCATCTCTTTATGATAGTTATATCCATATTGGGACAATGGCCTATAACCAACATTATAGGCACTTATGGCCCAATGGGGACACTACCACATATATCCAAAATAGCTTTACAAAACAGGTACTATTAAACGAGGAGTTGGATATAAACACCGATCTTTATATAATACAACTAGATACTACCTATGTAGGGCTTTTAAAAGTAACATTGCACAAAAGTATTTTAACCTTTACGGAATCAGAAGCCATTTATTTGGATAAAATATACATTCTAAATGAGTTCTCGGGTCAGGGAATTGGCGCCAAGTCCATCCAATTCGTTGAGGACAAGGCCAGAAAGCTTTCAAAAAAAGTACTTTTTTTGGAATCCATGCAAAAAGGACGGGCACTAGGTTTTTATCTTGTCAACGGCTTTACCATAGTGGCCAATAGCACAGTTCCGTTTGATAACGTAATTGAAGATGAGAAACCCATGTACCTTCTGAAGAAAGACATTCTTTAATCTACCACCCTTCCCTTATCATTAAATTTTGAATGTGTGCCAAATGATGGTTTCCATGCCAGGCATATTTTCCAATATTTTCAGCAACCGTAACCTTTACTTGACCATCTGGATGGATATAGAATTTTTCGAATTGACCCTCTTCCAACCCTCTAAGCAAAAAAACCAATTTAGCATGCAAGGCTTCAATATAAGTCAGTGAAAGTGAAATTGGAGCGGTTTTGGCATCGATTAAGTCACTCCAAGACTTTTCGTCGTAAGCTTTAATCAATGGTGCATCTTCCGTTAGTGCCCATTTAAAACGAGTATAGCTGTGGTGATGGCTATCTGCGATATGATGGACCAATTGCCTTATTGACCAGCCTTCAGGTCTATATGGAGTATCCAGCTGTGATTCATTTAGAGAAAGTATAAGTGGTCCTAGCCTTTTGGGTAGACTTTCAAGTTCCTGTATCCAAGAGTTCCTAACCTGCTTTGAAATGGTTTCCGGGCAAATAAAATGTCCTATCGGATAGCGTAATTTTTCAAGGTTTTCCATTGTATAAAATTAAAAATTTAATAGAGTTTTAACCATAAAATCCGTTTATAAAACTAATAATCTAGTAATTTTATAGGATAATTAAAATACAAAAATAATGGCAACAATACGATTAGGCGACACGGCACCAAATTTTACAGCAGACAGTTCCATGGGAACTCTAAATTTATATGATTATCTAGGGGATAGCTGGGGAATTCTATTCTCACATCCCGCGGATTTCACACCTGTTTGTACAACAGAATTGGGAACTGCAGCCAATTTTAAACCAGAGTTCGATAAAAGAAATGTCAAAATGTTGGCCTTGAGTGTAGATGGAGCTGATTCCCACAATGAATGGATAAAGGATATCAACGAAGTACAAAACACATCTGTCAATTTTCCAATCATAGCCGATGAGGACAAAAAGGTTTCCACGCTTTATGACATGATTCACCCAAAAGCGGATAGCAATCTAACGGTAAGAAGCGTATTTATTATTGCTCCGGACAAAACTGTGAAACTGATCCTTACCTATCCGGCCTCCACAGGGCGTAATTTTTATGAATTATTGAGAGTTATAGATTCGCTTCAGTTAACAGCCTATCATAAAGTTGCCACACCGGCGAATTGGGAACATGGCAATGATGTTGTGGTTAGCCCGGCAATTCCTACAAAAGAAGCTAGGGAACTATTTACCAAGGGCGTGGAAGAAATAAAGCCCTATTTAAGAATGACCCCTGACCCAACGGCATAGGCAAACATATTGATATAGTACACGTAAAATAAAATTCATAATTATGAGATAACTTGCTAAAAAGCTATCTCATAAAGAATTAAACGTTATCTTCGCATTTTAATTTAATATATAATTTTTTTATTATGAGTAAAGGAACAGTAAAATTCTTCAATGATTCCAAAGGTTATGGTTTCATCACCGAAGATGGTTCAAACACAGATCATTTTGTACACATTTCTGGCTTAATCGATGAAGTTCGAGAAGGTGATGTTGTAGAATTTGAACTACAACAAGGTAAAAAAGGATTGAACGCCGTTAATGTGAAGGTTCTTGACTAGGTAACGATTTAACTTTTTTATAGTTCTATAGCCCGGACAAATTGTCCGGGCTTTTATTTTTCTAAGTTTACGCAACCTTTTTACATTTTTGAATCTTCAAAGAAAGCATTTTTCAGTTCCCCACACTAAAATCTGACTTATGAACACTTTCTTTGGAGTACTCCTATTTTTGATTCTTTTAAATATCGCTATGTTGGCAACTAGTTTTAGAAGAAAGAAAAATTAATATTCCCTAAAATTCTAGTAGGGTTTTGTAAGAACAAATTGTTTCTCAAATGTGATTGAAATACAGTTTGTCAACTTTATAAACCCTTATCCCAAATGAAAACTTTTTTGGCCATTATTCTCCTTTTAATATTGTTCAATGCCATTTTATTGATTTCAAGTTATTTGAAGACAAAATGAGAACACCCCGGAAATTCCGAGGTGTTTTTTTAGTTTAGGACTGATTTTATATTTACCCTACCTTCATCAACTCAACATCAAAAACCAAGGTAGCATCTGGAGGTATGACACCACCTGCACCGGCACTTCCATAGGCCAAATCCGATGGAATAACAAAGCGCGCCTTGTCACCTACCCGAAGCAATCCAATACCTTCATCCCATCCGGGGATTACCTGACCTACTCCCAATTGAAATTCAATGGGCGAACTCCTTTTGTACGAAGAATCAAAGACTTGACCATCTACCAAGGCTCCTTCATAATGTACCGATACCATTTTACCTTTCTCGGCCTTTGGTCCATCTCCCTTTTGAATCAGTTTATATCTGAGACCGGAATCCGTTTCATCAAACCCAGCGGCAACTTTGTCCAAAGCCGCCTTTTGCGCCGCTTTTGCAGCGGCCAAACGCTCCGCTTTTGACGTTTCAAAATTTTCAAATGCGTACGCGGCATCCCAAGCTTTGGCCTTTTCCCCTACTCTCACAATCTCTACGGAATCCATGGTATCCCCTTGGGAAATAGCATCCACAACTTCCTGTCCGCTAACAACCTGACCAAAAACTGTATGTTTACCATCCAACCAAGGTGTTGGAACATGTGTTATAAAGAACTGACTCCCATTCGTTCCCGGTCCCGCATTCGCCATAGAAAGTACTCCTGGTCCATCATGTTTCAATGCTGGATGGAACTCGTCATCAAACTTATACCCGGCATCACCTGTTCCCGTTCCCAGTGGGCATCCTCCTTGAATCATAAAATCAGGAATTACCCTATGAAATTTCAGCCCGTCGTAATAAGGTTCTCCTAAATCCTTCACCTTGTTTTTCCTTTTACCCTCGGCCAAGGCGACAAAATTTCCAACTGTTCCAGGTGTTTTGTCATAGGTTAGTCTAACCAATATTTCACCCTTTGTAGTGTTGAATTTTGCGTATAATCCGTCTTCCATTTTACTTGTTTTAAATGAGGTGCAAAGGTAATCAAAAGAATATATTGGAGCCTAGATCCACTTATCCAACTTTCCGTTAGGGAGTTAAACCATATTTATCCACGAGGTATACCAAACTCGTCATGGATGCGGCACCTAGCTCGAGTTCCCTTTTGTTGACCTGTTCGAACGTATCGTTTTCCGCATGATGATAATCGAAATATCGTTGGGAGTCGGGTCTAAGGCCGGCCAACGTAATACTTTCATTCTTCAAGGGACCAATATCCGCTCCACTTCCCCCCATTTCAAATAAATGAATTAAATATGGTTCAAAAAGGTCTTTCCAGCCAATGATTTTTTCAAAACTTGATTCGGGGCCATCAAAAGTGAATCCCCGTGGAGTGAATCCCCCTGAATCGCTTTCCAATCCAAAGATGTGGTTTTCTTTATTTTCCTTTGCAACATTGGCATATTCAGTTCCGCCTCGCAAACCATTTTCCTCGTTCATGAACAGAACAACACGGATGGTCCTTTTTGGTCTATATCCTATTTTCTTAAAAATCTGCAACACCTCCATACTCTGCACACAACCTGCTCCATCATCGTGGGATCCATCGCCCAAATCCCAGGAATCCAAATGTCCTCCTACCACTATAATTTCCTCTGGATGGGTGCTTCCCTTTATTTCACCAATGACGTTGTACGACTCAACATCTGCAAACTGCTTACAGTTTTGCTTGAAATAAAATTTGATATTGGGATTCAATCTTAAAGTGGCGCTCAACAATTCGGCCGCGTTGGTACTAATGGCCGCTGCGGGGATTTTTTTGTTTTCTGGCAAGTCCCCGTAACTCATGGACCCGGTGTGGGGATAGTCATCCAATCTTAAGTTCATGGACCTAACAATAATACCTATAGCACCATATTTGACTGCTTCCATGGCTCCGGCATAACGTTGATCTACACACCCCGAATATGACGCAAACGTATTTATCAAGGTAGGGTCCATAGGCCGATTGTAAAAAACGATCTTACCCTTGATTTGTGCTTCTCCCAAAGCCGCCAAATCTTCAAGGCCCTTTACTTCGACCACCTCAGACTTAACCCCATTTGGCGGGGTAGCCACGGATCCTCCAAGCGCGGTAATGGGAACATTGGTAGTAACACCTGGAGAGGTTTCAAAATATGCGAATTCAGGTATTCCCCTTACCCACTTTGGCACCATAACGGGCTGTAACCAAACTTTGTCCAAACCAAGGGAATCAAGTTCTTGCTTTGTATAGTTGACGGCCTGTTGGGCTTGAATAGATCCTGAAAGTCGCCCTCCAATTTGATTGGAGAGATAGTTCAACCAGTCATATGACTTCCCTTGGGTCAATGCTACATCATAGATTTTCTTAATCTGTTCTTGGTCTGAATTTTGGGACCACCCCGTCTGAACAAAAAAAAGGCAGTAAATGCCTAGTTTAATCGTTCTTTTCACTTTGAAGTTGATTCTCATAGTCGTCTAAATTAGCCATTATTTCAGCTTCCAAGGCGGGCTCCCTTATATCTTTGTATTTTTTTAACCTTTGTAACAAAATCTTGGCAACAATGACTCGGGCCGCCTTTTTATTGTCCGCCGGTATCGTATACCAAGGGGCATGCTCCTTTGTGGTATTGTTTATGGCCTCTTCATAACAGAACTGATAGTTATCCCATAATTTCCGTTCCTTAAGATCTCCTGGTGAGAACTTCCAATGCTTCTCGCGTAACGCTAATCTTCTCAAAAGACGTTGTCGCTGTTCCTCCTTGGAAAGGTGTAAAAAGAACTTGAATATGATCGTACCATTTTCATGCAAATGGCGTTCAAAATTGTTTATCTGCTCAAAGCGGTTGTCCCAAAACTTCTGGTCTATATCCCCCACACTATGTATGCCCGGTATACGTTCATTAAGAATGTATTCCGGGTGGACACGGGTTACCAGCACATTTTCATAGTGTGTTCTATTAAAAACACCGAATTTCCCTTTGGCGGGCAAAACCAAATAATGCCGCCACAAATAATTATGGTCCAATTCCAATTCCGTTGGCACTTTAAAACTATGCACCTGTACACCCCTTACGTTGAAGTCCTTGAACACCTCTCGCACCAGACTATCCTTCCCTGCAGTATCCATTCCTTGAAGACAAATTAATACGCTGTACTTGTTATGGGCGTAAAGAATATCCTGAAATTCTCCCAATTCCCTCCTAACCTTACCAAGATCCTTTTTTAATTGCTTATCTGTTTTTCCAAAATCCTCAAAACTTGGAACCTTAGCGATTTGGATGCTTTCGCGCACCCTATATTTTTCAATATCTATATAATCCATACCGAAATATAGAATATTAATCGGTGAAGTTGGAATCCATTCAAAAAAAAATCTCCGTTCGACCTAGAAAACGAACCAATGAACTATTGAACGAACAACTTTGCTTTCCTATCGAAAAAATAAGTCCCAAGGCCAATAGCCATTGTAAATTTAGCCCTGTAAAAATCCCAAATTTTACGACCAAACTTATTCGAATGAACAAAACCTACACAAACCTCATCCTTGTAGTATTCCTTATTTTCCTTAGTTCCTTTGCAAACCTTAGGGAATGTGAATATGCCGAAGCCAACATTGAATTTGCAAAGTCCCAAACGGAAAAGGCATTGGAAAATCCCGATATTAACATTCTAAAATACCATGTTTACAAGGCTATAAGCGCGATTCAAAAAACCGAAAAAAAACTTTCCAATTGTGGTTGCGAACATGCTCAAAAAGAATTGGAAGAGAGCGTTGAAAACTTAAAATTGGCCACAAAGCAGGAAGAACTCTTTAAAGCAAAGGACTTACTTTTAATATCACTGGAGAGTATCATGAAGGGTTTGAACTCACTTTCTGAACATGAGTACCACGAAAAACAAAACAGGGAGGAATTGGCAAAAGCTCAATCACAAGACCCTAATGGGAATAGTAAGAAAACGGTGGTAGCGCAATCCGTAAGTCCCATATACAAAGAGATTGATCAATCCTTAGAGAGGTACAGAAAATCGCTCAATGCTGTCGTTGAAACTGTCAATTGTAAGGAAGCAAGTAGTTTTGCAAATAACATTATCGAGCAATGCGAAAACCAACTATTGGTGGAAAACCTTACCGAAGGTAAAAAATACTACTATCTCAGAACCAAGGAAATTACGGTCAATGCGTTAGAGAAACTTCGTGATTGCTACGGTAAGTAACGCGCACTTGTTGAAGACCTTAAGAATTCCAATGCTTAAAATTTAAAATCTGGAGTAACACCTAATGGAACATTAAGCCTTTAGGCGTTACTCTAGACTATTTACTGGCAAAAAGCTTGACATCCTCTTCAGATACCTCTGTTCCTCCTAAAATTATGAGTCTTTCGACCACGTTTCTCAGTTCCCGTATATTACCGGTCCAATCATATCCTTTTAAAAGCTCGATGGCCTTGTTCGAAAAGGTTTTGGCAGGCATACCTTGCTCATCCGTAATCTTTTGGGAAAAATATTCGATCAATAATGGGATATCCTCCCTTCTCTCATTAAGACTTGGCACCTTGATCAAAATGACCGCGAGCCTATGATAGAGGTCCTCGCGAAATTTCCCCTCCTCGATTTCCTTTTGAAGATTCTTATTGGTGGCAGCAAGTACCCTAACGTCTACTTTGATATCCTTATCCGTACCCACCCTTGATATTTTATTTTCCTGCAAGGCCCTAAGTACTTTTGCCTGTGCGGAAAGGCTCATATCCCCAATTTCGTCCAAGAATATGGTTCCTTTATTCGCCGCCTCAAACTTTCCGGCCCTATCCTTTACGGCAGAGGTAAATGCCCCTTTTACATGGCCAAAAAGTTCGCTCTCTATTAATTCCGAAGGGATAGCAGCACAGTTGACCTCAATAAAGGGCTCCTTGCTCCTACCACTTTTCTCATGCAACCAATGGGCCACCAATTCCTTACCGGTCCCATTTGAACCAGTAATCAGCACCCTAGCATCCGTAGGCGCCACTTTTTCGATCATATCCTTAATAGCGGAAATTTCAGCACTTTCCCCTACCATTTCATAGTTCTTGCTTACTTTTTTCTTTAATATCTTATTTTCCGCCACCAAGTCCTTTCGATCCAGTGCATTTCTAACTGTCGTCAATAATCTATTTAAATCTGGGGGTTTTGAAATATAATCGAAAGCCCCCAATCGCATAGTGTTTACCGCTGTGTCCAAATCTCCATGACCGGAGATCATGATAAACGGAATTTCAGGTTTTATTTTTCGGGCGGCCTCCAAGACCTCCACACCGTCCATCTTGGGCATTTTTATATCACAAAGTACAAGGTCATAGTCATTGTTTTTGATAGTTTCCAGTCCTTTAAGACCGTCTTCGGCTTCCTCAAGGGTATAACTATCGCTTTCTTCAGAAAGTATTTTTACCAATACCCTCCTAATTGCGGCCTCATCTTCAATCACTAAAATCTTTGACATAATTCTTACTTTTAAATTCCTATTCTGAATCCCGTTCTAAAATAAAGTCCGGCTGAATCGTTCAACGTAAAGATATCCCTTCTATCATCGTCCCTAAGGGCCCCATTTTGAAATAGGGAATATCCCCCAACCAAATAAACGGACATATCCTTGGTTATCTTGTACTGGTATCCCAATGTCAATAATAATGCCGTATAAGAAACATCTGTCGACAAAATGTTATTCGATAACAAAATATTATTCTGGATATTCACGTAGTACCCATCCAGAAATAATTCCGTTTGAAAGAAATGCCCTTTTGGTGTAAAATACTTCATACCCGTTTTTGGGACTCCCAAAATATAGGACCAGCTGGGATGAAAACGCTTTTCATAATAGAGTACTGGCAAAGGTACCTGTACAGGTGAATTGGAATTATAGGAAATTCCTAGAACCAAACGGAACGGTTTTTCTATGTCCTTCTTGTCTTGGTAGGCGCCTACCGTATAATTTATGTTAAAATCGTCCTCTTGAAGTTCTTTTACAAAATTTGAGGACCATCTTGGAGTAACTACGCCCACCATTCTCCATTCTTCCGAGATTTTATAAACATATGCAAAGTTGATATCAATAACATGCAGCTTTCTTAGGTCCCCGGCATTTGGGAACAAGGTATCCGGAACTTCAAAATTGTATCTGTTGTACTCGCTTCCCAATACAATAAAATCCCTTTTACCGCGCACGGCTATGGGAACGTTCGCCAGTAATTTGATTCTCGATGTTTCAACCCCGGCCCTATTTTCCGGCATCAACATATATTCTGCCCTAAATACATCTGGTGTTTGCCCCAAAAATGTAAAATTTACAAAAATCATTAAAAATAGGGCCCGACTATACTTGCCCATCATTGCTTGGTATCTGTTTGTGCATTGCTGTGCTGAAAAGGGGTTTGTTGATAAATATGAACATCCCTTTGTGGAAAGGGTATGGTTATATTGTTTTTTCTAAAGGCAGCATCGATTTTGTAACGTAATTCACTTTTTATCCTAGGATCTGAGAAACTATCGCTAATGAAAAAGTTAAGGGAAAAAAGCAATGCAGAGTCCCCAAAATCCTCAAAAATAACAAAGGGTTTAGGGCTTTTTAGCACTCCTCTTTGCTCCTTTACCAAACCCTCCAATATTTTTGTTACCAATTGTACATCACTACCATAGGCAACGCCCACTTTAACGCTTTCCCTTGTTGTCTTGTGGTTCTGAGTATAGTTGTAAACAATATCACTGATAAAATGATGATTAGGAATAATGATAATTTTATCGTCCCTTGTAATCGCCCTTGTGGTGCGAAGTTTTATTTCGAAAACCTTACCAACTTTTCCATCAACCTCTATAATATCCCCTACCCTTAGCGATTTATCCACAATGATAAAAATGCCACCAATGATATCCTGAAACAAATCCTGTAAGGCCAGGCCTAAACCAACGAACAATGCTGCGGAAGCTGTTATAAGTATGGTAATGTCAATTCCTGCTGCGCTCATGGTAAATAGTATCACCACGATGTATACTAGATACTTTATGAACTTGAAGATGCTGATAAACTTAAGTTTGTCATCAGTTTCCATTTTTCTTGTGAAAAACCTGCGCACCCATTGGAGTATAAAACTGGTAATTATAAAGGCAATAGTTATAAGTAAAAGATTGCCAATAGTAATATGAATAGAGCTATCCCCTGAAGTATAATGGAACCCAAGGTCAAGAAATTCCTTTATTGAACCCCAAATGTCTTCCTCGATAATCTCCTTTATTTTTTCCTTGTCCTCTTGGGCCATTTTCAGTATTTAAGCCATTTAAACAACTCTTTATAGCTAGGTTTCTTACCGTACATTAGAATGCCTACCCTATAAATTTTCGCTGCCAGCCATACGATTCCAATAAAGGTAAATATTAATATCAAAATTGAGGTGGCCAACTGCCACAAGGGAACACCACCTTCCCCGATTCCACCTGGAAGTCGCATCATCATAACAATAGGAGATGTTAAGGGAAACAAGGAAAAACCCACGGCAATTGGTCCGTGCGGATTGCTAAATACCGAAAAGAAACCCACATATATGGCCAACATTAAAGGTAGAATGATTGGAAAGATAAATTGTTGGGTATCCGTTTCGTTGTCAACAGCGGCGCCAATGGCCGCATATATGGAGCTATAGATTAAATATCCCAAAATAAAATAAACCAGAAAAAAGAATACCAAAAGAACCCAAGGTATATTCATAATTTCCTGGGCGTACAAAAGCATATCCGAATCCGATGAAGCCATGATGGGATTTGGAGCGCCACCCATTGCCGGACCGGCACTTCCTCGAGAAAGATCTGCTGGGTCCATATCAAAAATAGCCATGGAAACTACTAACAAAATACCCCCAGATAGGATCCAAATACCAAATTGGGTAATACCCGCCAATGATGTCCCTATAATTTTACCCAGCATCAACTGAAAAGGTTTTACCGAAGAGATTATGACCTCAATGATCCTACTGGTCTTTTCCTCAATAACGCTGCGCATTACAAAGCCTCCATAGATAATAATGAACATCATGATCAAGTATCCAAAACCTCCACCAATGATCGCTTTTATCTCATTGATTCCCTTAAGGTTGTGTTCACCGTCAAAAGTGGAAATGTTAAGTTCATATTCGCTATCCATTTCTGCATATTCACTTGCAGAAATACCAAATTCCCTTAGTCTTTCCTGTTTCAAGCGTTCCTTGAAAATTCGTTCCAATCGCTCCAACGTATTGGTGCTGGGAGCATCCTTGCTATAAAAGAAAGAACGCTGGCTTACCTTCTCCAGATTAGACTCATTGGGCAAATATACCAGGCCGTAATAACCCATGCTCATTGTAGAATCCTTTGCCTGTGCCAAAGAGATATCCCTAAACTTCACAAAAGAAGTACTTTCTGAGGTGATAAACTCATTGTCAAAAAAATCGCTTTCGTTCAATACTGCTATTATTCTTTTTTCATTGTCATTGAGCTTTGTTAGATAAGCGATAAGGACAATCATACCCACCATTAAAAAAGGACTCAAAAACGTCATGATGACAAAGGACTTGTTCCTGACCTTCGCTAAATATTCCCTTTTTATGATTAATGATAGTTTACTCATGAACAATACCTTGTTTTTCTACGGTTCTGATAAAAATCTCATTGGCTGAAGGAATTGTTTCCGTGAAATTCTTTATGGTTCCCTGAGTTCCTAAAAAATGTAACAATTCATTGGATCTGCCATTTGGAAGTTGTACCGAAAAATCCAATTGATTTTTAGCAATCTCGGATTCCAAAATTGTGAAACTTCCTTCCAATTGTTGCAATAATAATGACGGGGCCGAAGCTTCTATACCCACCTTAAAAATATTTTTTTTGAAGGCCTGCTTGATATCCGATAGTTTTCCGTCCAATATCTTTTCCGATCGATGGATGAGGGCGATATACTCGCACAATTCCTCAACGGATTCCATTCTGTGCGTTGAAAAAATGATAGAGGTACCATTTTCGCTTAGTTTTAGGATTTCATCCTTTATTATACTGGCGTTTATTGGGTCGAATCCACTGAACGGTTCGTCAAAGATCAAAAGCTTGGGCTCATGAAGTACGGTAACGATAAACTGTATCTTCTGCGCCATACCTTTGGAAAGTTCTTGGATTTTCTTGTGCCACCAATCGCCAATATCGAGCCTGTCGAACCAATACTTTAACCGCTGCTTCGCATCGTTTTTGGACAAACCCTTAAGCTGGGCCAAATAAAGCGCCTGCTCGCCCACTTTCATACTCTTGTAAAGGCCCCTTTCTTCTGGTAAATATCCTATTTGGGCAATATGTTCGCTTTTCAATGGCTCTCCCTCAAAAAACACCGCTCCCTGGTCAGGATATGTAATCTGATTGATAATCCGTATCAACGTAGTCTTACCTGCCCCGTTGGGGCCTAACAAACCATAAATACTGTTTTTAGGGATTTCTATGGAAACATTTTGCAAAGCAGTGTGGTCACCGTACCTTTTGGAGACCTTATTTGCGACCAAAATATGATTCATGCAAGCAATTTGTTCAAAGATATTGAATTGTTTTCATCCATTAATAATTATTGGACTTAATAGGCCACATGTTATTCGACAATAATTGTCCCAGTCGATGTGCAGTTTTCCATGGGCCATTTCATGGCACATTTTTTCTAAGAAAAATATATAGGAACGTGATTACAAAATATCCTAAAAACAAAACCCACCCTCAATAGAATCAAGGATGGGAAAAAAATTGCTATGAAAAAGAAAATTAATATTGGTTACCCAATATTGTTTCAAATATACGTTTTTTATTTAAACACCAAATATTTTCCCGATTAAGAGAACATATCCTTCACTTTTTCAAAAAACGATTTATCGGATTTTTCTGGTTTTGGTTCAAAATTTTCATTGCCCTGCATACGTTCAAAGAAGTCTCTTTGTTCCTTGTTCAATTCTTTGGGCGTCCACACATTAACATGTACCAACAGATCCCCACTACCATACCCATTAAGGCTGGATATGCCCTTTCCCCGTAATCTTAGTATTTTACCAGATTGGATTCCGGGTTCCAATTTAATTCTCACTTTTCCGCCTACAGCGTCAATTTCTTTTGAAGTACCTAGGATGGCATCCGTTATGCTGATATAAAGATCGTAGTGTAGATTGTCCCCTTCCCGCTTTAATGTCTCATGCTCCTGCGTTTCAATGGCCACCAATAAATCTCCTGGAATACCGTTTCCTGGAGCATCATTACCTTTTCCGGGCACTTTTAATTGCATTCCTTCTTCTACTCCGGCCGGAATGTTTATGGACACGGTTTCTTCCGATATTTTTAAGCCTTGGGCATCTGCATCCCCAGGCCTACCATCTAAAATTTGACCGTTTCCACCACAGGTACTACATGTTGCAGCTGTTTGCATCCTTCCCAATATGGTATTTTGGATTTTTGTTACCTGTCCGCGGCCATTGCATGTAGTACATGTTTTATAGGTAACACCTTCAGCCTGTATCTTCCTTCTTACCTTGACTTTTTTCTCAACCCCATTGGCTATCTCGTCCAAGGTAAGCTTTACACGGATGCGAAGGTTGCTTCCTTTCACCCTGCGCTGGCCACCACCGCCAAAACCGCCAAACCCACTAAATCCGCCTCCACCAAAGGCACTGCCGAATATATCTCCGAATTGGCTGAAAATATCGTCCATGTTCATTCCTCCTCCTCCAAAACCGCCTCCTTCAAAAGCAGCATGACCAAATTGATCATATTTTGCCTTTTTGTTGGGGTCACTCAGGACTTCATAGGCTTCGGCAGATTTCTTGAACATCTCTTCCGCCTTGGCATCACCCGGATTTTTATCTGGATGGTATTGCAATGCCTTTTTTCTATATGCCTTTTTTATTTCGGCAGCGGAGGCACTTTTACTGATACCAAGTACTTCGTAATAATCTTCCTTCATACAATTTGATTAGTTTCCAACAACCACTTTTGGATGTCTTATAATTCTATCGCCCAGCTTGAAGCCTTTTTCAATCACATCGATAATTTTTCCCTTCATATGATCTTCGGGTGCCGGGATTTGGGTAATGGCCTCATGGATTTCTGCATCAAAAGCATCCCCTACACTTACTTCAACCTCCTGTAAGCCTTTGGATTTTAAGGTTTCCCTAAACTTTACCTTGATCAATTCCACCCCCTTGAACATTTCCGTATCCTCAGATTTGGAAAGCTCCTTTAAAGCCCTATCGAAATCATCCAATACCGGTAGAAGGGACACTATTACTTCCTGCCCTGCGGTTTTGAACAACTCCATGCGCTCCTTGGATGTTCTTTTCTTATAATTTTCAAATTCGGCAAAAAGTCTCAAGAACTTATCCTTCTCCTTACCCAATTCCTCTTTTAAACGTTCTTCTTCGGTCATTTCAATTTCCTCTTCTTTAACCTCCTCGGCATGCATCTCCTCGTTGTCCACTTCATGCTCCAATACTTGTTCTTGGGAAAGTTCTTCTTCGATATGTTCGGTCTTATTTTTCTTGCTCATGTTCAATACTTGTTTAAACTTAGAAAATGAGTCGGCAAAAGTACTGCCAAATCTTTAAAAATGTCAAAATGTCACCAAACTTTACAAAAAAATCCGCCAAAAGCGGATTTACATATTTCGAATATGTGCAACAAAAGGTTTATGACGCATATTCCTTTGATATATCATTGGATATCTTAGAGTTCGATTCCTTTTCCCCATAAATATTTTCCAAGGCGGAACAGATATTCTGATATTCAAAAATAAATCCTTCCTCTTCAATTTTTTTACTGCTTACCCGTTGGCTCGCAAAGAGCAAATAACTCATTTCCCCAAGAATGAGCTTCATTACCCCTTCAGGTATGTTTGGCAAAAACAAAGGCCGGTTTAGAACCCGTGCGATTTCCTTTATCAATCTATTATTTGTGACGGGATTTGGTGAAACTCCATTGTAGGTCCCTTCCAGTTCATTTTCCATTGCGAAGAGAAAAATCCTGGCCAGATCAGATACGTGTATCCACGATTGCCACTGCTGTCCAGAACCGAAGGCCGCACCGGCATAATACCTGACAGGTTTCGCCATTTGAGGCAAGGCGCCCCCCCTATCGGACAATACCAAACCAATCCTAATCTTAGAAACCAACATTCCCAGATTCTTAAATTCATTGGCCTTTTCTTCCCAAGCAGCTACCACTTCCCCTAGAAAGCTATTGTCAATAGCATCCTCGCTTTCCTCATAATAATTGGATAAGGAATCTGGATAAATACCTATGGCAGAAGCGGATATCATAGTGGTGATGTTGTGATTGGGAAGATTGCCCAAAGCCTTTCGCAACGTAGCCAACGAATCAATCCTACTGTCCATGATTTGTTTCTTGTACTTGGACGTCCATCTTTTGGAGATGCTCGCCCCGGCCAAATTTATGATGGCCGATACACCGTCAAAACACCGGATGTCAATTTCACCATTGCCAGGGTTCCAATAAAACCCTTTAAAATCGGACCTGGATTCCAATTTGTTCTTACTAGTGGTCAAAAAGTGAACCACATGACCTTTGGCATGACATTGAGATACCAATTCCTTACCAACCAATCCTGTCGCTCCTGTTATTAATATCTTCATGTACCAAAGATATTGTTTTCCCCTAAGGCCCTATGTATGTTTAATTTGGATTTAACATAGGTAAGTGGTTTTTAAGACAAATTAACTGAACCCATTTCTACGAATTCACTTTTCTCGCCCTAAGCATTTCCCTTTTACCGGGCGGTCCGGGAAGACGCTCCACTTGAAAACCCACCTCCTGCATCGCCCTTCTCACACTGCCCTTGGCGGCATAGGTGACGAGAACACCATTTATTTTTAGGGCTTTGAACATTTTACGGAATATAGCTTCTGTCCAAAGTTCTGGTTGTACCCGAGCTCCAAAAGCATCGAAATAAACTAAATCGAATCCATTTGAATACTGGATTTCCTTAAAGTCCTTTTGAACCTTTTTAATATAAAAATCCTGGGTGATCATGGTGGTTTCTTCCCAAGGAGAGCTGTGCAATTTTTCAAAACCCTTACGGTTTTTTAGGGCATCCAGTTCTTCAACATAATTCAATTGACTGATTTCCAAATCACTTACAGGGTAGGCCTCCACACCAACATATTGAATCCTCAAGTCCCTTTTTGACGCCTCAAGAAGTGTAATGAAGGCATTGAGGCCCGTACCAAAGCCAATTTCCATAATTGAAATTTCTTGGTGTTCAAATAAATTCAGGCCGTTTTTAATAAAGACATGGTAGGCCTCCTGTATGGCCCCATGCTTGGAATGGTACTGTTCGTTCCAACCTTTTATTTGGATGGTCTTGGAACCATCGGCCGTAACAATAATTTCCCTTTCCAAACTAGTTCTTGATAAGAACCCCACTTGCCTCAAAACCATAGGTCTTTTTGGGCATGGTTATCTTGGCCAACTCCTCTTGGCCAGCACCGGCATCCTTCGCGTAGTGTTTCTGATCTTCCACGCTCATTTCCTCTACAAACGCAATTCCATCCACTACCACCTCCTTGCCAGCGATATTCTTCGGCATAAAAAAACCATAGTCCTTAAACCTCACCATAGCTTCATTACCATTTGAAAGCGCTACCTTCATCCAACAGCCCTTGGCCTGGCATACTTCCTTTACTTTACCAACGAATTTGGTATTTAAGGTATCGTTCGTGCTTAAACCGTCATAAATCGACATCATTTCATTGGTAGTACCAACGTTTGTTTCATCCACCCACACACCGAATATATTTGATTTATCCGTGTTTGGTTCTTTTTCCTGACCGATGGACCAAAAACCCATCAATAAAAACACAAGCAAAATGTTAAAACCTTTCATATTTTTCAAAAATTGATATCCTACTACAAAACTGCTCAATTTTAGACTAAAAAAGAAGTTGCTGTGCAGATATTTGATTAATTTTAATTTATTAAAGAATATTTTGGAATGAGCGTAGAAACAAAAAACGTGAACATTAGTATAGAAAGGGCAAAGACCTCTAAATTAGACCAAGTCGATTTTGACAATCTTAAATTTGGGTCTGTTTACACGGATCATATGTTGGTCTGTGATTATAAGGACGGGGCATGGCAAGCTCCAAAAATTATGCCCTATCAACCTATCATGTTAGATCCTTCGGCGAAGGTCTTCCATTATGGACAGGCCATTTTTGAAGGCATGAAGGCCTATAAGGATGAGAATGGGGATATATTCTTGTTTAGACCTTTGGATAACCAAAAACGGCTCAACATATCCGCTAAGCGACTTGCCATACCGGAATTGCCAGAGGAATATTTCATGGAGGGCCTTACCACCTTATTGCAGTTGGACAGCGATTTCATCCCAACAAAAGAAGGCTCCTCCTTATATATTAGACCTTTTATGTTCGCTTCGGGAAATGGCTTTCATGCATCCCCGGCAGACGAATATAAATTCATAATAGCCTGTGCCCCGTCTGGTTCCTATTTTTCGGGAAAGGTAAGGGTATTGATAGAGCAGACCTACTCCCGTTCCGCCAATGGTGGTGTAGGGTTTGCCAAGGCTGGAGGAAATTATGCGGGACAGTTCTACCCTACCCAATTGGCCATTGAAAAAGGGTACAATCAGGTTATCTGGACAGACGACACGGAACATGAATACATTGAGGAAGCCGGTGCGATGAACATTTTTGTTCGTATCAACGATACCTTGATAACAGGACCCACCAGCGATAGAATCTTGGATGGCATTACAAGAAAAAGTATTTTGGAAATAGCAAAGGACAACAATATTCCTACCGAAGTGCGGAAAATTACGGTAACCGAAGTGGTCAATGCTGCCAAGGACGGTTCTTTGAAGGAAATGTTTGGGGCTGGGACGGCCGCCGTAATTTCGCCCATTTCTGCCTTTGGCTACAAAGGAACCGATTTTGACCTTCCGGAACTGGAAAATAGCTATGCCTCCAAATTGAAAAAATTGATTACGGACATACAGTACAATAAATCCGAAGACAAATACGGTTGGCGCTTTAAGATCAACAACTAATAAAAAAGGGCTTCAAGGCCCTTTTTTAATTTTCCAAAATGGAAGCTATATCCGGTTTAAAATAATTGGGACCTTTTAGCACCTTTCCGTCTTCACGATAAATAGGTTTCCCGTCCTTACCCAATTTGCTCATGTTACTCCGTTGGATTTCGTTAAAAACTTCCTCTATTTTATGCTGCATTCCATGTTCCAAAATGGTTCCGCAAAGAATATACAACATATCCCCAAGGGCATCGGCAACCTCCACAAGGTCGTTATTTGAGGCAGCCTCTAGGTATTCCTTATTTTCCTCGTCCATCAAATTAAAACGCAATTGGTTTTTTGTTTTTCCCAAATCTGCCCGCATTACCGGCGAGACTCCAAGTCCAAAAGATTCATGGAATAATTGTACGGCGTTTATCTTACTTTTCATTTGTTATAGTTTTTAGTTCTTTATGGTAGGATGTACGGCCCAAAATTTAATAGGTGTGTATTTAGTTAAAGGGCATTTCATGAAACATCTTGAGTTTTAATTTAGCTTTGCATAAAAATAGAAATTATGTTCAGCACGGGACAAATTGTTTTTGCGATTCTTTTTGCCGTTACTTTTTTTATAATCACCATATTCATGTACAAAAAGGACCTAAAATTGCATCAAAAGAATTATAAAGGAGTTAAATGGGTGGGAATATTCTTTATATTATTCATAATTATACTTTTCTGCATTAAGTATTTACTTAAGAATTAACGTTAATTTTACGTACACCACAATAATTAACGTTTTCACAACAAAAGCCCGGTTTTTCACGTATAATATACCAAATAACGTAATTTTGCGTTATTCATCTATAAGGGGCAAATATTATGATGACATTCTTTATAATTTTATTGGTACTTATTACACTGAACGTGGCCATGGTCATCGCAAGCTTACAAAACGCAAGCAAAAAGTCGAAAAGACCTACAAAGATGGTTTCTGAGGAAAACCAGTCCGTAATTTATCCAATTAATCTCATTACTTCAAACTACAAAAAAGCCGTTTAGTTTTTATCTTTGTTAGGTATTGAATAAGACCCTTACAAGTCTTAAAACCAAACGAGATGTTTATTGGCGAATTGCATCTGACATTTTAGAAGTAATGAAATTGAACGGATGAAACAGTTTTTGCTGATATTTTTAGGTGGTGGCATTGGAAGTTTTTTACGATATCTAATTTCCAAGACCCTAAATTCACACTACCCCAACTTTTACTTAGGCACTTTTCTTGTAAATATTTTAGGCTGCTTTATCATAGGTCTACTTATCGGGCTATCCTTAAGGAACAATTACCTATCACAAAACCAAATGCTATTGTTGGCAACCGGTTTTTGCGGTGGTTTTACTACGTTCTCCACATTTGCACTGGAAAGCCATATACTTCTTAAGGAACATTCAATTTTGTATATGTCCGTATATCTTGGACTAAGTATTTTTATAGGCATCCTTGCCATTGCCTTGGGGCTTTACCTCTGCAAGTTGTTATAATCTTAACAGCACCCTCTTTAATTTACATTTATTAAACATTTTTTTATCTTTTAATTGTTTTTTAAACAATTCTCATTAGAAAGTAACGTTTTGCTGCGTTATTATCAAAAATTAGCTATTTCGTTTGCCTTCCCCTGTTCAAATTCACAAAATAACATCATCTAAATATTCATACCTGTAATTTTTAGGGGGGTTAATTATTATAATTATAAAAATATGGCGCATACCCCCAAAAAAGAAGGGGTGTTAATTTTTTTAACATACATTTGAGCCATCTAAAACAATTAGTACAATGAAAAAAATCGAGGCAATTATCAGAAAATCCAAGTTTGATGAAGTCAAAGAGGCGTTACATCAAATAGAGGTCAATTTCTTTAGTTACTGGGATGTAACAGGAGTTGGGAACGAAAAACAAGGTCATGTATATCGGGGTATTTCCTATAGTACTACAGACATTCAAAGAAGATATCTCACCATTGTTGTATCCGATGAATTTGCACAAAAAACCGTGAACACCATTTTGGAAACAGCCTATTCTGGTAATGTAGGGGACGGTAAAATATTTGTGTCCGATGTTATCGAAGCATATAGAATTAGGACAAAAGAAAGCGGTCAAGCAGGTATCAACTAAAAAAACAACTAACTAAAACTTAAAAAAATGGACGCAGGATTATTTACAGCGAATAACGTATGGATGATGTTGGCAACCGCATTGGTGTTCTTCATGCATACAGGTTTTGCCTTTTTGGAAATTGGTTTAACCAGACAAAAAAATACGATCAACATTTTATTTAAGAACATATTCATCATAACGGGAGGTTTACTTCTATATTACGCCTTTGGGTTTAACCTAATGTACCCCGGTTTTGAGGATGGGGACACCGGAATATTAAAATTCGCAGGATTTGGTATCGCTGCACCGGAAGGAGGCATGACCCCTGATTACGCCGATGGTGGCTACACATGGTGGACAGATTTTCTTTTCCAAGGGATGTTCGCCGCTACAGCGGCAACCATTGTCTCGGGAGCCGTTGCTGAGCGAATCAAAATAGGTTCCTTCATGATTTTCACGATAGTTTACGTAGGATTGGTATACCCAATCGTTGGTGCGTGGAAATGGGGTGGAGGATTCTTGGATTCCTGGGGATTCTATGACTTTGCCGGTTCAACTTTGGTACACTCCGTGGGTGGATGGGCAGCTTTGGTCGCGGTTACTTTATTAGGCTCCAGAATAGGGAAGTTTGGAAAGGACGGTAAGCCAAACGCCATACCTGGCCATAGCATACCAATGGCCACAGCTGGGGTTTTGATCCTTTGGTTGGGATGGTTTGGATTCAACGGAGGTTCCGTACTTTCTGCAGATCCAGAATTGACTTCCTTAGTATTGGTCACTACAAGTTTGGCCGCCGCCGCCGGTGGTTTTGGCGCCATGATTACCTCAACCATTCTTTACAAGAATCTTGACCTTACCATGTTTCTTAACGGTATCCTAGGAGGCTTGGTGGGTATCACTGCAGGAGCCGATTTAATGTCTCCAAACGAAGCAGTCGTCATTGGATTCTTAGCTGGTATACTTATCGTGTTTGGGGTTGCCTTGATCGACAAATTAAAACTGGATGATCCCGTTGGTGCGATTGCCGTACACTTGATTTGTGGTATTTGGGGAACCTTGGCCGTAGGTATTTTTGGAAGCAAAGCAGGTATCGATCAATTGTTGACCCAATTATATGGTGTATTGATAATTGGAGCCTTTTGTATTGTAAGCGCAGGTATCATCCTTGGCGTATTGAAAGCTACCCTTGGTCTTAGGGTTTCAAGAGAAGAAGAATTGGAAGGTCTTGACATTCACGAACATGGAATGGATGCCTATCCCGACTTCAGAATGAACCAACATTAGAAAGAATAAAAAAACGGAGCGTTCTGCCAAACGCTCCGTTACATAACCTTTTCACTTTTATTTACAACTATTCACTTAAAATTAATCCTAGAAGGATTTAAATTCTAAACATATGAAACAGATTATAAATACAAAATTCGTAAAAAATATTGTTTTGTCAACATTGGCACTTTTTTCAGCTGTTTTCGTAATAGCACAAGAAGAGGAAAGCGGTTCAAAGTTTACCTTGAGCGGATCCATTGATGCTTATTACAGGACAACATTCAAAGATGGTGGTAATGCTACAACTGCAACCCCAACTTCATTTGCAAATCAAACAGGATTTGCTTTAGGTATGGCAAATTTAATAGGGACGTACGACATGGGAAAAACAGGAGTCGTTGTGGACTTGGTTTTCGGACCAAGGGGTACAGAAGCTACCTTCAACAATGATGTTTTAAATGGAATCATCAACCAGGCTTATGCTTATTGGAATGTTTCCGACAAAACTACCTTAACCATAGGTCGTTTCAATACTTGGGTAGGGTATGAAGTTATTGCACCAGCAGCAAACTTCAATTATAGTGTTTCTTACTTGTTTTCAAACGGTCCCTTTTCACATCTTGGTGCCAAGGCTGATTTCGCTTTTTCAGATGACGTAAGTTTAATGCTTGCCATTACCAACCCTTGGGATACCAATGATATTAGCGGGTCAGGCGTTTATGCCCTAGGCGGACAATTAGGTCTTTATGGTCAATTTATCAATGTTTATTACGATGGTGGTAGCGAAGTTGCGGGAGGACTTGGTTTCGAAATCGACTATACAGGAGGTTTTGACCTTTCCGATAGCTTTTTCTTTGGTATAAATGCTGCATATAATGACAATTCACAAACGAATAGCGGATTCTATGGAGCAGCCATTTACCCACAAATAACTACATCGGATAGTTTTGCGATTGGACTAAGAGGTGAATATTTTGCATACACAGCGGATGGTTTTGACGATGTTCCTGTTACAGCCCTTACCTTAACTGGAAGTTATACAAAAGAAAATTTAATAATTAAGCCAGAAATCCGTTTGGACAGCTTTGGAAAGGATAACGAACCTTTCTTTGATAGTAATGGAGGAACTACCAACAGCTTATCCTCTTTTGCCCTTGCAGCTATATATTCTTTCTAGTTATCGAAAAAATAAGGACTAATTGATTTTTGTTTAAGTTAATAGAATAAAACCCGGTGGTTCCACCGGGTTTTATTTTTTATCAAAATTCTTGACCCCGGCCAGTATTCTAGTATCCATGTGATTTACTGCAGGCACCAAGGGGCAGGAATATTTTTTGTTGTATACACAATATGGATTATAGGCTTTATTAAAATCGATGGTAATCCTGTTGCCATTAGGAATCCTTACATCCAGATACCTGCCACCACCATAGGTTTCCTCCCCGTTTGTTAAATCCGTAAAGGGAAGAAACAGATAATCCTCGTACCCATTTTCTTGTATGAGTTCAGCGTTCTGGTAAACCTCCAGTTCAAAAAGTTTTCCATGAAGCTCGAATTTCACCTTGGCGTAGACCACTTCTTCTGATTTCCTATCAGTGGTGGTGGGCATCATAAAAGGCACTGCATCCGGGGTCCTTATAAAATCGGCATCGATTACATAATTGGTATCCGGTGCGAAAAAATCAAGTCCCTTAAAATCCTTTCGAAACCTATCCGGTAAGGGTGACACGTCTGGGTCTTTGAATTCCTCATTTAGTTTCTGCTGGTGGGCCAGGATATCGGCAATCTTATCCGTAGGAGCCTCGGCGACCAAATTTGGTTTTTCATCGTGATATTTCTTTGCTTCCTTACAGGTGCTAAACATACCAATTGAAAGCAAAATCAGGACCATTAATCGATACATCGTTCTATTTTTTTTCAAAAATACCATATGATTTTTCTTGTGAAAAGATTAAGGTACCGTTTGATGACAGCTTTTAAAAAACTATTGCTCTTCAATACTCTTATACCGGGCATTTTTTAAATACTTGTAAACAATGGCATTAAACTCTGGGGTAATTCTAAACAGCGCGGTATTTTCCAACCCGTAAAGCTCTTCTATATTGTCATATCCCGTTTTCAATAATTCCTCCAGATAGAAAATTCCGGTACCAAAGTCCTCAACAAGGGCACTGTAGGAAATCACCTTTAGATAATTTTCGGGATTTTTTGGTTCGGTAATGGTCTTCAACTGGTACAAAAAGTTCAGAGCCTCCAAATCAACTTGCTTATCGGTTGCAATGATATTGAGATTATCCGATATCAACGCATTCAAGAATCCTCGAAGCCTGCTTGCCATCCGTTTTTCAAATTCATTACCACTCTTGTCCATTTTGTCCAATTCGGACATTTGAAAGTTCCACCATCCCAAATTATTATAATTATAGGTCAAAATATCCTCTTCCAAATAGTATCCATAATCCTCCTTGGTCAAGGTTTCCTTTAAAAAGAAATTCTCCTGTAAGCGCTTTTTAGACCTGTAGGTTTTACTCCTTCTAAGTATTTTTTTGGATGTTTTTAGAGAATCCAAATCCCCAAAAGGATTATAGACTTGTGTGGCGTTATCCAAGACATTTTCGGCCAACAGCGGCTTATCATTGGATAGTAGTTCATTAGCCCTTATTAAAGAATTTTGGTAATACTCATTGACCAAGCTGTCATTTCTGGGAACAGTACCTTTGGCCATTTCAGACAGTGTAAAAGACCTAAGCGCAATGGCAGTTTCATCAACGGGAGCCCACTGATGTCCCCCTTCAAAAAACAGCAATAAATTGGGAAATTTAAGATTATCCAGTACCTTTTTACTTTCCTGGAGCTCCCTGTAATTATAGTCAGATCGACCGGCTATTCCAATAAAGTAAAACATGTTTTTTCGTGTAAGTACCTCCGTATTCGCTAATGCGGCGCCGCAGGAAAGAACACCTTTGATATCCTTTATAAATGTAGGCACCAAGGTAGCAAACCTTCCACCGTCTCCTATACCTCCCACGTACACTCTTTCCTTATGTATAGGAATCATGTCATATACCGTATTGAGCATTCTATTGGCTATCAAGACATTTTGTGAAAGACTTAAGGTGTCCTTTAAATCATTGGAACTCGCGAGAATATAACCTTCCTTTTCAGCAGCAGACGAAAACATGGATAAGACAGCCCTACTACTCCCTTGCATGTCAAAAAGAAAAAGGACTGGCCAAGCCTGTGACATATTGAAATTCGATGGAAGGTATAAAGAAAAAGTCTCCGCATCACCTCCTTCGCCTTTAATGGCCAAACTATCATTGATGGTCCCTTTGACGATTTTTAGTTGTTGTGAAAAAACGGCCAAAGGCACAACCAATAAAATCAGAAATATTATTTTTTTCATACTTAAATCTACAACAATAATCTAGCCAAAATTTAAGGCCAAATTAATAATTGATCACAATACTGATCAGAATATATTTTAATAAGGTATTTCCATTTTCCGTACCGGACTCATGGGAGCATTTGAAATCACTTGGGAAAGTACGATATTGGTCCTGGTTTCCCCATATTGAATTAATTTATCAATAAATTTTTCCAAATGGAACTGGTCCTTTAAGACTACTTCCATAACAATGTTCTCATTTCCTGTAATTCTGTAGCAGTTCACCACTTCATCAAAGGAATCCACCATCGCCAAAAATGGCTTGAGTTTGCCCATGAAGGCCCTTAATGTTATAATGGCCTTTAACTGATGTCCGGTAAGGGAATGGGAAACTTTAGCATGATACCCAGTTATTATTCCCAAATCTTCCATCTTTTTGACTCTTTCCCCAACCGCAGGTGCCGTTAAACCTATGGACCTCCCAATATTTGCGAAGGATTCCCTGGCATTTCCCTGTAGTTTTTCAAGAATTTTCCAATTAAGTTTATCTATCTTTATATCCATAATTTTTTTGCCAATTATATTTTCGAATGTAAAGTAATTTAAAAAATTTGATTCATAATCAAAAGACAAATAAGAATTACCTGTAGTAATTTTATAAAAGTATACGATTAATATACTTATCATGTCCCAGAAAAATCTTAGAAATATTCCAGTTTATAGAAAAGCCTTGGAACTTTGCCGTACGTGTCGGGAAATAGCCTCCTATGTATCCTTTAACAAAGACCTTTTGAGATTATACGAAAGTAACAGTCTAAGGGATATCATCGCCAATTCCATTTTAACCGATGCTATCCTAATTCCACAAAAAATTGCAATGGTAGAATCGTCACGTTCCACTTCTGAACGATTGCAAAACGTTTCCTTCATTAACATCATGATCAGGAATATCAATTCCTATTGCCTTGGACTGGAAAAAGACGGGGTAAAGGAGACAGAATATATAAACCTGCTAAGGTCAGAATTAAAAAGCTTTAGAAAGTATTACAGAAAGTGGAAGGTTTCCATTAAATAATTCCATAATATCACATATTTGGTACGCAATTAGGGCAAACGAAACTACAATTAAGTTCCCTGTCTGTTACATAATAACTTATTTTTGATTTTTAAAATCCCTGTTTTGAAAATCATTATATTAATCAACTGTCCCGACCAAAAAGGTATTATAAGTTCAGTTACCAGTTTTATTCATTCCCAAAAAGGCAACATTGTTTATCTAGACCAACATGTGGATAAATCTGCAAACGTCTTTTTTATGCGTTTGGAAAGTGATTTTGAATCCATTGATATAGAAGAACTTCAGAAAAAATTCGATACGGAACTGGCAACTAGGTATCAAATGCACTGGAGTTTACATACCGACATGAAAAAACCTAAAATGGCACTTTTTGTCTCCAAGTACAATCATTGTCTTTATGATATATTAAGCCGATTCAATTCTGGCGAGCTCGCTGTTGAAATACCATTTATACTGAGCAATCATCCAGATTTGAAATATATAGCCGATCAATTCGCCGTACCCTTTCATCATGTGCCCTTCAATAAAGAAAACCGTGATGCAAGCGAAAAAAGACAAATAGAACTTCTCAAAGGATACGAAGTAGATTTTATTGTGTTGGCCAGGTACATGCAAATTATCAGTAGTTCATTAATTGATCTTTATCCCAATAAAATAATTAACATCCATCATTCATTTTTACCTGCGTTTGCGGGAGCCAAACCCTACCATGCAGCTTTTGAAAGAGGCGTTAAAATTATAGGGGCCACTAGCCATTATGTAACAGAGGAACTCGATGCAGGCCCCATAATTGAGCAGGACGTTGCCCCTGTTTCGCATATGCACACTATTCCCGACTTTATAAATAAGGGACGCGATTTGGAAAAAATTGTCCTGTCGAGGGCCGTTAAACTTCATGTACTTAGAAAAACAATGGTGTACAACAATAAAACCGTTATTTTCTCGTAAACCATTTAAACCTCCATTAATATCTAATGATGACTAAAAAAATTGGAATAATTGTGCTCGTATTCTTTATGGTTTCCTGTAATGAATTACAACAAGTGGTCAATCAATTACCTTCTGGAACCACCTTGGGAAATGCAGAAATTGCAAATGGCCTTAAGGCTGCCCTTGAAAAAGGAATTTCTGATCAGGTAAGTAAACTTACAAAGACTGACGGTTTCTTTAAAAATGAGCTCGTCAAGATTTTATTGCCAGAAGAACTTCGCAAGGTCGACAAAACGCTGCGGGACATAGGTCTGGGAAACTTGGCCGATGAAGGACTTAGGGTATTGAATAGAGCTGCTGAAGATGCGGTTTCCGAGGCGACCCCTATATTCATCGATGCCGTAAAAGGTATGAGCTTTAACGACGCCAAAGCAATACTCTTGGGCGATGATAAAGCCGCTACTACCTATTTGACCCAAAGGACCAGAACCGCACTCTACGATAAATTCAATCCCGTAATCCAATCATCCTTCGAGAAAGTAGGGGCAGACCAAATATGGAGTAATTTAATCAACAGATATAATGCCATTCCCCTAACAAATGACGTTAATCCAGATTTGACGGATTATGTTACCCAAGAAGCCCTTGATGGCGTCTTTACCATGATTGCCCTTGAAGAGAAAGAAATACGTAATAATGTTGCATCCAGAACTACAGATTTGCTTCGTAGGGTCTTTGCATTACAGGATTAATTTTATTTATTCCATCGGCACAACAATAAAACGATTTATTCTACGTTAAAATTTTATAAATCAGTTTACTATAGGTGATATCACCAATGAAGATAATTCTTATTTTTTCAAATTTTTGAGTTAGTATTTTTTGAGTTAGTTAGTTAAAAACCGGTGGGAGCACCGGTTTTTTATTTTAAAATAAATGATTAAGGACTACTATTTGAATACTTTTACATTCCAAAGACCAAAACTATTTTTCTTAAACCGGATTGTTTTTCCACGAATCCCTTTCCATAGAAATAAGGCCTTCTTTGACCTTAATTTTAGCCCGATTGTTCTTTGATGCCACCTCAAATCCCGTTAAATACCCAATAACCATCCTATTGAAAAGCAGGGCCTGTTCCATATTGACGACATGGCCGCAATCCTGGATTATAAAAAGTAAGGAATCGGGATTGTGGGATGCCATTTTTTTTACTTCCGGGAGAAAGAGTTTGTCCTCTTCACCCATAACAAACACAGAAGGAACGTCTGTTTGCTCTGAATACAAATAATTCAATACTGGATTCAATTTTTTTGTAAACCCGGCCCACTTAAAAAATTCCTCTTCGTCCCAGTTCATCGATTGACTTCTTATAAATAACCTAGTCTCTTTGTGATTCTTGTTCGGTAAAAGAAAATAAGAGAAAAACCTAAATTGTGAGGAAAACGAAAATACTGACTTTACCATGTTCTGAATCCAGAACAAAAAGCGAAGACGTCGATTTATTTTGGCTATCGCACCTGACAGGATTACGGATTCGACATTCCGGGAATACTTCAATGCAAAATACTTCACAAAAATGGTACCTAGGGAAAAACCTACTATGTGGGTTCTCTCAATATTGTTAAGCTCCAAAACATAAAGTATGCTCTTGGAAACGGTATCGAAATCCAAATTCACCAAGGAATTTGAATTGGTATCGATTTCCCTCAATTCTATTACAAGTATGTTATAAAGAAGTTTAAATTCGGGAAGTTGCTTGTTCCATGTCGAGAAAACACCTCCTGCCCCATCAATGAAGGTTACCCAAGGTAATGCGTTATCGTTTTTATACGTTGTATGGCCTAACAAAATGTTCCCTTTTTTTCCTGATTTAGGCAAAGACCCACAATGTAGATATTCTTTTATAATTGAAACCTCCCATTTCTATAAAAAATACCCACCCACTTCGATATTTTTGATTTTTTAACATGTACAATGTTAAAAAAAAGACAAATTACCTAATAATTAGTTGTTTGACAACGTACGGGATGATCCAAATAAGCATTGTCAACGTATATTTGAAAGAACAATACTTTAACTATGGAAAAGCAATATTGTAAAGTTGGAACAGTAACCCCAATCGCCGCAAAAGCAGACGTTATTACCCTGTTGGAATATCAATATCAAAACTTCGTTGACAAAGCATCCAAAATGAAATATTCCAACAGTAAATTGACAGAATTTTTTGAGCAAAAGGCTCAAAAAATCCAAAAGTCATTGGAAAATTTGGTCTAAAGCAAATCCCTGGATTCCATTTCTTTTTGCATCTGGCCTTGTAGGTCACTTGCCTTTTTCTTGGCGGCTTCGGCAAAGTCCATACCTTTGGATGCATATATGATTCCTCTGGACGAGTTGATCAAAAGACCGATGTCTGACGTTATTCCAAACTTACAGACTTCTTGAAGACTGCCGCCCTGGGCCCCTACCCCGGGCACCAATAAAAAATTTTCAGGGATTATTTTCCTAATTTCAGTCAAATACTCCGCCTTGGTCGCCCCCACTACATACATTAGTTTTTGGGCCCCTTGGTATGATTTTGAAATTTGTAGCACTTCCTTATATAACTCAATACCATCTATTTTTTTTGTTTGAAAATCGAATGCACCCGTATTGGATGTCAATGCCAATAAAATGGTATGCTTGTTTTCAAAACTGAGAAAAGGTTCTATAGAATCCTTACCCATATATGGAGCAATGGTAATGGAATCAAAATTTAATTCCTCAAAGAAGGCCTTGGCATAACGTGTAGAAGTATTTCCTATATCCCCTCTTTTTGCATCGGCAATAGTGAACTGCTCCGGGTATTCCTTATTTAAATATTCAATGGTTCTTTCCAGAGATTTCCAGCCTTGGATTCCATAGGCTTCATAAAATGCTGTATTGGGCTTATAAGCCACGCACAAATGATTTGTGGCATCGATAATTGCCTTGTTGAATTCAAAAATAGGATCTCCCGTTTGTAATAAATGAGGAGGAATTTTCTCCAAGTCCGTATCAAGTCCAATACATAGAAAGGACTTTTTTTTTCGGATTTGTTGTACCAAATCTTGGGTGGTCATATAATCAATCGGCTTTACAATGGGTATTTCTAAAATACCCCATTAATTAAAATATCTCCGAGGCTACCTTAAGCTTCTCGGTATTTTCAACCAGACTTAGTTCATCGATTATCCGTTGGATATCCCCATCGATTATATTGGATAGGTCGTACAGGGTGAGTCCAATTCTGTGGTCAGTAACCCTTCCTTGCGGATAATTATAGGTTCTAATCTTTGCAGATCGGTCCCCACTACTCACTTGGGAATTTCTTTTGGCGGCATCCTCCTCCTGTTTTTTGGCAAGCTCCATATCATACAATCTGGAACGTAAAACCCTAAAGGCCTTATCCTTGTTCTTGTGCTGGGATTTCTGATCTTGACATTGCGCCACCAGTCCCGTAGGGATATGCGTTAATCGCACTGCAGAATACGTGGTGTTAACGGATTGCCCTCCAGGACCGGAAGAACAGAAAAAGTCTATCCGAACATCCTTAGGGTCTATTTCCACATCAAAATCTTCCGCTTCCGGCAAAACCATTACGGTGGCAGCACTGGTATGTACCCTTCCTTGTGTTTCCGTTTGTGGCACCCTTTGTACCCTGTGCACACCGGCCTCAAATTTCAAAGTTCCGTAAACATCTTCGCCAGTTACCTCAAACTGGATTTCCTTATAGCCCCCACTGGTACCTTCGCTCAAATCTATAACATTCGTTTTCCAACCTCTATTTTCACAATATTTCGTATACATTCTAAACAGGTCTCCCGCAAAGATACTGGCTTCGTCTCCACCGGTTCCCGCCCTAATTTCCATTACTACGTCCTTGGTATCCTCAGGGTCTTTGGGTATCAGCATAAGCTTTATTTCATCCTCAAGCGCAGGAAGACGGCTTTTAGCCTCTTCCAATTGCATTTTGGCCATCTCCAACATTTCCATATCGGAGCCGTCTGCAATTATTTCCTCTGCTTCCGATATGTTATTGGTGAATTCCAGATACTGATCTCTCTTGGCCATTAACTGTTTAAGATCTTTATACTCCTTTGTAAGTTTTACGTATCGGTCTTGGTCCGATATAATATCAGGTTGGATTATCAGGTCAGAAACCTCATCAAAACGCTGCTTTACAATATTTAGTTTGTCTATCATTATCTACTACACTTGTACTGCGAAATTACAATAATTTTAAGTACCGAATCATGGCAATCAGGTACCTGTTGAAGTATTGAAATTTTTTCGTTCACCGAAATCTTGCAAGAGTATAGTTATGGGAAAGGTACTGAATCAAAAATCTGAAAATCAATGAATTTCATCGAGTATCAAACCGGTACTTTTATGCATTGTGTTTTCAGAATCAACGATGATTACCTCCGTATCCCCCAGTTGGTTGACAAGTGCTAACCCCGCATTGGTCCCCATAACCATGATAGCCGTGGCCAAGGCATCGCAAAGTTCCGCATTTTTTGAAAAAACGGAAACACTTTGGATTTGTTCTCGAATAGGGTATCCCGTTCTTGGATCTAGGATATCCGTAAATTTTTGGTCATTTATCAGTACATACCTTTCTTTAATTCCAGAGGTTGCCACAGAGGACTCTACAATAGGGAGCCAAGAGAATACTTTTGCCCTATTGTTGGGATTTGCGATGCCCAACAACCATTTTTCACCGCTGGCCTTGGTGCCCCATGTAGTAAGATCACCAGAAGCATTGATCATTCCCGCTATTACCTTTTTCGATACCAATAGCTCCTTCGCCCTATCCACGGCATACCCTTTTCCTATGGCTCCAAACGATATCTTCATTCCGGGTTTTGGAAGAAAAACGGTCAACCTGTTTTCGTCCAATTGAATTGCATTGGAGTTGACCTTGGCAACCGCCTCCTTGATTTTTTGTTTCGCAGGCATTACGTTCATGGCTCCCGTAAATTCCCATAAGTTATCCAAAGCAGCATACGAAATATCAAAGGCACCATTTGTAATATCAGAAATTTGTTTGCATCGCTCTATTAACTTAAATAGCTCCAAACTTACCTTTACGGGCTTAATGCCAGCATTGCTATTGATAGCATGGGTTTCTGAGTTCTTGTCCCATGAAGAAATAAGCTTTTCAATTCTAGAAATCTCGCCAATGGCCTCTTGTATGTTGATATAGCCCAATTCCTCGTTAGTGGATACCACCGTAATCTCGAAGGGTCCGCCCATCATGGACACGGTCTGTTTTACGGTAACAAATTTCTTCTCCTGTCCCAATAAGGAGCAAATAGAGAAAAAGGTTAGTATGAAAACTCCCAACCTCAAGACTCCCAAATATTTGCAATTCCAAAATAATGGGTAATTCTAAAATAATTAGCCCAAATTTTGAAAATAGCGATTTTATCGGAAAACCAATTGTGGAGAAAATCCACTACCAAGGATGATATATGGCAAACTAAATTCAATAGGTAAAAGAATTGGGACAAAAATGTGGATTATTCGAAAACCCTTAAAATATCTCCATCAAGAGAGGTTTGGTATACTTTTAAAGGCCTAGTGGCCCTACCGCTTCCTGGATTTAGGTTATTGCCATTCTGGGCAAATTGCGACCCGTGTACATCACAATAAAAAATACCGCCGTTCTGGTTGACAAACCTCACTTCATCATAACCCTCATGACTACAGACCTGACTTGCGGCGACCAGCTCACCTTCCAAATTTCTCGCGATGACCACCAAATTCTTAAGAATAAAGCCTCCATTGGTAGCTAAATTCGATGCTTCGGCAGAAGATAAATCAACGGTAAAATCCACGTTGGTAGGCTCTTCAACGATATTCCCGTTTTCACCGTTATCCTTGGAGCAACTTCCCAAGCATGGGAATGTTATGGCAAAAGCCGCGCCAGCTCCCAAACTTTTTAAAAACTCCTTTCTTTGCATAGCCTAATATTTATTATACAAACGATCGTATCCAGCTATTCGTATGCCTTAGTACTCGAAGATTCCAAATTGACTTTTTATGGTCAGTTTTTTTGTGCGGGAAGCTTCTACCCTACCCACAATCTGGGCATCCACATTGAAACTTTTTGAGATGGAAATCAAATCATTTGCCGTTTCCCCATCTGTATATATTTCCAAGCGATGACCACAATTGAAAACTTGGTACATTTCCTTCCAGTCCGTACCGGATTGCTTCTGAATCAGTTTGAACAAAGGCGGGATTTCAAAAAGATTATCCTTTACAATATGAAGATTATCAATAAAATGAAGAATTTTAGTTTGAGCACCGCCACTACAGTGGACCATGCCATGTATCTCACTTTTCCCATACTTGGACAATATCCGTTTAACAATGGGTGCATACGTTCTTGTTGGGGATAACACCAATTTGCCGGCATCCAAGGGCGAACCATCTACGCTATCCGTTAGAGCTGCGTTTCCTGAATATACCAAGTCTTCCGGAACTTCGTTATCATAGCTTTCCGGGTATTTGTCGGCCAAATATTTACCAAAGACATCGTGCCGAGCAGAGGTAAGCCCGTTGCTGCCCATGCCTCCGTTGTACTCTTTTTCATAGGTAGCCCGCCCAAAAGAAGCCAGTCCAACGATTACATCTCCCTCTTGTATATTGGCATTGTCTATGACTTTAGACCTTTTAAGTCTGGCTGTCACAGTGGAATCCACGATTATGGTCCGCACCAAATCACCCACATCAGCAGTTTCGCCGCCCGTTGATTTGATGGTAATGCCGAACCCTTCCAATTCTTGGATCAATTCTTGAGACCCGTTTATGATGGCCGAAATGACCTCACCCGGTATTTTGTTCTTATTTCTGCCGATGGTGGAGGAAAGCATTATATTATCCGTAGCACCAACACAGATCAAATCATCGATGTTCATGATGAGCGCATCTTGGGCGATACCTTTCCAGACCGAGATATCTCCCGTTTCCTTCCAGTACATGTAGGCCAAGGAGGACTTGGTTCCGGCCCCATCCGCATGCATGACCAAACAGTAGTCCTCATCGCCTGTTAGGTAATCGGGTACAATTTTGCAAAAGGCCTTTGGGAACAGGCCCTTATCAATATTTTTAATGGCGTTATGTACATCTTCCTTAGACGCGGAAACGCCACGCTGATTATATCTTTCACTGTGGGATGAGGACATATTGGTAGAATTTGTGGCAAAAATAGGATAATTGAATTTAACACCAACCTATTTGGACCTTCATAAACACCCAATTAAAACACCAAAATTGGTATTACTTGATAAACAATAGTTCGCTGTATTTGGTCAAAGGCCATAACTGGTCCTCGATCAACTTTTCCAATTGATCGGCATGGTTTCGTATGGTATCGAAATAAGGCTTTACATCATTACAGTAAGCCTCGGCCATTTTGTAGCTATCCCTTATTTTATCGGCTTTGTTCTGTGCAAGAGTCAAGGTGTCGGTAGTCTTTTTCAACGCAGCAATATGCTGTCCTATTTCTTCGATCATAGAGAGCTGGGCCTCCGTAAAAGCTTTATGTGCAGCACCATAGATTTCCTTTAAACCAGTCACATTGGTAATCAATTTATTCTGATAGGCTATCGCCGATGGAATTACCGAATTGTACACCAAGTCCTTGTACATATGCCCCTCTATTTGCAAATGCATCACATAGGTTTCCAGTTCAACCTCCATGCGCGCCCCTAGCTCTACCTCGCTCATGACCTTCATCGACTTGAACAGGTCTATTGTATTTTTCGAGCCTAGCACGCGAAGGGCTTCAGGGGTATTTTTATTATTACTAAGCTTTCTCTTTTTAGCTTCATTTTCCCAATCCTTACTATACCCATCGCCATCAAACCGTATTCTTTTACAGGTCTTGATATACTCCCTCAATACATTGAAAATGGCTTCGTCCTTCTTAAGACCTTTTTTATCCAGTAAGATGTCCACTTCCTTTTTAAAATCCTTGAGCTGTTTCGCTACAATGGTATTCAGCACGGTCATGGGCTTGGCACAGTTGGTTTTGGATCCTACACCGCGCATCTCAAACTTGTTCCCTGTAAATGCAAATGGGGAAGTACGGTTACGATCTGTATTGTCCAGAAGGATTTCCGGAATCTTACCAACGACATTCAGTTTAAGCTCCGTTTTTTCCTCTGGCGAGAGCTTTCCCTGTGAAACCCCTTCCAATTCGTCCAGAACACTACTTAATTGCTTCCCGATAAAAATTGAAAAAATAGCTGGTGGAGCCTCATTGGCTCCCAATCGATGGTCATTACTGGCGGAAGCAATCGAGGACCTTAGTACCTCCTCATAGGTATCCACCGCCTTTATGGTATTTACAAAGAAGGTCAAGAACTGTAGGTTTTTCATTGGTGTGGAACCCGGACTCAATAAATTAACACCTGTATCCGTGGCCAAGGACCAATTATTGTGCTTTCCGGAACCGTTTACTCCCGCGAAGGGCTTTTCATGGAACAAAACTTTTAAATGATGTCTGTCCGCAATTTTATCCATAACATCCATCAACAACAAATTATGGTCCACTGCCAAATTGGCTTCCTCAAAAACCGGGGCCAGTTCAAATTGGTTGGGGGCTACTTCGTTGTGTCTAGTCTTCACGGGAATTCCTAGTTTGGTACACTCTTTCTCCAAATCGCTCATGAAACTGAGGACCCTACGGGGAATCACACCAAAATAATGGTCGTCCAACTGTTGTCCCTTGGCGGCCGCAACTCCCAATAATGTTCTTCCGGTAATAATAATATCGGGGCGGGAATACGCCAATGCCTTATCTATCAAAAAGTACTCCTGCTCCCAACCCAAAGTGGCATTTACTTTGGTGACGTTCTTATCAAAATACTTGGCCACGTTGGTGGCGGCCTCATCTACCGCGCTCAACGCCCTTAACAAAGGCGCCTTATTATCCAAGGCCTCCCCAGTATAGGAAACGAAAACGGTTGGAATACACAAGGTTGTTCCGTAAATAAATGCTGGTGAAGTTGGGTCCCAAGCGGTATACCCTCTGGCTTCAAAAGTATTCCTGATACCACCGCTAGGAAAACTGGAAGCATCTGGTTCCTGTTGTACCAGTTGTCCCCCACCGAACTTCTCCAAAGCCCTCCCGTCCAAGGTCAGATCGAAAAAGGCATCGTGCTTTTCCGCAGTACTTCCCGTCAACGGCTGAAACCAATGCGTATAATGAGTGGCTCCCATTGTGATTGCCCAACCTTTGATAGCCTCCGCGACTTGGTCCGCAATTTTACGGTCAATTTTGGATCCTGTAAGAACAGCGCCTTTCAAACTGTCATAAGCATCCTTTGTCAAATATTGCAGCATTTTGGACTCATTGAATACATTGAGCCCAAAAATATCGGAACGTCTTCCTTTTTCCTCTACTGAAATAGCTTCTCTTTTCAGGCTTTGGACAATGGCTTCAAATCTAGGTATGGACATAGCGTAACAAATTATTAATTCGGCAAAATTACGGTGATAAAATATTTATTTGACAAAATACCCAATTAAAATTGGGGGTATGATATAATTTATTGAATTCTTAGAGATTTACCCCCCAAAATATACTGAGATACCTGAAAAAAACATATTTTTGGTCGTCTTTTTAATATGTAATATAACTACCAAAATTATGAGCAAGATTAAATTAGAATACATTTGGTTAGATGGATACTACCCAACCCAAAACATGAGAAGCAAGACCAAAGTGGTTAACAAATTTGGCGGAAAATTGGAAGACTGTCCCATGTGGTCCTTTGATGGTAGTTCCACGAGACAGGCAGAAGGAGGATCTTCAGATTGTTTGTTGAAACCTGTAGCTTTGTTTCCAGACCCTGCAAGAAAAGACGGGTGGTTGGTAATGACGGAGGTATTAAATGCTGATGGCACACCACATGAATCCAACGGTAGGGCCACGATTGATGATGATGACAATGATTTTTGGTTTGGTTTTGAACAGGAATATTTTATAATGGATACCCATACACAATTGCCTTTAGGATTTCCTATTGGGGGTTACCCAGCGCCTCAGGGCCTATATTATTGCTCCGTTGGAGGAAAGAACACACATGGAAGGGATATTGTAGAGGAGCACGCCGATTTATGTATCGCTGCCGGAATTAATTTTGAAGGAATTAACCAAGAGGTAGCATGTGGACAGTGGGAATTTCAGTTGTTCGCCAAAGGTGCAAAAAAGGCGGGTGATGAACTTTGGGTGGCTCGTTATTTATTAGATCGTCTTACAGAATCCTATGGATACTACATTGAGTATCACCCAAAACCATTAGGTAAGGACATGGATTGGAACGGTTCTGGTATGCACGCAAACTTCTCCAACACAACTTTAAGAACTGCCGGTTCAAAAGAAGTTTACGAAAAAATATGTGAAGCCTTTAGACCTGTTGTCAAAGAGCATATTGAAGTGTACGGCGAGTTTAATGATCAGCGTTTGACCGGTAAGCACGAAACCGCTTCCATCAACGATTTCAGTTATGGTATTTCTGACCGTGGCGCTTCTATCCGTATTCCTATTGCAACCGTGGAAAGCGGTTGGAAAGGATGGTTGGAAGATAGAAGACCAGCTTCAAACGGTGATCCATATAAAATTGCCGGAAGAATCGTTAAAACCGTAAAGTCTGCCAAAGTATAATTTGACCTAAATTAATTGTTGAAATAAAAAGGCCTTGGAAAAATCCAAGGCCTTTTTTAATTTTTGAGGTTTGGAAGCGGGGTGTTCATCCAGTAGTCACTAAAATTATCAGGCTTGGAGATTGGCTGCCCAGTAAAAATCGGTTTTCTTTTATCCATAAATAGATTATCCTTGGAAATCCCCGTAGGCTCTAAGAGAAGTTCTTGCACAAAAAATTCCCTGAACTGGCTCCTATTTTCGTATTCAATCTCATTTACAACATTTCCATTCACATCCTTTATCCCCTTTACCTCAAATTGTAAATCTTCAACATTAATTTTTTCCTTTTTTATTAATTCAATCATCTCATTTATTAAATCCCTATTCCCCTTTCTTTCAATATTTGGTTTCAAGGAAACCTCATTATCAACAATTAGGATTGATTCAAATTTTAGTTTTTTGCCTTGAAATCGAATATTATAACGGGATGACATACCTCCTGAATTTACGTCCAAATTATTATTGAACACCAAGACAAATTGTTTTTTATTGGGGTTAAAAATTCCCTCCAAAAATTGAAACCTGGGAGGTTTTAACAGTTTGAATGAATTGTTCATTGAATGATAGTTTAAGTACATCTTACCATTAATTTGTTCGTATTCAATTCTAGTTTCGAATATTAGCCTGTTTCCTCCATCTTTTTCTTTCAATTTTTCAAAAACCAAATAGTCAAACCCCAATATGGCAAAATCATCTTGGGTAATGTACAAGTCTCCTTTTACTACCACCTTTGTATTACTGTATGCTACAGAAATGTGATAGACATATGATTCATCCAAAATGACATCTTCTTCTCTAGAAAAAGTATGATTTCTTGTAAAATCACTTTGCAAATTATTCACAAAATCAAATGAGTTTATTTTATAATTCCTAATAGGGTCGTGAATTCTTAAAATATTCAATTCATTACCTCCATAACTATTCAAAACAGCCTTAGAGATTGTTTTTGTATATCCTTTGTAATCGTATGGCTTTAAAGCTATAGAGTCTATTGGAAAGTCTTTGTTTTGGCGATAGTCAATAATGCTAACTTTAGAAGCCTCATAGTCAATGGTATTGAGGCCTTGGTCAAATATTTGGAGCAGTGCCTCGTTTAAATTGGTATAATCTCCATCCTTAATTTGATAATCCCTATAATAACCAATATAAGTATATGGGTTTTGGGGTAGGTTCAATGGCAGGTTCTCGATTGCCTTATAGACAATCTCCCTCGCCGTTAATTTATAATATCTTTCCTTGGTTCTTCTTTTCTTGCTAACTGTCACCTCCTCTAGCTCCAAGATTGCCGGTTTCATATTTAATACCAGAACGGTTTCGGTATTAAAAACTACTAGGGGCACCTCCAAAGATTCGTATCCCATAGAAGAAATCTCCAGTACCTCACCTTCCAGTTTATATTTTTGGGGAATCTGAAATCCACCATCCGTATTTGTGATAACCCCAAGAGCCTTATCTTTGATACGAACAGTAGCGAATACGACTGGCTGACCTGATTCCAAGTCCAAAACCCTTCCCCTTAGAAAATCATTTTCCTGCGCCCAACAAACATTGGCTACTAGAAGCAAGAAAAGCTGGGCAATACCTTTAGAAGCTCTTTTCATAATTAATGGTATTACAACTTAGCGTAATGTAAAATACACAAAAGTCACGTAAATTCCCACAAGAATTAGACCGTCTCGCCAGCCTAAACGCAGTCCTTTGGGGAAAAATACCAAGGGAAGTATCAAAAAGGAGACTCCCAACATCCAAAAAATATCGTTGCTCAGCAGACCGGTATCAACCACATGAATTGGGGACACTATTGCCGTTATACCCAGTACCGCCAAAAGATTGAAAATATTTGAGCCAATTAGGTTACCCAACGAAATCGCCTTTTCCTTTTTTATTACCGCGATTACGGAAGCCGCCAACTCGGGTACGCTTGTTCCCACTGAAACAACCGTAATACCTATGACCCTGTCACTCACCCCAAAGGAGGAAGCCAAACCAACGGCCCCATTTATTAGCAGCTCAGATCCTCCCCAAAGCGCAACGCCTCCCAATCCCAGAAAAAGCACTGTCTTATAAAGCGGCAATGGTACATCATCTTCGGGCATTTCATCCACAACGGCCGTTTTTTGGAAACGTAGGAGGTATACCAGAAAAAAGAACAGAAAAGAGACCATAATTATTCCTTCTACCCTGCTCAAGTTGCCATCAAAATAGATAAAGCCAAAAAACAATACCGAAGCTAGCATCATTACAGGCCAGTCCGTAGTGTAAAAACTTTTTCGCACGTCAATACTTCCCAAAATAACCGTGATTCCCAGTACCAAACCTAGATTGGCAATATTTGATCCCACTACGTTCCCCAAGGCCAAATCAGGAAAGCCATCCAAGGCAGCCTTTATACTTACAATAAGTTCCGGTGCCGAAGTAGCAAAGGATACCACCGTCATACCTATTACAATTTTTGGTATGGCCAACCTCAACGAAATGGCTACGGCCGACTTCAACAACCAATTCCCTCCGGCGATCAACAATACAAGTCCTATTAAAACAAAAAGTACATTTTGCATATAATGCGTTTACCCACAAATATAAATGAAGCCCCAAGATTTCAAAGCAATAGTTATCAATACCCAATCGCAGATAAAATGGAGGTAATAAAATTACCGTTGGGTGAATTTACCATGAATGGTCGCTTGCGAATGAAAATTACTACGAGCATCGGGCATTTGAAATAAATATGACAAACCGAACTTTTAATGATTCCGATGCGGTTTAACAAACCTTCCCAAAAAAGAGAAGTTTCCTCTCAAGTAAACCATTATTCATTCGGTAAAAAAAATGAAATCAAAGAAAATCGAAGAAATTTTGATGAAATGCCCCTACAACTTTTGGAAACCTCTCATTTTATCGCTACAAAAATTAAAGAATATAGCTAAATAAGCGTATTTAAATTACATTTTATTACACTATTGTAGAAATATTTCCAAATATTAAAACATATATAATTATTTCACTTACATACTTGTATTCAAATGTATCGATTTAACTAAAATTTTTTGGATGGAACCGAAACTCCATTATATATTATTCGAATAATCGATTATAAACAACATTTGTATAACCTAAAACTATTAAGATGATCACTATTATAAAGCTCATATTGTATTTCATTATTAGCATTATTGCACACAACCTTTAAACTTGAAAAACCATGTTAACATATATAGGAATTTTAATTATTGTAATTGGACTTTTAAGCCTTTTGACCAAACCGATTATGGGAACGACCAAGTTCACATCTTGGGCGACACCAAAACGTAGTCTACAGATTGTATTGTTGGGATTGGCGCTTAGCATCCTGACCGGTGCCTTCTTTTATGCCGAACCCGGAACGGCCTATGCCGTGCAATATCCTTGGGGAGGCCAAAAGGCTGTCTTTAGACAGGGCATCCATACCAAAATGTGGGGCCGATTGATACCTATTCAGTTTGAACTTCCCATCAAATATGTAATCCCAAATTCAAATGGGGAACTAGGGGAGCAAAGCGAATATGCCAATGTAGATGATGCCAAATATTGGGCCTTTAGCGATGCCGTTAAAGCCAGAATCGCAACTTCGGTGGTAATTGGTATCAATACCGATGATGAAAATCAGTTTTTATCGGTAGCCGATAGGAACAAAACCGAGCAGAATATGATCCGGTCGCGCATCATTCCTAATATTGACCAGTCCATAAAGAATACCTGCAAGCTCATGGATGCCCAGGATTATATCTCTGGACAGGCATCAGACTTTGACCGATACTTCAAGGACCAACTGGAAAACGGCATGTACGTCCTGGAAGAGTATTCCGAAAACCAAAATAGGGAAATCATTGGGGACAGTAGTACCGTACGCACCGTAATGAACAAGGAATCCAAACAAAAGCGTTTTAGGATTCAGCTAAGGAACGGCGAACCGGTACGTGAAAAGGGAAATTCCCTAAAGGCCTATGGACTTAGCGTTATACAGGCCGTAGTTACGGAAATCGACTGGGAGGAAACTTTTGATAACCGCTTACAGCTACAGAAGGAAGAGGTGGCACAGACCCAACTGGAAAAGCAACAAGCGGAGCGCGAATTCTATCGTGCCCAAAAGGAGAAAGCCCGGGGCGAGGCCGATAAGGCCGTTGAAAGGGCCCGGTTGGAAAAGGAACAGATTCAAAAAACCATTGCAGCGGAAACCGAAGCCAAAGTGGCCGAATTCAACCTAACCAAGGAAAAAAAGCAGTACGAGGTGGAAAAATTCAAGGCCTTGAGCAAAAAGGTTGCGGCGGATGCGGAATCCTACAAAAACGCCAAATTGGTTTCTGCGGGCCTTACCCCCCAGGAACGTGCGGAATGGGAATATAAAACATCCGTTCACGTAGCACGTGAACTTAAAGACCTAAGTCTCCCCGAGATTTTTATTGAAGGGAGTACAAGCAAGACCAATGACGGTAATTTATTGCAGTCCCTCATTGGGGCCGACTTGGCCAAAAAAATGATGGATAGCAAAAAGGAATAACATCCACCAACTTTCAAAGATTGCGGCCTAAAACCGCAATCTTTTTTTATGTATGTTTGTTAAAACCATCATTTTGAAACAAAGCTTCTTTACATTGTTGGCCAAATTGAATAAAGCCCTACTTCCCTCTTATTCAAAAAAACAACTGGATTTGTCCAAAGCCAACAAGTTCCAACTTGCCATCATTGGATGGAGGTACTTTGTGACAACCCGCGCTTTGGATTAATAAGTAATCAAGGATTTCACTTCTAATGGTTTAATTTTTTCCCTTCCGTTGAGAAAAGAGAGTTCAACCAAAAAATTACATTGCACGATGATAGCTCCCAATTTTTCTACCAATTTGGTAGTTGCCAAAGCGGTCCCACCTGTCGCTAAAACATCATCGTGTATTAAAACCCTATCTCCTTTGGATATACCGTCTACATGGATCTCCAAGGTATCTTTAGCGTACTCCAAGTCGTAAGTTTCTCTTAAAGTTTTATAAGGTAATTTTCCGGGTTTCCTAACAGGTACAAATCCGGCTTCCAATCGGTCTGCTAGCATAGGTCCAAAAATGAAACCCCTACTTTCCATACCAACAACTTTATCTATACTCCCCTTTTTAAGGTTTTCAATGAGGGCATCGGCAGCACTTGTTAAGGCCTTATAATCCTGTAATAAAGGAGTTATATCTTTAAACAAGATTCCCTGTTTAGGGAAATCCGGCACATCCCTAATGTAGCTTTTAAAATCCATGTATTATAAAGAGTCTTAATTTTGTGGTAAATGTAAAAAGAAATATATTTGCACCCCGCTTCAGGGAAAAGTGAAATATGGCCTCGTGGCGCAACTGAATAGCGCATCTGATTACGGCTCAGAAGGTTACAGGTTTGAATCCTGTCGAGGTCACGAATAAATCGAAAGCAAGCTAAAACAAATAGCTTGCTTTTTTGTTTTAGTGAGGTTTTGATTTTCAAAGCGGAGCTTTGTCTGGAAAACCGAAGGTAATCCTGTCGAGGTCACTAAACGGGATTTTTCACAAATTGAGTGGAAATTCCCGTTTTTTATTTCCTCCAAATTACCTGAAAACGAAAAGATTGCGTTAAAAATTTCATTGACCCGAAAAGTTTAAACTAGCTCCTTTTTGAAGTCGTGCATTAGATTGAGTTAATGTCTGTTTTGTAAGATTTCTTGGTTTTCAAATCACCTAATTTCCACAAAGACGGCAGGTTACAAAGATAACGAAGAGCCAGTATTACTCATTCTTTAGGGTTTGAGCATATTTGTCGACGTTCTCCAATTTCATTTCCACTTCCCTTTGTTTGGCCTTATATTCTTAGATCAATAACGGGTTTTCGTCTATTACCACTTGAATTTCATCAATTAAGGTGTCACAGGTCATGGGGTTGAAATTCTCATCACCTATTTTAAAACTACCCTGTAGATTTAACATTTTATATGGGTCTTTTTAATTGCCTCTCGTTAAATTGAACAGTTTTAGTCAAAGAAAACGGGCGAACACATGTTCAATTTAAAAAAGGATCTGCCTTCAATATGGCCAAAGCATTCAAAACCTCAGATTGTATTTGCTATAAAACGGTTGGAGTAGGGTATTCCTATCCAAGAAATGTTCGGTAAAATGGGTATCGGTGAGGAAACATTTTTTGATTGGAAGAAAAAACAAGATAGACCTGGTATCTTGGAACTGCCTAAGTTAAATAATACAAAGTCGGAATAAATCTGAACAAGTTAGAACCAGACATCTCTAAGCAAAAAAACCTTTCGACAATACATTTATAGATAGCCCCAAGGTTTCATACGGTGACGAACGAATACCAAATGGAACCTTTAACGTGTAGACGATTAGGAAAATCGAAATATGGAGCGCTTTCCACAACAGCCCCATACTACACATTTCATTGGAAAAAAATTTATGGAATAATCGAAATCAGTCTAAATCCCTAATTAAGACCTGCCTCATTAATGACAGGTCGTAAGGACTTGGCTGAGAGAATAACCATATTAATCGATATATTCACTTAAAATTGAAAACCAAAAAAATAACCCTAAACTGAATCGTTGTTTTAATCTGATTACTTGCGGCCTATATTTATCTTATACCTCAATTTGAAACGCGTTTCAACTTCGACCGAAATATTGAAAAAACATTTTATGACCTTACCGATCTATATAATCTGATATCGCTTTTAATTCGCTGTCCAATGCCACATCCTTCGTTCTGTAGAGAATAATTTCGTTCTTTGAAGAAGTCTTAAGTTCCACATTCTCCAATTTTAAAATCTCAACATCATCAAATATAAAGGCAGGCCTATAGTCCTTATCATCCAAAACCAAATTGATGTCCTTAAAAGAAATTCCTTTGACATGACGTACATAAAAAGCCCAAGAGGGCAACTCCCCAAACATATGGAATTCTGGGTAGTCCTTTTCCTTTTCCGGCACTTGATATAATCTACTCAGGGGTACATAGGCCATACCTTTTGAAGCTCTTCCAGGATAGGTGATTTCAATCCGTTCCAAGCGCACATTTTCAACCTTGTTACTGGTAAGGCCTGTTATGGAAGATGGAAAGGTATTATGAAAAAAGTCTACTTCAGGTCCGCGCATATCATAGTCAATATCCGGTCTGCCAAATGGCACCTGAACTTTCATGTCTGTAATCAAAATGTTTTTAACAGTGCCGGGACGTTCCCCGTCCCTATGTCCCAAACGAATGAATATGGCATTGCCCGTATTCCGGGCTTCTATATTTCGTACGGTTATGTTTTCAATATCACCCCCATCCACAGCCTCCAAGGCAATGGCAGAACGAAAGGTATCATAGATTTTTATATTTTCAATGGTTACGTTCTTAAAGCCACCATACGAAGCTGTACCAAATTTTATGGCACTGGCACTAGAGCGAATAGTACAGTCCGAAATATGGATATTGTCATTGAAATAACCGGGATAGTACGATTTCAAACAAATGCCGTCATCAGCCGAGTTTACATCACAACCAGTGATGCTCACATTCTTGGAATCGGTTATATCTATTCCGTCATTGTTCCAATAGGCCCTGTTCAAGATTTTGAGATTGTTTAGTGCCAAATCATCGCACAATTCAAACGTTAGCCCCCAACAGGCACCGTTCATAATTTCCAAATCTGCTACAAGCACTTCGTTACAACTTGAAAAATTGAACAATTTGGGCCTTACGGTTTCATTGGGCCGCATTCTACGATAATTGTATTTAGGGTCAATTTGTATTTTAGCATGGTGCAAACTATCTATATTGAGGGCCAAGGCTCTACCTTGACCGTCAATTGTTCCTTTCCCCGTTACAGAAATATTGTTCGCTTTAAAAGCCAGAATCAAGGCCAATAAAGAGTTGTCATCAGCCTTTGGGGACAAAGGTTTTCCCGGCGTATCCAATACCTTGTAATCATTAGGGTCTGTACTGCCCAAAAGCACCGCACCTTCTTCCAAATAAAGGTGTACTTTACTTTTTAATTCAAGGCTTCCGGTAAGGTAGGTTCCTTTTGGAACAATAACCTTTCCCCCATTTTTGCCCATATGGGCCGCATCAATAGCACGCTGTATGGCCATGGTATTTAAAGTATTTCCATTGCCCTTGGCCCCATAGTCCTTGATATTATGGATATCCCTGCTCTTGAAATTCTGTGTATAGCCTAGTTGATAAAAACATAGAACATAAAGAAAAATCATTCTTATAACCTGTTGGGGTATGTTTAGATTTTTTATTTGGGACAATCCCCTTTTTAATTCCTTTCCGGTTTCTAAGGTTGTTTTCATAAAGCACTATTTTTTTAATGGCACTTGATCAAATAACATCATGGCCTCTGTGGTCTCCATTTTATATCCCTGTAAATAAAGGTCCTTCCTTGGAAAAATTCGCGATATCCCTTTTTGGGGATAACGTCCCTATTGAACCTTTCCTTGACCTAACTGGCCAATATTCACCCAAAGATGCTTAAAAACGGGGTAACTTAAGGTACCATTAATGCAAACCTTTGCAATACTTTGGAAGCGTAGCGGTATCATTTATGTTACTTTTATGAAATAGGAGGAGGAAATCAACCTATCAGAATATACGGTGAACTTTTTTAAGAATAATATTGGTTCCATACTGTTTGTGCTAGGTGCACTAGGTTCGTCTTGCACGATAAACAGGGAACTGATTAATAAAGAAACACAAATAGCCGTTATTGCCGATGCACATCTACAAAACGTCTATGGCGAACTGGAGGATAATGAGTACAGTGGGGTGGCAAATCCTAAAAATGGCAAATACACCTTTATTAGGACCATGCAGTCTCAATTACAATCTACTAGGATTTTCAATGAGAATTATTTCGCTTTTCTGGCCGCGTTGGACGACATCGTAGCTCGAAATATTAAATACGTCTTACTTCCGGGTGATTTTTCCGATGATGGCCAGCCCTTGCATATAAGGGGATTTAAAAAAATTTTGGACAAATATACCCAGGAATATGGCCTTACCTTTTTACTGATTACAGGGAATCATGATGTTGTCTATCCTTATGACCATGAAGACGGAAAAAGAGACTTTCTGGGTCAGGGTGGAAAACCACAAACCATTGCCTCTACCGCTGGTTTTATGGAAAACGGTGCGCCTGGGGAACTGCCCATAGTCATCTCCAAAGACCTCCAAAATTTGGGCTATGGGAAAATAACTCGTCTTTTAAAGGATCATGGCTTTTTTCCAAAAAAGGAATACCACTACTGGGCCACCCCATTTTCTAAGTATTCTTATGAAGATTACACCTTCAATGCCGCAAAAGCAGAGGCCACACTTGAACAAAGAAGCTATAGAATCCCCCACAACAGCACAGCCTTGCCTGATGTTAGTTATGTAGTGGAGCCCGTAGAAGGTATTTGGCTACTTGCGCTGGATGCCAATACCTACCTCCAAAAAGAAATGCCTAATACCGATAGTGTTGATCAAATCGAATATAAAAATAACGGCCAAGGTCTGGACAATCTCCTTACACACAAAAAATATCTTGTGGAATGGATTGAAAAGTTGACTATCTCAGCCAAAAAATATAATAAAACCTTAATTGCCTTTAGCCATTACCCTATGTCCGACTTTAATAATGGTGCTACCCAACATATTAACAACCTATTGGTTGGCAGTAAGATGCAAATTAAAAGAATTCCTAACCCTAAACTGGCCACCACTCTTGCAGATGCAGGGCTGCGACTACATTTGGGAGGGCACATGCACCTAAATGATACAGGTATTAGTACCTCCAAAAAAGGCAATATCCTCGTTAACATACAAACCCCATCCTTGGCTGCTTATATGCCCGCTTACAAAATACTTACAATGGTTAACCCGGATAAAATACAGGTAAAAACAGTGGTGATTGATTCCGTACCCCGATACAATGAATTTTTTGATCTTTATAAGAAAGAATACCAACGATTGATGACCACGGGGGACAGTACCATCTGGAACAAGGACGTTTTAGAATCCACAAGCTATAAAGACCTAATGAACTGGCACTTGAAGGAACTTGTAAGGTTGCGTTTCCTACCTTCGGAATGGCATTCCGACTTTGCCAAATTTATTATGGACCTTTCCGGCAAGGAATTGTTGTTTCTTTCTCAATCAAAAAGTCAAAACGCACTGGATGAACAATTGAATAACCTTAGAGATGGCAAGCTAAGTTTTGAGTCGCTTTATTTAGATGAATCTATAAGCCATAAGATAGGACCAGAAGTACTTGAGCTTTACAACGCCTGGTCTGGAGGGGATTTGATTTTTGACCTATATCGCCTCAGGAGTGCAGATCAGCTTGCCTTTAAAGATATAGGTGAAGCAAGGTTGAAGCAATATGATTTTCTCATTCAATCCTTTCTATCCAACAACAGTGGCCAAAAGAACAATGACCTTTTAAAAAAGAGGATATTGGACCTTATGAGAGTTTTACAAAATTTCATGACAGGTGAACCATCTGTTGATTTTGAGCTACATATGAAAACCGGAAAAATAAAGCCCTTGAATGAAAAAGGCATACCACTACATTAAAGCTACGAAGAAGAATACACTAAAGGGCTACCTCTTCTTACTTCACTCTTGACACCTATGGCATAACTATTTTTTATCTAGACAAAACTCCATACGAAGTTATTATTTAATTACCATGCACCTAGATTGGAGTAGCTCTTATTGTTAATCAGTGGCCTCTCCACTATTTGGAAAAAAACCATTTCAAGATGTATTTGGGAGCAAGAGAGGTTGTGTTTGGCCCCAAACAAAAAAAGTAATATGCTAATTATGGGCCATGAAAAGTAAAAAAAATGATACTATAGCTGTAATTGGGCAAAGACCGGACAGTGGTCGGATAAGTACAAATTGTTTAGCATTTCCGCAAAAACCGCATAGCGGTGGATTTCGGCTATATTTTTAACAAAAATATAGTCAATAACTTCCCTATCTTCAAAAGGTCTATCGTCAAAACCACAGCTCGTCCAATCCGGTCCATAAGCAAGTGTAGCCAGTGTCCTTGTGTTGCGCAAAGTATTTTTCCCATCTTCTTTAAGTAACGTCTGAATACCCTGGGAGTTTGGAGTCAGGTTAAAATCGCCAGTTAAGATTAGAGGAAGGTCGCCACCCAACTCCATAGCCTTTTGTTTCAACAGCTTTGCGCTCTCTATCCTGGCAAGATTACCCCTATGGTCAAAATGGGTATTCATGAATATAAATTTCTTTCGGGTCTTCTTATCCAAAAAAATGGCCCAAGTAGCAATTCGTTCCAAATCGGCATCCCACCCCTTACTTACTTTATTGGGTGTCTCACTTAGCCAGAAGGTACCACTTTGCAAGGTCTTAAGCCTATTTTTTCGATAGAAGATGGGAGCGTATTCGCCCTTAGTGGCCCCGTCTTCACGACCCACGCCAATAGTTTCATATTCTGAAAGGTTTTGTTTAAGGAAATTCAGTTGGCCTACCAATACTTCCTGCATGCCAATGATGTCCAAATCATAAAAATTGATCATTCGCACAATATTGTCCTTCCTGTAGTGCCAATTTTGTGGCCCATCTTCCGGATTGTCATATCGTATATTAAATGACATGGCATTGATTACCTTTTTACTTTGAGCAAAAGACGTACTACTGGAAAAGGCTATCAACACGGACAACCATGTCCAAACCAGGTTTTTAGGCATCATTTTAAGGTTATCTTATTAAGGTTGTTTTTAGACCATAGGGGCGGATTGTTCTACCTCGGAGATTTTTACGGGCCTGTTATGTTTTAAAGATTGCAATGCGGCCAAACCTATTTTTAATGATTGGAGACCATCATTGCCGTCTACGGGCATCGGGGTTCCAATTTCCAGGCCTTTTATAAAATCTTGCATCTCGGTCTTATATGCCTCTTGATAACGTTCCAAGAAAAAATGTAGGGGCAGTGCAGCATGTATGCCCTCCTTGTTATAGAGTTTGTGTGAATCGTGAAAATTATTGTTGGATTGTACCATACCCTTTGAACCGAAAACTTCCACTCGTTGGTCATAACCATAAGAGGCCTCCCTGCTATTATCTATGACGGCCATGGTGCCATCAGTATAGGTTAGGGTAACTACGGCCGTATCAATATCACCTACTTCACCTATGGCCGGATCTACCAAAACGGCCCCTTTGGCGTACACCTCGGCAACCTCCTTTTCCACAACGTACCGCGCCATATCAAAATCATGTATGGTCATATCCAAAAACAATCCGCCTGACTTTTTTATATAACCCACAGGCGGAGCCCCAGGGTCTCGACTGGTAATTTTTACTAAATGCGGATTGCCAACAGCTCCATTTTTTACGAGCTCGTGCACTTTTCTAAATTCTTTATCAAACCTTCTATTGAAGCCCAACATCAGCTTTACCTTATGTTTTTGGACGACATCCAGGACGTCCTTTATACGGTTCAGGGAAAGATCCAGAGGTTTTTCACAGAAGATGTGCTTTCCTGCCTTGGCGCAAAACGCTACATAATCCGCATGGGTGTCCGTAGGGGAACAAATCACCACAGCGTCTAAAGGAACCATATTTACCATGGCCTCAAAATCTGTATTGGTATAGGCTATTCCCTTATCAACGGCATATTGCAGGCTAGCACTGTCTGGGTCGGTAGCACCCACTACCTCAACATTTGGAATTTGTAAGAGATTGTCCAAATGGATTTTACCAATTCTTCCTAAGCCGGCAATACCTAATCTAATTTTTGTCATTTTCGTTATAGTTTTACAATCCCAACTTATTTATATATCTGCGGTTTGCTTGGGCACTTTTCTTAGGGGCCCCCATACCCGGAAGGATATCTTGTTCCACCACGATCCAATCATCGTAACCAATGGCCTTAAGACGCTCCACAATGCCCTTAAAGTTAACATTACCTTTGCCTAGCTCACTGAACACGCCTTTACTTAATGCGTCAAAATAGTCCCCACCAACTTCTTGTGAACGCTTTGCCGCATTTGGATCAAAATCTTTAAAATGCACATGCCATATTCGTTGTGCATACTTGTCCAATGCCTTTAAAGGGTCTCCTCCACCAAATGCATAATGCCCCATATCCAAACAGAGCCCAAGTAGTTCAGGATTGGTTAAGGACAGTAAGGTGTCTATTTCCTCTGGCGTTTCCACATAACCAGCACAATGATGATGGAACACGGTTCTGAGTCCATAGTTATCTTTCACAGCCTTGGCTAGCTTTTCAGCCCCTTCCGCAAATATTTTCCATTGTGCTTGGGATAGGCCCATTTCAGGGGTGATTCTCCCGGCATTTTCTGTACGCTGTCGATTGGATGCATTATCATCTGCCAAAACGATAAAAGCGGTATTGTACCCAGCACTATGCATAAGTTCAGCAACCTTTAAGGCTGTCTTGATGCCTTCTTCGTGGGCAGCCCTATCGGCCAAAGCCACGGGCACAAAGGCCCCTAACAACTCCAAGTTGCGTTTTTGAATTTCTTCCCTGAGCATTTTTGGGTCTGTAGGCATGAATCCCCAGTCACCAAGTTCAGTACCCGTATACCCTGTTTCCTTTATTTCATCCAGAACCTGGGCAAAACCGATGGCTTCAGATTTTTTCTCCAAATCAAATTCCAGGGCACCCCATGAACAAGGTGCATTTGCTATTTTAATCATACTTCTTTTTTTAAAACTTCCTGGACCAAATGTTCGGCCACCTTTCAATAATTACTTTCGTCTGAGTAAAAAATTCTATAGCATGTTTACCTTGCCCGTGTAGGTCTCCAAAGAAACTGTCCTTCCATCCGCTAAAAGGAAATTGTGCCATTGGTGCCGCAACACCAATATTGATACCTATATTTCCTGCATCTGCCTCGTTTCTGAACTTTCTTGCAGACGCCCCGCTGCTTGTGAACAAACAAGCCATGTTCCCATAATTTCCACTATTTACAAAGGCAAGGGCCTCATCAATGTCCTTCATGGAAATTAAGCTCATTACGGGTCCAAATATCTCTGTTTGAATCAATTCTTTGTCCAAAGCCACATTTTCTAAAATTGTGGGCGCTATAAAATTTCCTTTTTCGTAGCCAGATACTTTTGTATTTCTACCATCCAACAAGACCTTTGCCCCCTCATTTATCCCCTTCTGGATCAAGCCCTCAATTCTGCTTTTACTTTCTGGTGTGATAACGGGTCCCATGTTAACATCCTCTTGCCAACCATAACCCGTTGTTCTTGATTTGACGGTTTCAAAAAGAGCATCCTTTATCTCCCTTTTTTCATCATTTACGGTGATGATGGTAGAGGCTGCCAAACAACGCTGGCCTGCACATCCATAGACAGAATCTGCGATAATAGTACTTGACATCTCAATATCGGCATCCGGTAAAACGATTACAGGATTTTTAGCCCCACCCTGCGCTTGCACTCGTTTACCATTGGCGGTCCCTTTGGAGTAAATATATCTTGCAACGGGCGTACTACCTACAAAACTAATGGCTTTTATCTGGGGATGTTCAAGAAGGGCGTCTACACTATCCTTTCCTCCATGTACCAAACTTATCAATCCTTTGGGAACATCCAATTGATCCAAGAATTCAAAGATTTTCATCATGGTCATGGGTACCTTTTCCGAAGGTTTAACTATAAAGGCGTTGCCCGTTGCAATGGCATAGGGCAAAAACCAGAATACAATCATACTTGGAAAATTAAAAGGAGTAATACAGCCTACGACCCCCAAAGGTTGCCGAACCATCATCTCGTCTATTCCCGTAGCTATGTCTTCAATCACATCGCCTGCCATAAGCATAGGTGTACCACAAGCCACCTCAACATTTTCAATGGCCCTTTGTATCTCGCCAAAAGATTCACCTTTAGTCTTGCCGCTCTCATCCGTAATGATTTTCGCCAAAGTTTCCTTATTGTCTTCCAATAGGGATTTCAATTTATATAACACTTGTACACGCTTCATCACAGGTACATTGCGCCACTCAAAATAGGCACTTTGTGCCGCACTAACAGCTTGGGAAACATCAATTTTAGTATCGGTACCATAAGGTACTTTTGCCATGACTTCTTGATTGGCAGGATTTACCACGTCTACTGTTTCCTTTGATGCACTACCTTGCCAACTTCCGTTGATATAATTTTTTAAAACGTTCATTCCGTTAAATGATTTTTGATTAACTTTTTTTATCCACTATTTCCCAGCAACACGTATATCAACACCGTTACCACGCACAGGGCTATGGACATGGGTTTGGTGTATTTCCATGTTGTTAAATTCACAGCGCCAACATCCGTAACCTCGTATAAATTTTTCTTAGGGAAAAAATAGGAAACACTATACATTATTGCCACATTTAGCACAAATTCAATACCCCAAAGGTGCACAAAATGAATACCGTGATCCGTATATCCCCACGTCATGAACACATAAAAAAAGAGTCCAAAGATAAGGGCCACCTTGGCGCCCATTGCCGATACTTTTTTCATAAAAAATCCGGCCAGCAAAATAGATGCTATGGGTATAAAAAAGATACCGTTCAACTCTTGGAGTAATTGATACAGACCATCGGATGCATTCGCTACCATTGGCGCGGTAAATATTGCTACTAACGCCAAAATAGCTGAGGTAGCCTTTCCTATTTTTACCAATTTGGCGTCCGCTATATTCTTATTGAAGTGCTTTTTTACGATATCCACACTGAACAAGGTAGCTACAGAATTCAATACCGAATTGAAGGTACTCAATACCGCTCCCATAATTACCGCTGCAAAGAAGCCAATCAACCATACGGGAAGTACCTTCTTTACCAATTGCGGATATACGGAATCCTGTTGGTCATAAAAGGTATCCTGGAAATAGAAATAACAAATAACCCCCGGCAATACAATAATCAAGGGAATCAATATCTTAAAAAGTCCGGTCAACAGTAATCCTTTTTGTGCTTCCTTTAAGTTCTTAGCACCAAGTGCCCTTTGAATAATCGTCTGGTTCATGCCCCAGAAATAAAGCTGATTGATTATAAGTCCCGTAAAAAGTACCTCGAAGGGTAACACCGAATCTGGTGCGCCTACTACATTAAACTTCTCTGGAGCAAACTCGTATACCTTCCTCATTCCATCAAAAATATTGTTATCACCAATGGCCATAAGGGCAAGCACGGGGATTAACAATCCTCCCAGCAAAAGACCAAATCCATTTATGGTATCTGAAAAGGCAACCGCCTTTAAACCCCCAAAAATGGCATAAATGGAACCTATTGCACCAATGACCACAACCGTTACCCAAAGACCCTCTGTTTTACTTATCCCAAAAATTTCAGAGATTCCAAAAAGACTTTCGAGTCCAATGGCCCCAGAATACAGAACAATGGGCAAAAGGGTTACCACAAAGGAAACAATCAATATTGCCGATACCAACGTCCTTGTTTGGGCATCAAATCGATTTTCTAAAAATTGAGGAATCGTGGTCAGTCCCATTTTTAGATATTTAGGAACGAAAAAAATGGCGGCAATAACCAACGCAATGGAGGATGTAACCTCCCAAGCAATTACGATAAAACCGTTTACATAAGAGTTGCCATTCATACCTATAAGGTGTTCCGAGGAAATGTTGGTCAATAACATGGATCCCGCAATAACACCTCCGGTAAGACTTCTACCACCCAAAAAATAACCTTCAGAGGAACCCAAATTGGTTTTGCGCAAGCTATACCAAGTAAATGCCGCAACACCTCCGGTAAAGAGAATGAACGAAGCAAGAATAATCATTAGATCGGTATCCATTTTAAGTTCTCTTTAGAGATAATACTTTTGTGACTTCTTGTTCGCCATATAGGTCTCGTAAGATTCCTGTACGGCCGTCTTTTCAGAAACTTCGGCTACGGCTACATCCCACCAAGCAAATCCGGGCACTCCTTTTTTTCGATCTACTTCAATATATATTAGCGTAGTATGCTCTATGGTTTTGGCTTTTTCAAGAGCAGCTTTCAACTCTTCCACGTTATTGGCCTTTATAACATAGGCGCCCATGCTAGATGCATTGGCAGCATAATCAATGGGCAAAAGACTACCATCCAGTTGATTGGTCTCCTCATTGCGATAGCGGTAATAGGTTCCGAAGCCCTCACTGCCCAAAGAGGCGGAAAGTCCACCTATACTGGAATACCCATCATTATTCAGTAGAATAATGGTCAATTTTTGTCTTTCTTGAATGGAAGTAACGATTTCTTGGGACATCATGAGATAACTGCCATCACCTACCAATACATACACTTCACTATCCGGCCTGGCCATTTTTGCTCCCAAACCGCCGGCAATTTCATAGCCCATGGTAGAATAGCCGTACTCTAAATGGAATCCTTTAGGATTTCTGGTACGCCAAAGTTTATGCAAGTCACCAGGCAGGCTTCCTGCGGCACATACCATAATATCCTCGGCATTTGAAAAGGAATTTACCGCACCTATAACCTCCCCTTGGAAAGCGGGTACTTCATTTCTTTCAGTATATACCTCTGAAACAAAACCATCCCAGTTTGAGTTCAACTCTACTACCCTTTTTTGATACTCTGCATCTACCTTAAAATTACCTAGTTTATCATCTATTTGCTCGAGTATTGCCTTTGCATCTCCTACAAGGGGCAAGGCACCATGTTTAAAAGAATCAAATTCGGTAACGTTTATATTGATGAACTTTACCTCTGGATTTTGAAAGGCCGATTTGGAAATGGTTGTAAAATCACTATATCTCGTTCCCAAGCCAATCACCACATCAGCTTCCTGTGCAATTTCGATAGCACCCGGTGTTCCAGTAACACCCATGGCCCCCAAATTTTGGGGTTCGTCATAGTTAAGGGAGCCTTTCCCCGCAAAAGTTTCGGCAACAGGGATACCCGTTCTGTTGACCAATTTTTTAAGTACTTGGCTTGCGCCACTATAAATTGTGCCTCCACCAGCTACGATTAAAGGTTTTTTACTATTTTGAATAAGCGCAATCGCCTTCTCTAATAACGTTTGATCTGGCAAGGTCCTACCTACATGCCATACTTTTTTCTGAAACAAATGTTCGGGGAAATCAAACGCCTCGGATTGCACGTCCTGTGGAATACTTAAGGTAACCGCTCCCGTTTCGGCCTGTGAGGTGAGCACACGCATCACTTCAGGTAAAGCGGTTATTAATTGTTCAGGACGGTTGATGCGGTCCCAATATTTTGAAACCGGCTTGAAACAATCGTTTACCGATATATCCTGTGTTGCATTGGACTCCAATTGTTGCAACACTGGGGCAACGTGCCTTGTCGCAAAAATATCCCCAGGTATGAGCAATACCGGTATTCTATTGATAGTGGCTACAGCGGCACCCGTTACCATATTTGTTGCCCCAGGCCCTATGGATGAGGTACAGACAAACGCCTGCATCCTATTTTTCACTTTGGCATATGCCGTTGCTGAATGTACCATAGACTGTTCATTACGTGCTACATACAGAGGAAAATCTGGATTTTGATGTAGTGCCTGACCTATGCCAGCGACGTTACCGTGACCCAAAATTCCAAAACAACCGGCAAAAAATCGTTGCTCAAGCCCATCCCGCTCCACATATTGGTTTTTCAAATACGAAATTGTAGCCTGTGCTACTGTTTTTCTAATCGTCTTCATAAAAAAATCAATTTATAATCCTCCATTCCGTTCAATAATATCCTGGACTTGATCCAATGAGGGCATGAAATTGGCACACCCTCTTTGAGTAACCACGTGCGCCCCACTGGCATTACCCATTCTACATGACTTGTATAAATCCCATTTTTGTAGCAATCCGTAAAGGAAGCCACTTGCAAAGGCATCTCCCGCGCCCAAAACATTAAGGACCTCTACCGGAAATCCCGGGACGTCCTGTCTAGACCCTTGCTGTTGATAAATACTGGCACCCTCTTTCCCTCTTTTAACGATCAAGGTCTCGATGCCTGTGGACATGAGCCTTTCTATGGATGCATCGACATCCCCCTTGATTTCAGGGGCCGAAATCTGTTGGTCTTTAATGGTAACTTGTGTGGTATGTTGCATTGTGGCCGCCAAAATCTCCTCTTCCGTACCTATGGCAATCTTAACTTTGGGCAATATGGCCCGCATCGTTACTCCAAAAGCCCTGTAGTCATGCCATTGATCGGCCCTAAAGTCTAAATCAAGGACTACGTCTAGCCCATTTTTAATAGCAACTTCTACCGCATAAAAGGTAGCGCTTCTAGAAGGCTCTATGTTCATAGCCGTGCCATTGATCAGCAAAACTTTGTAGTCCGGTATCTTCGCCCGGTCCACATCATCTATATCCACTTGACTATCGGCAGCATTGTCCCTGTAATAAACCAATGGGAATTTGTCAGGAGGCTCAATTCCCAAAACCACCGCACTGCTCCTAGTGCCATTTTTAACGGGAATACATTGGGTATTCACCCCTTCTGTTTTTAAAAAATTCAAAATAAACTCCCCAACCTTATCGTTCCCTACGGCCGTTAAAAGGCTTGTCTTTACCCCTAATCTAGCACAACCCACAGCTATGTTTAGGGGTGATCCACCCACAAAAGCGTCAAAGCCTTTTATATCATTGAATGAGGATCCAATATTTTGGGAATATAAATCTATGGAAGACCTCCCAAAGGTAATGACATCATATTTTTTAGTCATTGAGCATATTTTTTAGTATTGGTTCATTTTTGCAGTCACCAAGGGCAGTCTTTTATCCTTTGCCGACCATGAGTCATAAATCCATTCATGGTCCGGATCGGTTGTGTTGGCGAGGCACTGGTCAGTACCGGCCAAGAAATTGAGATAATAGCAGTGAAATCCATGTTCCGCAACTACAGGATGAAAGCCTTTTGGAATCATGACCACATCATTGTGGCGAGGTCTTACAATTTCATCCAAGGAACGGTCTTTAGTATATACCTGCTGTATGGCATATCCGGCAGGTTTCTGAAATTTATAAAAATAGGTTTCTTCTTGTATAGGCTCTAAAACAGTTCCGTCCGCAGACAAGATACGTTCATCATGTTTATGGGCCGGAAACGAGCTCCAATTACCAGAGGGTGTATACACTTCCCGTACGACCAAACTATTACAACCAAAACCAGGAGGTACCAAATCATTGAACTGACGGGTAGCATTATCTCCCCCAAAAATTACTATAGGAGTATCTTCTGGCGTTACGAATTTTGGTTCAAAGTCTTTCTCCGCTTGGCACCAACCATATGCAATATCAAGTTGACCTCCCATTGCAGTTAATGTAAAAGCGGTATGCCTTGGCAAATACAAAGTGTGTGCCACACCACTAAAGACATCCGTTCGTCCATTTACGGTTTCCCAACTTCCCTTATCACATTCTACTTTAAAATTTCCGCTCAACAGGACAATAACCATTTCATTATCCTTAGTATGATTTTCCCAAATATCGTTTTGGTTCATTTTTCGAGCTTCAAAAGAAAGGTATTTCCAATTTGCGGATTGTGGTGTAATACTGTGGTAAACCTTGGAATCCTTTTTTGGTTTTACCAAAAGTGGCGATTCTTTGCTCATTTTCTTATGATTTTATAAACTCACTGGCTTTATTGGTTGCGCCAAACAATTCAAACTTCTGGACCATAAAATCCGAGTAGGCCCTTATGTACTCCTTTCCTGGAATAACCGGGTCAAAAAGAGGGGTATGATCCCTAAAAAATTCCCGATGAACCCTTGTCCATAACAGCCGTGTATCCGTAGCAATATTAATTTTACAGACTCCGTATTTTATGGCTCTTGCAATTTCTTGGGGAGGCACGCCTGTTGCATTCTTCAATAATTGCCCTCCTGCCCTATTTATTCTTTGTACTTCCTCTTCATTGACTGCTGAACCCCCATGAAGGACTATAGGGAATTCTGGTAGTCTCCGTTGTATCTCTTCCAATATATCGAATTGAATACCTTGGACTCCAGAAAACTTATACGCTCCATGACTTGTACCAACGGCTACGGCCAAGCTATCACATTTTGTTAACTGGACAAAGCGTTCTACCTCGCTTGGGTTTGTATATTTTGCATGCTTTTCATCTATGGAAAGATCATCCTCAACACCACTGAGAACACCAAGTTCTGCTTCCACAAAAATTTCGTGTTCGTGTGCCCTTTCGACTATACGCTTTGTGATTTTTACATTATCCTCAAAAGCTTCGTGGGAAGCATCTATCATTATGGATTGATAGCCCCCAGAAGTTATGGCATCTTTGGCATGTTCCTCGTTTCCATGATCTAAATGAACCGCATAAACCGCTTTTGGATATATCTTGGATGCCGCATGGACCATTGCCTCTAACATGATTGAATGTGCATAGTCCCTAGCCGCAGGGGTAATTTGCACCAAAAAAGGCGCATTTGCCGTTTCACCCGCATGGAAAAGACCATGAACCTGTTCCATTGTGAAAACATTAACGGCTGCAATGGCATATCTACCATAACATTTTTTAAATAACTCTTTTGGTAAAACAGGCATTCTTTATCTCTTCCATTGTTATTCCGATAACCGATACTCATAAAAAAACAACAAAAAAATGATGCTGAAAAGTATTGGAATATAAAAGATCATGCAAAGGTTTGCATATTTTGAACTCTTGATACCTTAATTATACAAAGCCAATTTATCGAGACGAACCCCGTATCACAAGTTCAGGCTTGAAAACTTCTTCACGAAATGGCCTTTGTACATCATCTTCTTTTAATCGCTGCAAAACAATTCTTGCAGATAGCATTCCTAAACTATATACTGGCTGCCATACCGTTGAAAGTGATGGTCTAAAAAAGGAAGAATGTGGTTCATCGTCGAATCCTACAATGGATATGTCCTCTGGTATGTTATAGCCTAATTTTCGTGCTACATGCATTGCTGAAATAGCAATATTGTCATTCATGGCAAAAATGGCATCCGGTGGATTTGATGAGCTCAATAGAGTCATGGCGGGTTCAAGGCCGTCTTCGTGCGAAAAACCTTGGACATAGGCTATATGCTCCTCACAAATTGACATATTCCCGCTTTTAAGGGCATCCAAAAAACCCTGAAGTCTATGTTTGGTTGTACTAAGGTTGGGGGGGCCGCCCAAATGGGCTATTTTTTTACATCCAGATTTTATGAGATATTCCACCGCCTGAAAGGCTCCTGCATAATCGTCTACCAAGACTTTATCAGCTTCCAAACCCGGACAATCCCTATCAAAGACCACAACAGGAATACCATTTTTTTGAAGGGCTCTAAAATGATCAAATTCCTTAGTCCCAGATGCAGGGGATACCAAAACACCATCAACCTGCATTTTCAATAGTTTTTTAATGACCACTACTTCTTCTTCAAACGATTCGTTCGTAAGACAGATCATTATATTATATTCAGAATTGGCAATAACATCTTGAATTCCCGTAATTATAGCGGAAAAAAAATGACTTGTAATTTCTGGCACAACTACACCTATGGTGTTGGATTTTTTACGAAGTAAGCTTAAGGCCAGAAAATTTGGTTGGTAATCCAATTGCTGTGCCAACTCCTTAACAGCCTCCTTAGTTTCCTTTTTTATGGCTGGATGATTGTTTAAAGCCCTTGAAACGGTAGAAGGTGCTATGTTCAATTCACGGGCAATATCGGTAATGGTAACCCTACCCTTTTTCATTTTGAAGAATTTTTATTCCTTTATGTTACTCCTTATCCCTTATAAACATCTACTCAATTTTTACTAAGGGATGTACCTTAAGAGAATGTTCCAAGTACTTTGAAAAATACAAAATTTAACCACCATTTCATAGTATATAAAAAGATGGGACCCTTGGCCCAAAAATACACTGAATTTAAATCTGTAGATATATACACCTTATAAAAATATTTGTTAACAAATTATTGATTATCAATACTTTATTATAAACGCCTAACTTACTTAGACCTATTTAAATTAAAAAAACTAATGTTACTTAAATTTGAAGGTCAACCTACCCCCTTTGACAATACTGGAATGTTCAATTGCCATAGTGTCCAATATTTTTCCGTTAAAAGCTACTTGCTCCAACTGCTTGTGGTCTATACCGTTATTAATGGTTTCAATCACAAATTTATCACCAGGAAAATAGTCAGGATGAAGGGTTATTGAAATCTTGTCAAATAGTGGGCTTCCAAGGTCATAAACAGGGTCTGAATCAGTTCCACCGTTCATTTGAAACAGACCCATTTTTAGCAACACGGACAATGCCCCCATCAGTCCTTGGTCCTCATCGCCATTATATCCAGTGCTTGGGTCTAGTCCGCTAAAGACCTTATCAATGATTTCCCGAGACCAATATTGTGTAAGATCGGGCCTGCCGAGATGATTAAAAACAAAAGCTGTGTTTATAGAGGGTTGGTTCCCATAATTTATAGGAATACGACTATATTCAGGATGCATTTCTACCTCGTGGGAGGTTCCGGAAGTAAAACCTTGTTTTTCCGAGGCCTTAAACTGTCCATTCAACTTCTCAACGGCCTTTTCCTTCCCTCCCATTAACTGCGCCAGACCAAGAATATCATGGGGGACAAACCAAGTGGCTTGAGAACCATTACTCTCATTGAAACCATTTTCATAAAGATAGGGATCAAAATCACTTTTCCATTGGCCATCAACATTTTTGGGCCGCATCCAGCTCGATTCTGCGTCAAATACATTTTTATAGTTTTGGGAACGATTCATAAAAATTTTGTAATCCTCTTCCCTTTGCAGCTTTTTGGCAAATTGAGCAAGGGTCCAGTCTTGATAAGCATATTCCAAGGTAAGGCTAGCTCCATCTTGATGCCCTCCAAATTTTCCTTCTGGAATGGGATACGGCACATATCCTTTCTCCAAATAATATCCAAGCCCGCCTCCAAGGGAGGTATTATGCTCATAGCCAGCCTTTTCCATAATACCTCCGGGCATATGGTTCTTCCTGAGCGCTTCATAAATGGAATCCAAATTATTCTTTACAATGTTCTTTTGCACCGCACTTACTATAAAAGGGGTTGTTGATGCACCAGTCATCACATAGGTGTAATTGCCACCGGAGGGTCCGCGCGGAATCAAACCTCCATCTTTATAGTATTGCATCAATGAGTTTACGAACTCCTCCGTGATATCTGGATATGCCAGGCCCCATAGGGTGTTCAAAGTCCATTGTGCGCCCCAGAATGAGTCTGAGTTATAATGATTGAACATGGGCATACCCTTAGCATCCAGTGGCAATTGTGCTACCCTAAAAGTGTCTCCTGTACTATCCGGGTAGGCCCCATTGACATCACTGATGACTCTTCTGCCCTGTAAGGCATGCCACAAGTCCGTATAAAACCGTTTTTGCTGCTTTTCCGTGCCACCTTCAACCTTGATTCTCCCCAACATATTGTTCCATTCATTCTTGGATTCCTCTACTACCCTATTAAAATCCCAATGATCCAATTCTGCAATCATATTGTTTTTGGCATTTTCAATAGAGGTATACGAAAGGCCCACCTTCATCAATACATTTTTTTGTTCGTCGTCCGTGAATACCACATAATTTCCTGTAATCGTATCTTTCTGAATCGATTCTATTTTGGTGCTCAAACTAATATGGTAAAATAACTTAAATGGTTTTGGTCTGCGGTGGGTAGGTGCCATTTCCAATTGCCCCGTCAAAGTATGATCATTAATTTGGTTTAGTTCACCATTTCTGTTTTCACAGGGACCTAACGGAGTGTTTAAGTTAAACAAAACGGCCGGTCTTGATTCCTTTGGAAAGGTGTAGTTATGCAAACCTACCCTTTTCGTACTTGTCAGTTCCGCGTGAATCCCATAACGTTCCAAATGCACCTTGTGAAATCCCGGGGAGACTTTTTCATTTTCATGTGAAAAGGGGGAATAAAAATCCTTGAATATTTCATTTCCTCTTTCTTCTTTTAAGTTAATGGGCATCACGGACAAACCAGACAACTGCCACCCATGAATATGACTAAAACCTTTTATGGTATCCGTTTTATAGCGGTATCCACTTCCCCATGCACCATCAATTTGTGTATCTGGACTAAGATTGACCATACCAAAGGGACGGCAGGCTGAAGAAAACAAAAACCACCGACTATTTTCTGTATCTAACTGAGGAAAAACTAAGTCTATTGGATTTTTAGTCGGGGTATTGGAATCACTAAGCTGTTTATTTTCTTTACAAGCGGAAAACAAGACCATTGTGGCAACACATGTAATGGCAAAAAATGTATTTGAAAAAAGTTCTTTCATTGAAAATTATGTAAGGAATCTATTTAAAAAAAGTCTTCATTGGACCATGGCCACAGGCTTTACCATGTTTTTGAAATGAATAAAGACAGGCATTATTTACCTGTCTTTATTAGGAACTAACTCAAACTTACAATTAATCTAATATCCTTGGTTCTGTTCTAAGAAACCATCTATTCCAGACGCTGCATCTACAGCGCTTTGCGGAATGGGGAACAGTCTTTTGTTTGGATCAGAATCCGTTTTTTCGACCCAAGTACTCTCATAGGTACCAAAACGAATTTGATCAGTTCTTCTAAAGCCTTCCCAATAGAGTTCAAACCCACGTTCCCTGAACATGATATCCAAATCTATGGACGCTAGTGGTGGTGGTGTTTGTTCCGGTCTTGCCGTTCTTCCGGCCCTTACAAAGTTAACATCGGCCAGGGCACCAGCGTTGTCGCCATTGCGCAGTTTAGCCTCAGCCCGCATAAGGTAAATTTCGGCCAAGCGCATCAAGACCATATCAACACTGCTGAAATTATTGGCATTGGGTGAAGTACGGCTAAATTGGTATTTGGCGCAGCGGTAACCTGTATTGTGAAAAGATCCTTCGTTGGTGAAGTCAATTTCCAAGGTATGGTCTACATAGGCCACATCCCTATCAGGTCCATTGCCCTTACGTTGTTGCACGGGATAAATCCGTACGCCTCCGGTTTCACAGGTCAAAAATTGCCCATCGTCTCCCTTTCTAGGTCCCCATGGTATGCCGCGGATAATGCCCCTGTCCATTTCGAATTCCAAAGGTTCAACACAGAAATAACTATTTTCGGTTTCTGTAGCAAGCACTTTTTCCCGCCCTTCAAAATCCAACAATTGAGCTTCCGGAATAATCGTATTCATTTGGTAGAACCGTGCATCTACCTCTGCTGGATCTGCATCGTAAGCATCTATCCACGTCTGTATAAAATCCGAGGCAAAGGCAGGACCATCCGTACCATCCGCACTAGGAAACTCCGGTCTTCCAAACATTGAACCTGCAATGGACCAATAGGCCCACCTATTATGCTCCAACCGAAGCACCCCTCTTTGATCAATGTTAAAAATAGCTTCTGGATTCGTGTTATTGTCGTCATTGAAGAGGTCAAAATATTCTGGGGAAAGGCTAAAATTCCCAGAGTTGATGATATTATCCGTGTATTGTATCACAGCATTCATGTCCTCTTGGGTAAAATTGGGCGAGCCATAGGGATCTCTATACACGGCAGCATTTAAGTGCAACCTTGCCAAAAAGCCCCATACAGCGGACTGGGTTATACGCCCAGGGCCCCTGTTTGTGTTGATTACCTCTACCACAGAGAGCAATTCACTTTGGATATAGTCAACAGCATCTTGCCCACGTAATACTTCAGAAAGTTCATCTGAGGATTCCTTTTTTAGAACAAGGCCCCAACCATCCAACATTAACATGTTCCAATAAGCCCGTAACGCAACCATTTCGTGCAATGCCTCCATTGCCTCCGTGTTGCCTTCCTCCGCCAAGGGCCTTAGCACCTCAATGGCGGACAAGGTTCTTGAGATTGCGGTGGTCAGCTGGTTCCATCCATCCCGTATCAAATCGTTACTGGGGGTAAAGTTGTGGGAATGGGTAGCCAAATATTTGCCGCCATCGAACCAATCCGTTCCTCCCCTAAAGGGCAGAATCGCCTCATCTGAAGAAACCAACAAAAGACCATATAAATTGGTGTGGCGCCATACCCACGACATGTAGCCATAAGCGGGTGCAATAGAGCCGCTAATGACATCGGCTTGTTCGCCAAATTCGGCCTCGTCAATCCTTTCCTCGACCAAATCGGTACAGCTCCATACCAATAAGGCCATCATAAGCACTGTAATTGTTAGAAATCTATTTTTCATGTGTTTATATTTATTGTTTTTCAATGGTCACAAGGAACACCCTAAATTACTATTGTTCTGTGTGTGAATGTTATTTTAACGGGTGTTTCATCTGTTAATATTCAATGTTTTATGATTGGTAAGCTGTAATTACGGCCGTTTACATCCATTGGTTCCAATGGGTTGGATAACGCGCAATCCATACTCACATATATTTTTTTTAAAACGACACATTTAATCCGATCAAAAGTGTTCTTGGCGCAGGATAAGTATACCTATCGATACCAAATGTCTGTATACCATCTATGGTATTTCCGGTATTGATCTCAGGGTCAAACCCTGAATAATCCGTGATCACGAATAAATTCTGACCGGTTACGGTGAACCTTAAGGTATTCACCAAATCGCCCAAACCAATTTCCGAAGGACGCAAGGTATAACCCAAAGTAGCATTGTTGAGCCTGAGGAAACTACCATTTTCAAGATACCTTGTAGAGACCTCATTGGAATTGCTAAGGCTCTCCGAAGGGAACTCGGCCGCAAAAGGGGTCGTGTTCAAATTTCTACTAAGCTGTCCTTTGTTGAACAAAGACATGGCGGTGTGATTGTAAATCTTGTTGCCAGATACCCCATTAAAATTAAGCCCTAAATCAAAGTTCTTATAGTTCATTTTAAGGTAAAAGGCATAGATAAGGTCTGGAAGCGCACTGCCCGCCACAATCCTGTCGTTATCCAAGGATTGTCCATCTGGCACTACATCCCTAAATTGGTTGAGGCCATCATCACCGATACCGATAAATTCCTTCATATAAAAGGCACCTATGGGTTCATCGTTGATATAACCATTAATGGTGGCACCCGTTTGGCCTGCACCTTGGGCAGCACCCGAAGTCAAAACGGCAAAAGGTGAGTTTACGACCTTATTGTCCGTGTAGCTAATGTTACCTCCAATGTTATAGGTAAAATCAGAGCTAAAGTCACCTCTATAATCCAAGGCCAGCTCCAACCCATTGTTCTGTATTTCCAATTCCTCGATATTGGTCCATATTTTTTCCGTAGGCTGAATGGGGTCCACCCTATTGGCAAAAAGAACCACATCACTGGCCACTTTTGAAAAGTAATCCAAAGATCCCGTTATCCTATTTTGGAAAAGGGCAAAATCAAGACCCACATTGGTCTGGGTGGTCACCTCCCATTTTAAGCCGGGGAACGCCGTCCTTACGGGCACGGTACCAAAAGGGTAGTCATCCAAGGTGGTTTCCGTACCATTGATAGGATAGGTGTCATTGTCTGCCTTTGAGTCTATAAAACTGGCCAAACTCACTTTACTTGGTATGCCATCTTGATTCCCAGTACGTCCCCAACTGGCCCTCAATTTTAAGGTATTGAACACCGTACTGTTCTCCATAAAACTCTCATTGGCAATATTCCAGCCCAAAGCGAAGGAAGGGAAGTAACCGTATTTATTGTCCGCACCAAAGCGTGAGGAACCGTCAGCCCTCATGGTGGCCGTCAATAAGTACTTATCCGCATACGTATAATTTACCCTACCAAAGAAAGACTGAATTTCATCTTTATATGCAGTGCCCGTTTGACTGGTAGGGAAAATTTCCGTACTAATTTGGTCCTGATACCTTGGCTCAATGCCATTATTTGCAAAACCTTCCATCTCAAAACGTTTTTGCTCATATAGAAATTCTTGGTATGAGTGCCCTGCCAATAGGGTAAGGCCATGATTCCCGGTATTCAACACATAAGTTAATGTGTTTTCTACCAAGGTATTGCTATTGACCGTTGTCCTGGTATCCAAGGTACCATTTTCAAAACCCTCCAACAATTGGTAAGGAAGAAATTGCACGTCCCTATTGGTGGAGATATAATCTATTCCCAAGTTCGTTTTGTAGGTAAGCCCCTTAACAATTTCAAAAGAAGGCATAATATTCGCCAAAATCCTGTTACTATTGGCCTCATCCAAATAGATACGGTTACGCTCCAAAGGATTCAATCTTTCAATAAAGAAAGTGGGTTCCCCATTGGTAAACGGTGGCAAGGTGGGATTCAACTGCAACATATCCACTATATTACCTTCGGTATCCGGTCTTTCGTTCAAGGTACGGGAGGCCGTTAAATTGAAGTCTACGTTAAACTTTCCGTCCAAGGCCTTTTGGGTGAGGTTTACCCTACCTGAGTAACGTTTAAGGGAACTGTTATTGAGCGTGCCCTGCTGGTCATCCAAACCTGTGGAGACAAAATAGGAAAACTTATCTGCCGTGCCACCGCTCATGGAAAGGTTTATATTCTTGGAAATGCCCGTACGTGTAAGTTCATCTTGCCAGTCCGTATTGGCTCCTCCATCAAATAGCGTGCCTCCCACCGCGGGCACTTGATTCCTAAATTCACTAGCGGAAAACACGTTCATAGGATTGGCAATGGTTGCAAAGGCCGTAGAAACGTTCAGGTTCATTTCCGTTTTACCTGCCTTACCCTTTTTGGTTGTAATCACAATTACCCCATTGGCCGCCCTGGCTCCATAAATAGCCGTGGCCGATGCATCCTTTAGGACATCGATGGACTCAATGTCCTGTGGATTAATGAAGTTCAATGGATTATTGGCCACCCCTGTATCTGAATTGTTGATGACAAAACCATCTATCACGAACAGTGGTGTTGTGCCAGATCTCAAACTTCCAACACCCCTAATAATAATGTTTTGATTGGCTCCGGGCTCCCCACTTACATTGGTTACATTTACACCGGCCAATTTACCTTGAAGCAATTGTCCCGGATTTGCAACAACCCCTTGATTGAAATTTTCGCTCTTAACGGAAGCAATGGATCCAGTAATATCCGATTTCTTTTGAACCCCATAACCAACGACCACTACGTCCTCTAGTTGGGTGGCATCCTCTGTTAACTGAACGGATATACTAGTTTGTCCGTTCAAAGATACCTCAGTGGATCTATAACCAATATAGGAAATCTCCAATACTGCATCCAAGTCTTGAACGGTAATGGTAAAGTTACCATCAAAATCTGTTGTAGTGCCATTGGAAGTACCCATTTCCACGACATTAGCACCTGGAAGAGGTATGTTTTGCTCATCAGTTACTTTACCCGTAACTGAACGCTGCGACCACGAAATCATGGTAACACCCAGCATCATCATTAATAAAAAATATTTCATTTTCATCATATTTGGCTATTTAGGTTTATGAATTTGACAACCAAATAACAATAAAAATGCATTGTCCTGAAAATTTTAAATGCAAAATTGAATGCAAAGGTTTGCATTGATTTACCTGTACGTAAGACTTTAATAACCTTCTTTTTATCCATTTGTTAAAACCTTTTCCAGACAGCAATTAATTTACTTTTATTGCAGTACTCGTTCCAATTTTTAATCAAGTTTATTCAATTTTAAATGGTACTTGATTTAGAAAATACAAGGGAAATTTATCAAAAGTTTGAGGGACTTAAACAAAAGCCTTGGAATGCAAACCTTTGCATTTTACAAGAATGAAAAATCCAACGGGCTAATCCTATATTTGTAGGTAGCGCAACGCATTTTGCATTCCTAAATTTGGCTGCATAAAATTCTAAACCAGACTAAATCGGTCAATAACCATGAAAAGCATTATTCTTTTATTCGTTTTCGTTCTTTCCGTTCAAAACATACTCGCACAATCCTTTAAAATACACTCACACAATGATTATGCGCATCCTGTTCCATTCTGGGAGGCCTATGCCAGCGAGCTTAATTCGATAGAGGTCGATGTTTTTTTAAAAAACGATACCTTATATGTAACCCATGATGAAAAAGACATTGTTCCAAGTCGCACCCTTCAAAATCTTTACCTAAACCCATTAACGCAGGCAATGGCCCTTAATTTGGGGAAACAGAAAAAACTCCAACTCCTCATCGATATAAAATCAGGATATAAAAATACCCTACGGCAGCTGATGTTGGTGTTAGAGCAATATCCCATGATGACGGACCCAGATAAAATTACCATTATCATATCGGGCAATAGACCACCAATTAAAGAATACACGAAATATCCAGACTTTATCCAGTTTGATTACCAAAGTCTAGAAGATATAGAAAGCAAAAAAATATGGGACAAAATTGCACTGATCAGTCTCAGCTTTAAAAATTTCTCCAATTGGAACGGCAAAGGACGTTTGACAAAGGATGATTTGGAAAAAATCAAAGAAGTAGTGCAAAAGGCACATTCATACAAAAAGCCTTTCCGATTCTGGGCCACACCAGATTCCAAAACCGCCTGGAAGGCATTTGTAGATCTTGGAGTGGATTTTATAAATACCGATATGCCCAAGGAATCCTCCCTATATTTAAAAACCTTGGAGCATCGGAATTATTATAATAAAACAGTTTCCGAGGTGTATAAGCCTACCTTTAAATCTGACAAGAAAAAATCACGCGTAAAAAACATTATCCTTATGATCGGTGATGGAAACGGTCTTGCACAAATATCGGCCGCGACACTGGCCAACGGAGGAAGTCTTACCCTTACTCAACTTAAAAGTATTGGTCTTTTAAAAACACAATCGGCAGATGATTTTACCACGGATTCCGCCGCCGGAGCCACTGCCCTGGCTACTGGTACAAAAACCAACAATAGAGCCATTGGGGTAGGCCCCCAAGATGAGGAGTTAACTTCCATTAGCGAAATTCTGCATGAAAATGGCCGTATTACGGGATGTATTACTACCGACCATATTACAGGAGCGACGCCTTCCTCTTTTTATGCACATAGAAAAGATCGTTCCGATGTAGATGGAATTGTTTCTGATTTGTTGCAAAGCAAGCTTTCACTGGTCATTGGTGGGGGTAGCCCAACTATTGAAGAAGAAATCTCAAAATTGGGCTTTCAAATTATGGACAATACAGATGCCATTGCAGAAAGCGAAGCTGAACGTTCAGCTCATTTTTTTTCCAACGGGGATGTAAAGAGCATCCGAGAAGGGAGGGGCAACATACTGGCGAAGTCTACAAGGGACGCCCTCACATTTTTAAGTGCCAAAAACACCCCATTTCTACTCATGGTAGAAGCTGCAAAAATAGATTCCTATGGTCATCTAAATGACGTGGGGGGAATTATTACTGAAGGCATAGATTTTGACAGGGCCATCACAGAGGCAATAAAATTCGCAGACAGCAATGAGGATACCTTGGTAATTATTACCGCCGATCATGAGACTTCGGGATTTAGCATTCCACAAGGAAATATGAAGGAAAGATCAATAGAAGGAGATTTTACAACGGATGACCATACAGGCATTATGGTCCCCATTTTCGCCTATGGTCCACGTTCAGACGAATTCCAAGGGGTCTATCAAAATACCGAGGTATTTGGAAAGATGTTAGAGGCCATGGAGCTAAAAAAACGAGATTGATACCACCTAGCAATCCAATTGGAACCATTTATAACAATACCTAAACCTTATGAAATATAAGTGTATCATTTTTGATTGTGATGGGGTACTGGTCGATAGCGAATTGATTTCCGCGAAAGTTTTAGTGACCATGGCCAATGAGATGGGTTTACCCATGGATGTAGCTTTCGTGCTCAAAAATTTTATGGGAAAATCCTTTTACGACATCATGGATTACCTAGAAAAAAAGCTCAACAGCCCGCTACCGGTAACATTTGAATCAGAATTCAGGTCAATGACCTTTAAGGCCTTTCAATCTGATCTTAAACCGATAGAGGGCATACCCAACCTGTTGAAGCAATTAAAAATTCCATTTTGTGTGGCTTCTAGTGGCCCATTGGAGAAAATACGTCATAATTTGACTGCTACCGGGCTCATTGATAAATTTCAAAATAGAATGTTCAGCTGTTATGAAATACAAAGCTGGAAACCAAGTCCGGATATTTATTTACATGCAGCAAGTTGCATGGGATTCAGTCCTAAAGACTGTGCAGTGATAGAAGATAGCGATAGCGGCATACAGGCGGCCATTTCTGGTGGATTTGATGTTTTTATATATGATTCAAATCAAAACCACAGGAGCCGTCAATTAAAAAACGGGGTGATCTTTAACCATATGAACGAACTATTATCCCTAGTATCATAAAGGTGTTCCCCCATTTTCCATAGCAAACAATAGATAGTACTTCTCTTAATGGTTTTTCTATTTAGAAAACGGATAAACAGCCAACATCTGCTAAAACCACGAATTTTGAACAAAAAGGTTCATTTAAACCGCTTTATTAAATACATCCTTTGAGATATTATAAAGTAAGGAATCTTTTCTTCTATGCAGTTGTACTATTCAACGCAATTTGCATCAGGGATTCCATATGAAGGAATTTGAAAACCATTAGAAACTAAATCAAATTTCTCTTAGTAAGTCAAGGTATTGTAACCAAGCGCCTGCAATTGAAGCATCCGTACCGAGGCAGTTGGAGTAATGTCCAAACCGTCAAAAAGGGATTTTGCCTCTACGCCCAGTTTTTCCATGGCAACACTACAGACACTGACCTTCACCTTTCCTTTATACTTTTCAAAAAAGGTCTCCAACTCAGACCCCTTTGTCAGTTCCTTGACCACCATGCCTTTTACCACAATCTCATATGCCTCAATTTCCAATCCGTTTTCAATCAAAAGGTCATACATGCCCAGCACCCCTTTGAAGTGCCTTTCCGTTGTAAGTATAAAACCGTATTTGGGAGTTGTTTGTAAGTCTTCAATGGTTCCCTTGTCCAGTTTTTTCTGACCATATGCGTCCGGAATAGCAAGAAAAAGCGCTGCTGTAACCAAAAAAAGGGATAATATACGTTTCATGATTTTAGGTTTTAATTTCATCCTGTACCCTAAAAGTACTAAGAATAAAAGTTTAAACTTATGAATATTATAATACCAAAAATCTATAGAAAAAAAAGCCAGGCTCTTGAACCTGACTTTATACCATTATTCCTGCATGAATCGATTACCTTAGTTATGGGCTACTTTCCGTTAAAAAATACCATTACGCCAATCACCACTGCCAAGACCAAAATAGAGATAACGATATCCTTCCAATTGTAACTATTTTTATTTTTAACCTTCTCCTCTTCGCTTATGGTTCCAAAGGTCAAGTTCGCCACCTGCTCGGCAGACGGTGCCGGAGAAAAAAGGCTAACTACCACAGCAAAAAGTACGCAGGCCAAAAAGAACCAGGCCCCAAAGGTCAAAAAGTTCATCGCGCCCATTTTGTACAAAAATCCATCCGGATTCAAATCGTCTTTTATCAATTCCAAAACTATTCTAATGGCAGCAACAATGATACCCATGATCAATGTGGCAAAAGCTCCCAGACCATTGATTCGCTTATGGAAAATACCCAAAAGGAACACGGCAGTTATTGGTGGGGCGATATAAGATTGAACACTTTGTAAATATTCATAAAGTACCCCGGAAATATTAGCCATAATGGGTATCCAAATAATACCGATAATAACCACTACCACAGTAGCCAACTGTCCTGTACGCACCAATTTCTTTTCTGGGGTATTGGGCCTTAATTTTTTATAAATATCCACGGTAAACAAGGTAGATACCGAGTTAAACACCGAGGCCAAGGAGCTCATCAAGGCCGCCAATAATCCGGCAGCTACCAGACCACGTAAACCGGAAGGCAACACATTACTCATCAATACGGGGAAAGCTTCATCTGGGGAGTCCCAATGTAATTCACCTTTCATTTTTAAGGCTAGGGCAATGACCCCTGGAATTAGGAATAGAAATACGGGCATCAGTTTCATAACGGCCCCAAAAATGGTTCCCCTTCTTCCTTCTTTTATATTTTTGGCAGTCAATGCCCTTTGCACGATGTACTGGTCGGTACACCAATACCAGATACCTACAATGGTACTGGATATTACCAAGGAAGGCCAAGGAAAATCCGGGTCACTGGGTGGTCGCCACATATTCAAATATTCCGGCTTTACGATTTCTACCAAACTGCCCCATCCCCCTACTTTTTCAAGACCTAAGTAGGTAAGGACCGCAGCACCCAGCACTAAAAGAACGGCCTGTAAGGTTTCCGTATACACTACGGCTCGCATTCCACCCAAAACGGTGTAGATTCCGGTTAGGATTACCGTGGCGATAGCTCCTGTCCAAAAGTCGATTCCCAACAAAGCAGAAACTACGACACCACCAGCATAAATAGTAACGGATATTTTCGTCAGTACATAGGCCACAATAGAAAAGATGGACAATACCCAGCGAGAGCGCGCATCGAACCGTTTTTCCAAAAACTCGGGCATGGTAAACACCCCGCTACGGGCGTAAAAAGGTAAAAACACCCAGCCCAAAATCAAAACGATCCAGGCGTGGATTTCATATATCAACATGGGGAGCTTATCGCTGGCCCCGGCCCCTGCAAGACCTACCACATGTTCCGAACCAATGTTGGAAGCAAAAATGGAAGCACCTACTACGAACCAACCTACATTACGGCCGGCCAAAAAATAATCTTCAGTATTGTCCTCTTTCTTTCTAATTACCCAAACGGCTATGCCTAGGAGTATCAAAAAGTAAAAGACAATGGCTACCCAGTCAAAAGTATCTAGTGTCTGCATAATTTATTGGTTTAGTTGTGCCACTATTTGGTTGTTAATGTAAATGTTGTTTTGGTGGTATACTTCTCACCCGAATTTAATACTACGGATGGAAATTTTTCTTGATTGGGAGAATCCGGATAATGCTGGGTTTCCAAACAAAGTCCGCTCCTCTTAGCATAAGTACCATTATTTGGAGCTGGAAGCGTACCGTCCAAGAAATTTCCGGTATAGAACTGAATACCCGGCTCGTCCGTAGACACCTCCAAATACCTCCCTGTTGCAGGGTGATAGGCACTAGCCACTTTTCTAAAGCCAGCCTGTTGGTCATTTAACAACCAACAATGATCGTAACCGCCGCCTAATTGCAGTTGTTCGTTATCTTCGGAAATATCCTGACCTACTGGTTTCGGTTCCCTAAAGTCGAAAGGTGTACCTTCAACTGGCCTCAACTCCCCTGTTGGGATTAGACCACCATCTACAGGCAAGAAAGTGTCCGCATCAATTTCAACGACGTGGTCCAAAATTGTATTTGAAAAATCTCCCGATAGATTAAAATAGGCGTGCTGGGTAAGGTTTACAACGGTAGCTTTATCCGTTGTAGCCTCATACAATACATCCAGGGAATTGTCGTCATTCAGGGTATAGGTAACCGTGGTAGTTAGATTTCCGGGAAAGCCCTCTTCCTTGTCCTTGCTCAAATAGGTAAGAATGAGTGAAGCTGAATTGTTACCTACAGCTGTCTTGGCTTCCCAAACCTGTTTGTCAAATCCCTTGATACCGCCATGCAGGCTATTTTCCCCATTGTTTTGTGCCAAGGTATATGCTTCTTCTCCAATACGGAACTTTCCTTTGGCGATACGGTTGCCATATCTCCCGATCAGCGCCCCAAAGTAGGGATTGTCCTTTTCATATTGGGCCAAATCTTCAAAACCCAAAACTACATTTTCCATATTTCCATCTTTGTCCGGGGTTCTTAAAGCCGTGATACGGCCACCGTAGGTAATAATATCAACCTCGATACCACCTTCATTTTTTAAGAAAAATTGGGTTACTTTTTTACCGTCCTGGGTCGTTCCATACGCACTTTCCGTAATACTGACCTTGGATATATTCTCTTTGGGCGTTTCTTCTTTCATTTCTTTGTTCTTTTTATCCTTGCAGTTTACATTGACCACAAGCAAAAGTAGCAATGTATATGCATAATAAATCTTGGTTGATTTTTTCATGTTTAAGTTATTTACAAGTTATTTTTAAACAATTGAAAATAGACCTCGTTGGCATTCAATTGGTTTTTTAAATCCCTAATGGTCGTATTTCTATCTATAACAACCAACTCAATACCGGCCATTTCCGCAAAATCCTCTATAAATTCGGTGGTCAATGCTTGTGTATAGACCGTATGATGGGCACCTCCTGCCAGAATCCAACCGGTAGCGGCCACCTCCAAATTAGGATGTGCATCCCATAGTACCCTAGCTACAGGTAAATTAGGTAATTTACCTTCTGGTTCCATGGCCTCTACCTCGTTGACTATCAACCGGAACCTATTCCCCAAATCCACTAAAGAGACATTGATTGCCGGTCCTGCGGGAGAATTGAAGACCAAACGTACTGGATCATCCTTGCCCCCAATTCCCAACGGGTGTATTTCACAAGAAGGTTTACCCTCGGCTATTGACGGACATATCTCCAGCATGTGGGACCCTAGGACGTAGGATTTTTGAGGGGTAAAGTGATAGGTGTAATCTTCCATAAAAGAAGTTCCACCTTCAAGTCCCTGTGCCATTACTTTCATTGCCCTGAGCAATGCGGAAGTTTTCCAATCTCCTTCCGCTCCAAAGCCATAACCATCGTCCATCAATCTTTGTGTAGCGATTCCCGGTAGTTGTTTTAATTCACCAAGATTCTCAAAAGTATCCGTGAAGGCCTTAAATCCGCCTTCATCTAAAAATTTCCGAAGTCCCAACTCTATCTTTGCCGCCTCGATTAAGGAACTTCGCTGCTTTCCTCCTTCTTTCAAAGAATCACTCAATTCATATGCCTGCTCATAGTTTTCAACCAATGCATCGACCTCCTTTTGGTCCAACCCTTTAATGTACTTTACCACATCGGATGAATCATATCCGTTTACGGAAAATCCAAAACGGAACTGGGCCTCCACTTTATCACCATCTGTCACCGAAACCTCTCGCATATTATCCCCTAAACGGGCGACCTTTAAATTTTGAAATTCATTCCATCCAAGGGCGACCCGACTCCAATTCCCTATTTTTTTCTGTACCCTTTCGGTTTCCCAATGTCCAACCACAATCTTTCTATTTTTTCGCATACGGGTCATCATATGTCCGAACTCCCGATCGCCGTGAGCCGATTGGTTCAGGTTCATAAAATCCATATCTATGGATTCCCAGGGTATTTCCGCATTGAATTGGGTATGCAGATGGCAAAGGGGCTTGTTCAAAACACTTAAACCCTTGATCCACATCTTTGCCGGGGAAAACGTATGCATCCAAGTAATGATTCCTATACAGGACTGATTGGAACTTGCCTCCAGGCAAATATCCGTTATTTCCTGGGGGGTTTTTACTGTGGGTTTGTACACAATTTTTAGAGGGATGTGTGCCGATTTGTTCAGACCCTTTACTATTTCCTTTGAATTTTTTGCAACCTGATCCAATGTCTCAGGACCATATAAATGTTGGCTTCCCGTTACAAACCAAATTTCCTTCTCTGCCATATATTTAATTATAAATCTGTTGTTAGTTATTATTGTCCGTAGTACGCATTTTTTCCATGCTTACGTTCGTAGTGCTTTTTTACAAGGGAATCCTTAAGTCTAGGAGCTTCGGGATTTATTTGCAACGTTAGATAGGCCATTTGGGCCACCGTTTCCAAAACCTTACTGTTATACACGGCCTTGGCCGCCGTTTTGCCCCATGCAAAAGGTCCATGGTTTCCCAACAGGACCATTTCCACTTCTTCAGGGGAAAGATTTCGATCCTTGAAACAATCCAAAATTTGAATTCCGGTATTATGCTCGTAGTTGCCTTCAATAAGTTCGTCGCTCATCGGTTCCGCACAAGGAATATCCTGCGTCAAGTGGTCCGCATGCGTTGTACCAAAAATAGGTATATCCCTTTGGGCCTGTGCCCAAGCAACGGAATACGTTGCATGTGTATGCGCAATACCCCCAATGTGTTCCCAATTCTTGTATAAATAGGCGTGGGTTTTGGTATCCGATGAAGGTCTCATACTTCCTTCGATTATAGTATTGTCATAATCTAAAATTACTATATCCTCAGGTTTCAGTTTCTCATAGGGCACTCCACTTGGCTTAATGGCAAAAACGCCATTTTGCCTGTCCACAGCGCTCACGTTACCAAAAGTGTAAATGACCAGACCTAGGTTGTTCAATGCTATATTTGCTTCAAAACATTCCTGCTTCAGTGCTTCGTATTTTGAACTCATTTCTTATTTTGATTTTATGGATGTTTCGATGAATTTTCCGAGTTCATTATAGGATTCCATCAATTGCCGATATGTTTCAACGGAAGCCTTTTCTGGATGATATTCCGCTTCAAACTCGCTTCCCATATGTGTACTGGCCTCAACAACATTTGAGTAGATTCCCGATGCCACGGCTGCATATATCGCTGCGCCCAAAGCAGGAGCCTGATCTGAAGCCGCCACCTTTATGGGCATGTCCATAACATTGGCCAAGGTCTGCATGATAAAAGGTGATTTTCTGGCCACTCCACCGATTCCTATTACCGAGTTTATTTCGACCCCTTCCTCCTGAAAACGGTCCGCAATCTTTTTAGAACCAAAACAAATGGCATTGACCAAGGCCTTGAAAATATGGGGTGCCTTACTCCCCAAAGAAAGGTTGGAAATGGCACTTTTCAAGTTTTGGTCGGCATCCGGTGTACGCCGCCCATTGATCCAGTCCAACGCGGTGGGAATACTTTCCTCCAAAGGAATGGCCTCAGCGGCATCCGATAATTTTTTTATAAAATCGTTTTCTATTTCCTTCTTTAAATCGAGTTTTTGTTGTTCCGATAAAATGTCCGAAGTCAAAACCAAATTTTCCACTGGCCATGAAAGTACATCCTTAAACCAGGCCAGTAAGTCTCCAAAAGCGGACTGACCGGCTTCCAATCCCACAAAGCCGGGAATGACCGAACCGTCTACTTGTCCGCAGATACCCTTTATCGTTTTACCGTCTATTTCGGTATCAGTGGCCACCATAATGTCACATGTAGAGGTTCCCATAACACGTACCAGGGCATGCTCATCAATTTTTGCACCCACAGCCCCGGAATGGGCATCAAAAGTGCCTACTGCAACAACGGTATCTGTGGTGAGTCCCAAGCGATTTGCCCATTCTTGACTTAAAGTACCGGCTACCTCATCGGATGTATAGGTCTCTTCATAAAGACGGTCTCTAAGATCGGCCAGATAAGGATGTATTTTACTCAAAAATTCCTTTGGAGGCAATCCGCCCCAGCTTTCATGCCACATCGCCTTATGACCCGCGGCACATCTACTTCGTTTAAAGGTTTCCAAATTTTGGTCTTCAATCAACAGAAAGGTCATTATATCACAATGCTCCATCCAGGTGTAGGCATTGTTCTTAACCTCTTCGTCTTCCTTGATTACATGGGCAATTTTGGCCCAAAACCATTCCGATGAATAAATACCCCCTACATACTTGGTAAAGTTTTCCCCTCCCCAGGAAGCTCCTAATTCATTTATGAGTTCCGCTTCCTTTATGGCCGTATGGTCCTTCCAAAGTACCATCATGGCATTTGGATTCTCCGTAAACCCATCTACCATGGCCAATGGTGTGCCATCTTTAGCCAGTGGAACTGGCGATGAACCCGTGGTATCTATACAGATTCCTTTGATCTCAGCGGGATGCACATTACTTTTGGACATAACCGCCTTAACCGTTTTTTCCAAACCCTCTATGTGATCAAGTGGGTGCTGTCTAAATTGATTCATGGACGGATTACAATATTTATTTTCCTTCCATCTCTTGTACCAGCAAACTTCGGACGCTATCTCTTCTCCATTTTGGGTATTGATAAGTACGGCCCGGACGGAATCCGAACCATAGTCCAACCCTATAACATATGATTTCTTCAAATCTTAATTCGTTTGTTTTGTATTCTCCTCTGGCAACCAGACCTTCATTTTTCCTATCCCCCTATTGGACCAAGCATAATATGGGATAGCCTTAAAATTTTCCGCGCTTATGGTGTTTACCCCTTCCAAGACATCCTCCTCCTTTTTTACCAAAAAATCCGCATTACTTGAAATTGAAATAGTATCAAAACCGTTTTTGTTATCGACTTCTTCAATAGCGTAAACAATAGGGCCATATTCCAATGCCAACTTACCTTGGTTTTCAGTTACTTTTCCAGAGGTTTCCGCCAAACGAACTTCCATAGGAAACGCTAGCTCGATGGATTTGCCAACCACCTCGGAACCATTTAACACAAGATACCCATCGTTTATTTCCACCTTCCTATTTTCCCCATTTATCTTGAGAGTTATAGGAGTTGAAATTTCGTTTCTATAATGATAGAGTTTGCTTGGCAAAACCTCGTTGCGTACCCACCCTGGCACCCTTAGCTTCAGTTTAAAATCAGCAGTTTCACTTTCCTGTAGAGTGATGCTCACCTTGCCGTCCCATGGGTAATTAGTTTCCATATTCAACTTTATGGATTGAGCTGGCAAATCTATAGTCGCCTCGTTTGAAGCGTACAGGTTTACAAACACGGTATCATCACTTTTGGAATATATAAGCCCGGGAATGGCCGGCACGAACCTGACCATATTGGTGGGACAGCAGGAACAATCGAACCACGATTTTCGGGTAGCGGCACCTTGGTTAAATTCATATTTCCCGTCCGATTCCAAGGCATTGGGATAAAAGAAATGGGTACCGTCCAAGGATATTCCCGAAATAAGACCGTTGTACAAGGTGCGCTCTATGACGTCAAAATATTTTACATCCCCGGTCATATTATGCAATCGATGGTTCCAATACACATCGCCAATAGAGGCACAGGTTTCATTATAGGCCGTCAAATTGGGCAGTTCATAATTTTCGCCAAAGGACTCCTGGTCGTGCCTGGCACCAATGCCTCCTGTGATATACATTTTATTGCTCACCATATTATCCCACAATTTATCCACAGCGTTGAGATAGGCCAAATCATTTTTCATGGCGGCAATATCCGTCATGGCCGCATACATATAAACGGCTCTAACCGCATGCCCCACGACCTCCTCCTGATGTACCACGGGAACGTGGTCTTGAGAATAGGCACCAAAGAGCTCATGATTATCAGGGTTGCCCCTATTGTCCAAGAAATACTTCGCCAAATCAAGGTAGTCTTCTTTCCCAGTAACCTCGTACAATTTTATCAATCCGGTTTCTATAATCTGGTGTCCTGGAACGGCCGCAATTTTGCCCTCGCTATCGCCAAAGATTTCCACCATGAGATCCGCATTTTTTATGGCGATGTCCAAGAAATTTCGTTTTCCTGTAGCCTTGTAATGCACAACAGCGGCCTCATACATATGGCCGGCATTGTAAAGTTCATGGCTTGTATCCAGTGATTCCCATCTTTTTCCCTCCTTCACCTCGACCCACGCAGCGGGTGGTTTAGCGGGATTTATGGTACGCCAAGTGGTCAAATATCCATCGGGTTCTTGACCAATTTTTATGATTCCTACCAAGGAATCCAACAAAGTTTCCAATTTTGGATTTGGGGAACTGATCAACGAATTGGAAGCACCTTCTATAATCTTATATACGTCTGAATCATCAAATGGCATGACCCCGCGTACGGAACCATCCATTTTTCCGCCAGCGATCAAAAAATTATCGAACCTACCCTCTTCCTCACATTTTTCAATGGCGTACTCAATAGTCCTTTCTTGAACTTTTTGAATCCATGGAAGCCAAAATTCATCGGTCAATTGAACGTGCTGAATATTAACCGGAGTTATAGGATATCCAGACGCCTCTTCTTTCTCAACAGCAGCGACCTCCTCCTTTGTTTCATTTTGACAGGAAATTATAAAAAGACAAAAAATAAGACTACCAAAAATATACTTCCTCTTTTTCATATTTTTTGTATTATTTGCTTCCTTCCAATACGATTACGGAAAAGGCCGGCAATTCTATTTCCAAAACCCCTTTCTTAAAGGTAAAATCCTTATACTCTTTGGGTTCAATTTTATTGGGATTATCAAAAGTGTTATGGTCCTGTAGTTTATCGGACATCAAAATTCTACCAGTGATTTTCTTAATTCCCAAGGTGTTTAAATCAATGGTCACTATGTTCTCTTTATGAGCATCAATGTTGACAATGGATAAATGCATTCTCCCGGCATCATCCATGGATGCGGATGCATTGACTGCCGGCAGGCTTTCCCCGTTAAAGGTATACTCTGGGGATTCAAAGGAAAGTGGAATCAGCTTAGCATCCTGATGCACTTTGAACATATTCATCACATGATATGTGGGGGTCAAAATCATTTTTTCCTTATCGGTCAAAATTACCGCCTGCAGCACATTCACAGTCTGCGCCAAATTTGCCATTTTTACCCTGTCCGCGTGATTATTGAAAATATTGAGGTTCATACCTGCTATCATAGCATCCCGCATCGTGTTTTGCTGATAAAGAAAACCTGGATTGGTACCTTCGGCAACCTCGTACCAGCCGCCCCACTCGTCCACGATAAGGTCTACCTTCTTTTCCTTATCATACTTGTCCATGATGGCCGTGTGCTTAACGATTAATTCTTCCATCAACCAAGATTCTTTCATGGTCTTGAAATATAGGTCCTCCGTGAAATCCACATCAGAACCCTTAGCACTCCAATCAATAACGGAATAGTGGTGCAAGGCAACTCCTTGCAGCATGTTCTTGGGTATATTTTTCATAAGTACTTCCGTCCAGTTATAATCGTCATTGCTGGCACCAGAAGCAATTTTGTAAAGTCCTCCCTCAACATCGGCATCGGACATGAAAGTGACATATTTTTTATAGATATCCGCATAATATTCCGGACGCATATTTCCACCGCAACCCCAGGCTTCATTACCAATTCCCCAATATTTGACGGTCCATGGCTCATCCCTACCATTCTCCCTTCGTAAATCGGACATGGGGCTTTTGCCTTTAAAGTTTGTGTACTGTACCCAATCCGCCAATTCCTGCACCGTTCCACTACCCACGTTTCCGGAAAGATAAGGCTCTGTTTCGAGCACTTCGCAAAGATTCAAAAAGTTATGGGTTCCAAAACTGTTGTCCTCAGTAACCCCTCCCCACCAAGTATTTACGATAGTTGGTCTATTCTCTTGGGGACCTATACCATCCTTCCAATGATAGGTATCGGCAAAGCAACCACCTGGCCAACGTAAGTTGGGTATCTGAAGCTCCTTCAGCGCATCTATGATATCATTTCTTACTCCCTCTGTATTGGGTATCATACTATTATCGCCAACATAGAACCCTTCATAGATACAACGGCCCAAATGTTCGGCAAAATGTCCGTAAATATGCTTACTTATGGTAGGGGCGTCTTCAATATTTCCAATTTGAATGGTACTCCTAGAAGATTGGGCCAATGAAATACCAAAACTAGAAAAAAGCATCAACGCAGTTAAACTATAGAACCTAAGTGTTTTCATATCGTATTTTTATTTGTTTTTCGTTTACTCCCGCATTTAAAATGCTATACATAAAGCTTCTGTACCAACTTTGTATTCATAATTTCGATCCTTTCAGCTTCATTAAATTCTTTTATTCCTACTAAAAAGCACTTTGGAATACTGTACATCTAGATTCCCTTTTACCGACCCAGCCCTCGACTGGAACTCGAAATTGCATCAGAGAATAAAACTCGTACCAATTTTTTAAAGTGTATTTATAACACCTGTAAATAAACAGCAGATATTTCAATTTTCCAAGCTGATTTAGGCAATAAACGCAATTAAAATTCTGATTTTTTATAAATTAGAAATCATAACCGTTCGTTATTTGTATAAAATAGTCTGATTTTAACTAAATTTCGCTCTTAAATTTACTAACAACCCCACAGCATTGCATACTACTGATCAAAAAGAAATTCTATCACTTGCTTATTACGACCATGAAGACAAAGTCTTACTTGCCGTGGACTGCATCATTTTTGGATTCGACCAAGAAGAACTAAAAATACTTTTGGTAAAAAGAGGTTTTGAACCCGAAAAGGGAAAATGGTCACTTATAGGTGGGTTTCTAAAGAAAGAGGAAGATTTGGACATTGCAGCCATTAGGGTCTTGCATCATTTAACGGGCCTCCATGACATATATATGGAGCAATTGTACACATACAGCAAAGTAGATAGGGATCCTGCGGACCGAACTTTATCTGTTTCCTACTATGCCTTAATAGACATTAGAAAACATGATAAAGAGCTCATTAAAAAAAATTCAGCCCAATGGTTTTCTTTGAAAGATGCCCCAAATTTAATATTCGACCACAACGCTATGGTAGAAAGGGCTATGACCAGATTACGAAGAAGGGCCTTGAGCAAGCCTATAGGTTTTGAACTCCTACCAGAGAAATTTACCATGCGCCAACTTCAAAAACTTTATGAGGCCATTATGGGAAAAAAATTGGACAAACGTAATTTCATAAGCAAATTCAACTCTTTCGATATACTTATCAAGTTGGATGAAAAAGATATGAGTTCCTCTAAAAAAGGGGCCTATCTCTATAAATTCAACGAGGAGAAATACAATAGTAAGGTTGAAGAGGGTTTCAATTTTAAGATTTGAACTTTTATATTAAAATTCTTCCATTAGTTAAATTCTTCATAAATACATCAATCTAATTGTATCATAATTACTTACTATTGCCCAAGAATTGCTTAATTTGATTATTATGCTAACTTTGAAAAAAAACGTACATGGATTTACTTGAAAAAGCTCAGGAATTTGAAAACAGGAAAATGAGCAATATGTCCACCAGCGACAGGGTGGAGGCGTCCAGGGAGGCTAAGACCTTAATATTAAGTATCAACGAAGTTTATAAGGAAACCAAAGACCCCAATCTTATGGAGGTCATGAAAAGGTTGACGGAGAAAAAGAAGAAAATAGAGAAACGTTTAAACGGTGTCCCACTTGTTTAAAAGTTCATCGACATTTCATAATTAAACCCCATTTATTGGGGTTTTTTATTGGCTTAATTTCGAGGTAATCAACGAGTTATCCAATAATAAGATACTTTAATCAAAAATCTTATTTTTAATGGAATCTTATATTCTTCTTTGCCTGCCAATTTAATAAACTGATGAGAAATAAGCACCTGCCTTTTAAAAAGGATTCCAACAGATTTAATAATAAAGTAGATAAAACAATCAAATATCTTCTACCCATCATAATGATTGTCTGCTTTCTTATGGGTATTGCCATTCTATTCAAAAAGGTACTATAGCATTACCAAGAAAAAATTCCTAGGCAAGCTACACTATTTCTGCACTGAGTCCGGCATTTAGAAGTCCAGAACATTGGGGTTCCAAATCACAATATTCCCCGGTCTTGACAGTACATTTTCCTTTATAATGAACAATTAGTGAACACTGCTCGGCTTGTTCCGGGGTATGGTTACATACCGCAATCAGCGTTTCAATTACATGGTCAAACGTGTTTACATCATCGTTGAATAGAACGATTTCATTTTGCTTGACGGTCTCTTCCTCTAAAAGGAGCTCTTCGGAAATTTTTTCTTTAGTGCTCATTGTATTCGATTTAACTACAATCTAAAATACATATTTTGCTGCAACCCAATTGTTCTTTTCCAGTTTTTTTTCAAACCGAAGGTCAACTTCCAAGCACTTTTTGGTAATCAACGGCAAATCCTCCAGATAAAATCCACTTACTAAAAGCACACCATCCTCTATCAAACAGTCGGAATATTTTGGGATATCTTCCAAGAGAATATTTCTATTGATATTTGCTATGATGACATCATAGGAACGTTCATGCAAAAGCCCTGCATCCCCTTCCAATACATCAATATTTTCGATTCCATTGCGCTCCACGTTTTCAAGGGAATTCAAGTAGCACCAATTATCTATATCAATGGCATCCAACTGTTTCGCCCCGTGTTTGGATGCCAAAATTGCCAGTACACCCGTACCACATCCCATATCCAAAACAGTCTTGTTCTTTAGGTCCAACTGTAGGATGTGCTGCAACATCATGTGGGTGGTTTCATGATGACCGGTTCCAAAACTCATTTTGGGTTCAATGATAATGTCATAATCCACGCTGAGAGGTTCATGGAAAGGGGCCCTTACCATGCACCTGCCATCTACCATTATAGGTTGGAAATTCCGCTCCCAAGTAGCATTCCAATTTTCCTGGGCGATTTCCTTGAATGTATAGGAAATATAAAAACCCTTATTTTCCAAAATGTACAATCCATCCAGGATATTGACATGCCAATCATCCTTTTGAATATATGCCAAGATACCGGTTTCCTCCTCCACAAAACTTTCAAAACCGACTTCCCCCAACTCGGCGATAAGAATGTCTGAAGCGGGCTGCAAAGGTTCCACCAAGAATTTATATTCCATATATATCATTGTGTTCATGTCCTGGCATTTAAAAAGGGTATCCTGGATACCCCTTTACTAATTAAATTATTTTTCGAATTTTTAAATGGCTTTTATGATGTCCACAAAATCATCGGAAACCAAGGAAGCACCACCTATAAGGCCACCGTCCACATCAGGTTTTGAAAAAATCTCCTCAGCATTGCCCGGCTTTACACTACCACCATACAATATGGAAACATTGTTTGCCACGGAACTGTCAAAGGCTTCGGCGATTACCTTTCTAATGAAGGCATGCATTTCCTGCGCTTGTTCCGGAGATGCCGTTTCTCCCGTTCCTATGGCCCAAACGGGTTCATAGGCCAAAATGATCTTGCTCCAATCGGATTTTTCCAAAGAGAAAAGTGCATTTTTCAGTTGGCTTTCCACGACCTTAAAATGATTGCCGGACTTTCGGTCTTGCAATTCCTCCCCAAAACAAAACATAACCCTAATTCCTTTTTGCAAAGCCGTTTTCACCTTTTTGGCCAATATCTCATCGGTTTCACCAAAATAGGCCCTTCTTTCAGAATGCCCTATGATACAGGTATCCACACCTATGTTCAACAGCATATCAGCAGAAATTTCCCCAGTGTATGCGCCACTTTCGGCAAAATGCATGTTCTGCGCTATGACCTCTATCCGGGAAGTTTCCAGATTGCGAACCGCGGCCGCCAAGTTTACAAAAGTAGGTGCCACCATCACCTCCGCTTCCGTATCTGGAAGTTTGGCGGCCAATTCCACCAATAAGGCTTCTGTTTCCGCTAGGTTTTTGTTCATTTTCCAATTTCCTGCCACTATCTTACTTCTCATTGCTCTAAAGTTTTTTCTTATTCAAATTATGTTGTCAATTTTATCATTCAAATGTAAGGGTATCCAAATCGTTATAATGTACTTTTTGTTTTATAGTACCTTTTTCCAAGACCAATATCCCCGGATTTGACCTAACAATGGTTTTCAAAGTCGTTTGATCTGTAAAGTAGAATTCAAACCCTAGATCATATTTTTCAATCAAAACCTTTGTTTGTTCCGGACCGGAGGCCGACATACCTATAACCTTATAACCCTTTTCCTTGGCGGTCTCCGTTACTTTTTTAACTTCTGAAAAGACTTCTAGATTTGCCTTTCTTAAGTCATAGGCAATGACCATGACCAACATGGGCTCCTGCAACAAACTACCTGCAAAGTCCTCCCCTTCCTGTTCAATTGTAAAATCATGTACCGGAGGCTCATACCCCTTTTGAATTTCTTCGGTTTCTACGCCTATGAATTCCCCATCTATAGTTGGATAATCCCCATTTGTTACAATGACCTGTTCTTCCCCGTTCACACTAAACTTCCAAGCGTATTCATATATGGGTTTGGGCGCATCTTGCGGAATACTCATGCCTTCCTCTATATTTTTGCCTATTTCATAGGGCCTAAAATCGATTACAGGCAAATGATTTAGTACATAATAGGCATAAACGAAACAAAAAACTATGGAAATCGCTACCAAAACTTTTGTGATGAATGGCCTAAATAGTGGTGTGATGTACTCTTTACCATAAAACAACAGGAGTATCAGCACCAATAGTAGGACATCCTTGGTAAAAGACTCCCATGGTGTCAACTTAATGGCGTCACCAAAACAACCACAATCCGTAACCTTGTTGAAGTATGCCGAATAGAAAGTCAAAAATGTAAAGAATACAATCATCAACAATAGGCTCCATAAGGTAAATTTTCGCAGTATGCCAAGTATGAGCAATACTCCCAATAGCACTTCAAAAATGACCACTATCAGTGAAATGGTTAGGGCATGGGGTTCAAAAACCGGCATGTTAAGAACACTTGGGCTAAAATACTCCTCCAGTTTAAAGGAAAAACCAACGGGGTCGTTCAGTTTTATGAATCCACTTATAATAAAAAGCACCCCTACGAATATTCGAACAACACCAATTAAATACTTCATAACCCTACCTATTTTCAGTCAAACCTAAATGAATTAATGCAAAAACCGCATAGTTGATCATATCTTGATAATTGGCATCGATACCTTCGCTTACCAACGTTTTTCCTTTATTATTCTCTATGGATTTGACCCTGAGCAATTTCTGTAGTATTAAGTCCGTAAGGGAACTAACGCGCATATCGCGCCAAGCCTCTCCGTAATCGTGGTTTTTATTGAGCATGAGTTCCTTTGTGGACTCCGTATGCTTTTTGTAGAGGGCTAAGGCCTTTTCAGGGTCTAGGTCCGGCTGCTCCGCCACGCCCAACTCAAGCTGGATCAAGGCCATAACAGCGTAATTGATGATGCCAATAAATTCAGGAATTTCGCCCTCATCCACTTTGCGCACATCATTTTCCTGTAGTCCACGTATTCGCTGGGCCTTAATAAAAATTTGGTCCGTTAGGGACGGTAAACGAAGTATTCGCCAAGCACATCCATAATCAAGCATTTTTTTTTCGTATAGATTTTGACAAACCTCGATTACGGCATTATACTGTGCTTCCGTTTTTTGCATGCGCTTGTTGTAATTTGTGTAAATTTCGCTTAAAATTTTTTAACCATCAAGACTGTTTGTTTAAACTTAAACTTGTACCTAAAGAGGGACCAAAGTTATGACTATAAACTGTAAAGGAAAACTCTTGGATTTTACCGTTCCCAAGGTAATGGGCATTTTAAACCTTACTCCAGACTCTTTCTACGATGGGGGTAAGTACAAAAATGAAAAGAACATTTTGGAACAGGTAGATAAAATAACCGCATTGGGAGCCACATTTATCGACCTTGGTGCGCAAAGCACCAGGCCAGGGGCCAATGAGGTTAATACCGATGAGGAACTCAACCGATTGCTACCCGTTCTCGAACTCGTCCAGCGGAATTTTCCGGAAACATTGATTTCCATAGATACTTTTAAAGCAGTGGTTGCCAAGGAAGCCCTTGACCGAGGTGCCGCCATGATAAATGACATCTCAGCGGGACTTCTGGACGAGGCCATGTTGGATGTCATTGCAGAATACCATGTTCCCTACATCATGATGCATATGCGAGGAAACCCCAAAACCATGCAGCAACAGACAATATATGACGATTTGCTACAGGAAATAATCCATTATTTTTCAGAGCGATTGTCCGTGGCCTACTCAAAAGGAATCATGGATGTCATTATCGACCCTGGTTTCGGCTTTTCCAAAACCATGGAACAGAACTATAAACTTTTGAACCATCTAGATTTGTTTAATGTTACCGATAGGCCCCTATTGGCAGGTGTTAGCCGAAAATCAATGATCTACAAATTGTTGGGTACAGATGCGCATAATGCGTTGAACGGAACCACTGCCTTAAATATGTTGGCCCTGCAAAAAGGGGCTTCCATATTACGGGTGCACGATGTTGGGGAAGCCATGGAGTGCGTCAAGATTTACGAGCAATTGAAGGCTTAATATTTGGAGGTTCTTGTTCATCTATTTTTGTTAATTTTACAGAAACGGCACTAGTTGGATTTTTTAAATTTTATCGATTTTAAGATTACGGATATCCTGGATATCGTATTGGTCGCCGTACTTCTATATTACATCTATAAATTGGTGCGCGGCTCTGCGGCCATCAATATTTTCATTGGTATCGTTATCGTTTGGGCTTTCTGGAAACTTACGGAGCTTTTGGGAATGCAAATGATCAGCAGCATTGTAGGGGCCTTTATGCAGGTGGGGCTTATTGCATTGATCATTGTATTTCAACAGGAAATACGAAAGTTCCTTCTTATGATAGGTTCCACCAATTTTGCCAACAAGCGCAACTTCGTAAAGCATTTTAAATTTCTAAAGCAGGAGGGCGATACTACGAGTATTGATGTGGAGGCCATCGTGAAGGCGTGTGAAAAGATGTCGTCCTCCAAAACCGGTGCCATTTTGGTCATAGAAAGGGGAAATTCACTCGATTTTATTAAAAGTACAGGGGACCGCATGAACATTGAGGTTACCCAGCCTATTATAGAAAGTATATTCTACAAAAACAGTCCGCTACACGATGGAGCTGCCGTAATCGTGGACAATTATATTGTGGCTACCCGGGTAATCTTACCTGTAACCAATGAACGCAGCATTCCATTACGATATGGCCTAAGGCATAGGGCGGCCATTGGCATAACCGAAAAAACGGATGCCCTTTGTTTGGTAGTAAGTGAAGAAACAGGACAAATATCCTATATTAAAAATGGAGAATTCATCTTGTTCGAATCCAATGCCCAATTGATAACTCTTTTAAAGAAAGACTTGGTGTAATGCAATGCAAGAATTGTGATAATACCTTGAGAACGGACTATTGTTATTGTCCGGATTGCGGAGCCAAAGTGATACGGAATAGGCTTACAGTTAAGAACCTTTGGTACGATGCAATAGAAAGGTACTTTAATGTGGACAACACCTTTTTAAGGACATTTATACATCTTTTTACAAAACCCGAGGCCGTTATTGTAGGATATGTAGAAGGAATAAGAAAAAAGTATCTAAACCCCATTAGTTATTTGGGGATTGCCATCACACTTTCTGGACTTCTTGTTTTTTTTATGCGGAAGAACAGTGGGCAGTTCGATATGGATATTTTAGGAACAGGCCAGTCCCAAGCTTGGCAAGGAAAGTTCTGGGACGTAATTCTGGACTACCAAGCAATTTTATTTGTGCTATATATACCGATGATGGCAATTGCCGGATGGCTGAATTTTCAGGCGAAAAAGTATAACTTCTCAGAAAGGATAGTCATATTCATGTATACCCTAGCACAATATTCCCTAGGAATTTTTATACCATCCTTTTTAATTTTGGTTTTCCTTCCTAGTTTCTACATGAAATTTAGTTTCATCGCAATTCTCTTTATGTATTTGTATTCGGCCTATGTTATTAAAAGGATTGCACGTGAAAAGGGAATTGAGTTATGGTCGAAAGTACTGATATTTTGGATGATCTTTACCTTCTTTTATTTGAGTCTTTCTATCTTGATCCCAATTGTTCTTTTATTAACGGGAACCATTCAGCTAGAAGATTTTAGGCCAGGTTCTTAACTTTTTTTGTTAAGCCACCTCCTCGGCCAAGAACTGAGCTTCGTAGAGGTTACGGTAATATCCGCCCTTTTTCAACAGTTCCTTATGAGTCCCCATTTCCACTATATTTCCGGCGTCCATCACAATGATTTTGTCCGCTTTTTTAATGGTCGCCAATCGATGTGCAATGACTATCGAAGTCCTGCCCTGGGTTATTTTTTCAGTTGCCTGTTGTATCAAACGTTCAGAATAGGTGTCTATGGAAGAAGTGGCCTCGTCCAACACCAATATACTTGGTTTGCTAACGTAGGCCCTTAGGAAGGCTATAAGCTGACGTTGTCCACTGGACAGCATGCTGCCGCGTTCTTTTACATTATATTCGTATCCGTTGGGCAGGCTGGCGATAAATTCGTCTACGCCAATGGCCTTGGCCGCGTCTTCAATGTCCTGTACAGATATTTGAGGGTTCTTAAGGGAAATATTGTTGGCTATGGTATCCGCGAATAAAAATACATCCTGAAGCACAATGGCAATATGCGATCTTAAAGAGGACAATTTATAATCTTTTATATCGATTCCATCCACCAAAATGGTACCACTATTGATTTCATAAAACCGATTCAATAAATTGATAATGGTAGATTTGCCAGCTCCCGTGGCCCCAACAATGGCGATGGTCTCACCAGCCATTACCTCAAAGGAAATCCCATGAAGGACCTCTTCATCGTCCAAATAGCCAAAACGAACGTTCTTAAATTCAATCGTGCCCTTTACCTCAGCCTTTTCAATCTTTCCATTGTCCTCAATGGAGCTATCGGTGTCCAAAATCTTGAATACCCTGTTGGCGGCCACCATGCCCATCTGTAAGGTATTAAACTTGTCCGCTATCTGCCTAAGGGGCCTGAACAACATATCTATAAGCATGATGAACGCAAAAACGGTACCTGCAACATCATTTGTGATATTGGCCACGTTCTGTAATGCTCCATACCAGACTACCAAACCAACCGCGATAGACGAAACAATTTCTGCGATTGGAAAAAATATGGAGTTATACCAGACCGTCTTTAACCAAGCATTCTGATGTTTTTCATTGATGTCCTTAAATTTCCTGTTCTCAATGGCCTCCCTAGTGAACAATTGAACGATTTTCATTCCCGTGATTCGCTCCTGTACAAAGGAATTTAAGTTGGAAACCTCTGCCCTGACTTCTGTAAATGCCACTTTCATGGCCTTCTGAAAAAGTCGTGTAGCATACAGAATCAAGGGAAGCAGGGAAAATACCAATACGGCCAACTTCCAATTGATGTATATCATGACCCCCGCAGCTACGAACATTTTCAGCAAATCGGCCACAATTACAAAAAAGCCCTGACTGAAAATTTCCCCTATCCTTTGCATATCCGCCACGGCCCTGGTAACCAAAACCCCCAAAGATGAGTTATCGAAATATTTCATCTTGAAGCCTAACATTTTTTGGAACAGATTGATTCGTATGTCCCTGATTACGGATTCACCCAACCAATTGGCGTAATAATTGAATAGAAGTTGGAAAATAACCTGACCCAATAAAACAACGAGCATTGCCATTGTGAGGTTAAACAATTTATCCGCATCACTGCCCTTAATGGCATCATCAATGATTTGCTTTAACAATATAGGGGTAAGAACGGCAAACACAGATAAGAGAATAGCCGAAAGGGCTACGCCAAAAAAGGTAATGTGGTATGGCCTAGTATACCTCATCAAGCGTTTAAAAAGATGTGTATCAAAGGCGTTACCGGTATTATCGCTCATTCTTAAAAATAGTATTGGGATAACTAATCGATTTCAAATATAGTCCTTTTGCCGGTACCGAAACACCGGCCTCTGACCGATCTCTACTTTTTAAGATAGCCTTAACATGGCTTGGTGGATATTTGCCCAACCCTACATCCAAAAGGGTTCCAACGATGGCCCTGACCATGTTTCGAAGGAAACGATCGGCCGTAATTTTAAAAATCAGTTTTCCTTCATCTGATACCCAGAGGGCGTTTCGAACTTCACAAAAATATGTTTTTACATCCGTCTTTGATTTGGAGAAACATTCAAAATCCTGCTTACCCAACAAAAATTTAGCTGCATGGTTCATCAAATCAATATCCAAAGGGAGCTTTACCAAATGGGCCGTGTCCTTAAAAAATGGATTCTTCTCCCTACAGACCCAGTATTCATATGATCTTTCAAGAGCATCGAACCTTGCATGGGCATCATTTTTTACGGGAAAAATATTTTGAACCGCAATATCATCCGGCAGAAAGGCATTGATCCTGTAAACGAGATTTTTGATGTCGCCAATTTTTTCATAGTCAAAATGACCGAACATTTCCGCGGCATGAACACCCGCATCCGTTCTTCCGGCTCCCACAATTTCAATATTTCTCCTCAGAAGTTTTGACACTACCCCTTCCAAAACTTCTTGCACGGTAATGGCGTTAGGTTGGTTTTGCCATCCATGGTACATCTTTCCAAAGTAGGAGAACTGAATAAAATATCTCAAAGGGATACATTAGTTTTGTGGGCAACAAAGATATTAAAACCAAAAATTAGCAGAATAGGCTTTTTATTGACAAATGACCAAAATCCTGTTGCTTTCCGATACACATTCCCACCTGGACAAAACTATCTTAAAATATGCATCAATGGCGGATGAAATTTGGCATGCAGGTGATATAGGCTCACTCGAGGTATCGGATTCGCTATCGTCCATAAAACCGCTAAGGGCCGTATTTGGCAACATTGATGACCATCAAATCCAAAAAGAATTCCCCTTGAACAATAGGTTTATGTGCGAAGACGTAGATGTTTGGATTACCCATATTGGTGGCTATCCCCCAAAATACAATGTCAACATACGGGAAGAAATCAAAAAAAATCCCCCAAAACTTTTTATTTGCGGGCACTCCCATATCCTCAAGGTGATGTGGGATAAGAATCTAGAAGTGCTGCACATGAATCCCGGAGCCTGCGGTAAACATGGTTTTCACCAAATTAGGACCATGCTTAGATTCTGTATAGATGGAAAGGAAATCAAGGATTTAGAAGTTATAGAGCTTGGCAAAAGATAAAAACCCGGGAACTACCCCGGGTTTTCGCACTAATACTACTAAGATGTTAGGTTCAACGCAAACGATCCACAGATTTTACAAGATCTTCATCCTTTTTGATCGCCCTATTGGCAAGGGCTAAAAAAACGATAGAAAATACAGGAATCAGCATCCCAATACCCTTCTCAGAAACCGTAGTTTCTCCGGATAGATTTAGGGACCGATAAACGAAAAGTCCTAGTAAAAAAAGATTTAATATCATGTTCAACCGGTTCAACACAAACTGGTTCTTTCTTTTCTTGTACAAAAACATAGCCCATAAGGCAAGTGTACCACTTATATAAAAGAGAACGGAAACCAAAATTTCATTGTTGGCATACACTTCTTGTCCTTTTGCGTCTGACCATAAGTTTACAAAGAATGGCAAAACACCTGATAAAAGTGCCACAATGATTAAATAAACGGTCTGAATTCTCTGAATCATCCTAAATGCTCTCCTTAAAAGCACAAAAATAAAGGTCTTTTTAAGAATTATCCATCAAATATTGAAAATAATTTGTAATATTGTAACGTTAATGATTTTAACACTTACCAAGGGAAACCTTTCCCCTCTTTATCCTTTTTAATTTAAGAGCCATAGCACTTCTTATCCTTATCAAAATACATACAACTTATTTATACACTTAATGTTTGAGATTTCAGATTTAAAATCAAAAAAGCTTCCTGAACTGCAGGAAATAGCCAAAGAACTAAACGTTCCTAAATTTAAGACCTTAAAAAAATTGGACTTGGTCTATCAAATTTTAGACCTACAGGCAGCAAATCCAAAAGTTGCCGCGTCAGTAGCACCTACGGAAACCGACAAACCAAAATCCAAAAAACCCAGAATTTCCAGAAATAAGGCAGAAAATAAGGAGGAAAATAAAACTGCCGTAAAAGCACCTGAAAAAACTGCTGCCGAGAGCATCGATTCCCCAAAATCCAATTCCAACGAACAGAGGATTCCAAAAACCCGTCCAAAAAGTAACGACAACGACACAAAACGGGAACATCAAAAAAATCCCGCACAGAGTAAGAACCAAAACAATCGAAAACAACCTAATACTCGCGGCAACAATCACGACAAGAGTAATTTTGACAAAGATTTAAAGAACCGGTACAAGGAACCTGAATATGAATTCGACAGTATTATTACAAGCGAAGGAGTATTGGACATCATGCAGGATGGGTATGGTTTTCTAAGATCTTCAGATTATAATTATTTATCCTCGCCTGACGATATCTATGTATCCCAATCCCAAATTAGATTATTTGGTTTAAAACCTGGGGATACTGTTTTAGGAAATGTAAGGCCACCAAAAGAAGGGGAAAAATATTTCCCCTTGATTAAAGTAAACAAAATTAATGGCATTGACCCCCAAGTGGTACGTGATAGGGTTTCCTTTGAGCATTTGACTCCATTGTTCCCCAAGGAAAAATTCAATCTGGCAGAAAAGCAGAGTACCATTTCCACTAGAATTATTGACTTATTCTCGCCCATTGGAAAAGGACAAAGGGGAATGATTGTTTCACAACCTAAAACGGGTAAAACGATGCTCTTGAAGGACATTGCCAACGGTATTGCGGCAAACCACCCAGAGGTATATCAAATAATCCTTCTGATCGACGAACGTCCAGAAGAGGTTACGGACATGCAACGCAATGTACGTGGAGAGGTCGTGGCCTCTACTTTTGACAAGGAGGCATCAGAACATGTAAGGGTAGCCAACATAGTTCTCGAAAAAGCAAAAAGATTGGTGGAATGTGGTCATGACGTAGTGATCCTATTAGATTCCATTACCAGATTGGCAAGGGCTTACAATACCGTGCAACCTGCCTCCGGAAAGGTGCTGAGCGGTGGTGTTGACGCCAATGCACTTCACAAACCAAAAAGATTCTTTGGAGCGGCACGTAATATTGAAAATGGAGGCTCCCTTTCAATCATTGCCACCGCACTTACGGAAACAGGCTCTAAAATGGACGAGGTTATCTTCGAAGAATTCAAAGGAACAGGTAACATGGAACTTCAATTGGACCGTAAAATCGCAAATAGAAGAATATTCCCTGCTATAGACCTCACCTCTTCCAGCACAAGACGTGATGATCTTTTATTGGACGAAAACACCCTGCAACGCATGTGGATAATGCGCAAATACCTTGCGGACATGAACCCAGTTGAAGCCATGGAGTTCATTGAGCAACGCTTTAAGCAAACCAAGAACAACGAAGAGTTTCTAATGACTATGAATCAGTAGTCTTGAACCAAATTTCCTAAAACTCCAATGGCCTGCCATTGGAGTTTTTTTATGCCCTAATCGAAATAAAACCCTATCTTTAGTAAAGTTTCCCCAAAACTAAATAACCAAAAATCTGAACTTATGAATAACACTTGTAAATACCTACTTCTCGTAGTTTTGGTAACTCTATTTTCTGCCTGTCAAGATGGTTCCAAAAAAGAAACTCAAGACCAAAAACCTATTGAAATTACTTATGAAGCTCCCAAACAGATTATTTCACTGGAAGAGGCCGACTCCCTTTATGTCAACTACCAAAAAAGAAGAGCTTCAATTATAGTGAAGACCGAGATGGAATCCCATCCTGAAGGAAAACCATTTGTACCCACCCAATTTGTTTCTTTTGATATTAAAGTGCTTAAAGAGTATATCGGTTATGTAGAACAAGAAGCGAAAAAAGGGGGGACTACGGCCGATAGTCTACGTATCTATTTTGGAAATTATGGGAATATCAGTAAGAAATATCCAAAGAAAAATACAGTATTCTTATTACCGACCGCAGCAGTGAATAAAGATTATGGAGGAATATTTATTGATAGCGAAGGTAAGGCCAAGTTAGTTCGAGATTGGGTAAACGAACAACTAGATGAAGGTTTTAAAGGAAATCAAAGGTCTGAGGCCTCAATCCTACCTAGTTTTTCATCTGCTTCCTCTTTACAAGGGGGCAAAAGTTTGACACTCAATTTTGGTCAAGGCGGACCTCCACCTAAAACGGATTTCTAAAAAATCGTGCCTCATGACTTCGTGGACTTTTATCAAAGAAAACTATTTCATGATAGGATATGCAATTACCTTGTTTGTGTCATTGGCCACTTATAGAAAGTATTATGATACCGCCCTGAAATACTTTCCAATAATAATTGCATATACCTTATTCAATGAAATTTTAGGTTACTTAGTAAGAAATTATAATGAAATATCTTTTTTTCAAAACCTTAAATACAGCAATTTTAACGACATAATATATAATATTTATGCGGTAATATTCTTCGGGTTTTTTTTTCGAGTCTATTGGGGACTTATTGATAATCCCAAATACAGAAAGTGGATTATGAAGGTTGCCACAGTAACAATATTGGCGTATTTATTAAGCTTGTTATTTCAAAACCCACTAGACACTAATCTATACTATGCCATTGCAATAGGGTCTTGGTCGTTAATTTTTTGCATTATTTTATATTTTAGAAATAAAATGGATTTAAACCAAAAAATCTACCAACCCTATAATCTAATGTTTTGGGTAAGTTTGGCACTACTGAGCTTTTATATCATATTTCCATTTCTCTACATTATTGGCTATACAGCTTACGAAATATGGGTTGAGTATGAACTTAGAGCAGTACTAAGATTACTTATTGCCATAATGTATAGTATCTTAATAGTTGGATTCATAAAGGCGAGGAGAAAAGCTTTCAGTTAGAATTGAAATCAATCCATATTCTGCAAAATTCTGAAAAACAAAAAAGCCTCCTTTTTGGGAGGCTTTTTCTAATATTTTCAAATGTGCTTACAAAGCAGCTACGTGTTTCGCCAATTTACTCTTTAAGTTGGCCGCCTTATTGCTATGGATGATGTTTCGTTTTGCCAAACGATCAATCATACTTACCACACTAGGCAACAAAGCCTCGGCATCCTTTTTGTTCTCCTCCGTACGTAATTTCTTGATTGCATTACGCGTGGTTTTGTGCTGATACCTATTACGTAAACGCACCGCTTCGTTCCTTCTAATTCTCTTTAATGCCGACTTATGGTTTGCCATCTTTTAACTAATTATATTTTTATTGGACTGTAACATCCATTTAATTCTAGTAGCCCGTAGGGGAATCGAACCCCTGTTACCAGGATGAAAACCTGGCGTCCTAACCCCTAGACGAACGGGCCATTAAGCTTATTCGGAACAAAGGTTCCCATATTTTCAGTAGCCCGTAGGGGAATCGAACCCCTGTTACCAGGATGAAAACCTGGCGTCCTAACCCCTAGACGAACGGGCCATTACTTTACGTAATTGCGGATGCAAAAATACAATTATTTTTTACTATCACAACTCCCATATATTATTTTTTAAAATCTTTTAATAGGCCTTGGCGAACAACACTCTTTTTGAAGATGGTTTTCCTGTCAAAATACAACTACCAACCTCATCCTTAGCATCTAATGGTATACATCGAATTGTTGCTTTGGTTTCCTCCTTTATGCGATCCTCCGTTTCTGCTGTTCCATCCCAATGAGCGGATATAAACCCTCCTTTGGTATCCAGAACCTCTTTGAATTCCGAGTACGTTTCTACTTGGGTAATGTGGTTTTCCCTATACTCAAAGGCCTTCTTGTATATTGACTTTTGAATGTCGTCCAATAAGAACTCTATTTTATCTACAATTTCATTGGCGGGAACCGTACTTTTTTCAAGCGTATCCCTTCTGGCAACCTCATAGGTGCCATTCGCCAAATCACGCTGCCCTATAGCCAATCTAACAGGTACACCTTTCAATTCATATTCGTTGAACTTAAAACCAGGTTTTTGCGTATCGCGATCATCATACTTCACGGAGATACCCTTTGATCTTAATTCCTTGACCAAAGGCCCTACTTTTTCGGAGATTTCATCCAATTGTTCCAATCCTTTGTAAATAGGAACGATTACCACTTGGATAGGAGCTAGTTTTGGTGGTAATACGAGGCCATTATCATCGGAGTGTGTCATAATCAACGCACCCATCAATCGTGTGGAAACCCCCCAAGAGGTGGCCCAAACATATTCCTTTCCTCCCTCTTTACTTGCAAATTTTACATCAAATGCCTTTGCGAAATTTTGCCCAAGAAAATGCGACGTTCCTGCCTGCAAAGCCTTTCCATCCTGCATCAATGCCTCTATACAATAGGTTTCCAAGGCTCCCGCGAATCGTTCACTAGGTGTTTTAACACCTTTTATAACGGGAACCGCCATATGTTCCTCCGCGAATTCGGCGTAAATGTTCATCATTTGGACAGCCTCTTCAATTGCCTCTTTTTCCGTGGCATGTGCCGTGTGTCCCTCCTGCCATAAAAATTCCGCCGTTCTAAGAAAAAGTCGCGTACGCATTTCCCATCGGACAACGTTGGCCCACTGGTTTATCAACAAGGGTAAATCCCTATAGGATTGAATCCATTTTCTATAAGTATCCCAGATAATGGTTTCAGAGGTGGGCCTAACAATCAATTCCTCTTCCAATTTAGCATCCGGATCCACGATAATACCACTTCCATCCTCCGCATTCTTCAACCTGTAGTGTGTTACAACGGCACATTCCTTGGCAAATCCCGCGACATGACTTGCTTCCTTGCTCAAATACGATTTAGGAATAAAAAGAGGAAAATAGGCATTCTCATGCCCCGTATCCTTAAACATTTTATCGAGACCGGCCTGCATTTTTTCCCAGATGGCATAACCATACGGTTTTATGACCATGCACCCTCTAACACCGGAATTTTCGGCCAAATCAGCCTTAACCACCAATTCATTATACCATTTGGAATAGTCCTCGCTTCTAGAAGTCAAATTTTTACCCATTGTTCGGAGTTTGGCACAAAACTTGTGCTTATTAAAGAAAATAATGCGGTAAAACTAGTTATTTTTACTATGTTCAACAATATAATTTTAGAACGATGATATATTCCACATCCCACACCAAATATTTATATGGCCTGATGGTCGCTTCACTGGCACTGCTAGTGGTTTCCTGTGGTTCATACCAACAAGCTTCGTATTACGACAACGACGGAATCTATGCCGATGATGCACCTAGAACCGTGGAACGTAGGCCGGACAGGCAGTACAATCCTACAACACGGGTAGAAGAGTCTGATACCTTTACGGACTATTTTGGACAAAAAGCAGATCAATATGACCAGATATTGGATAGTGAAATATTCACGGATGTGGATTCCTATTCCAGTAACGACCTTAACGATAGCATCCCGCAAGATCAATTGACCGATTATTACGATAGCCCAAACGACTACCAAGGTTTTGGAGGTTGGGGCGATAACGGTCAAAACGTTGTTATAAATGTTTATGATAATGGCTGGTACAATTTTGGCTGGGGTGGCTTCGGTTGGGGCTGGAACGATCCTTGGCTATGGAACAATTGGGGCTGGGGAGGCGGCTTCGGCTGGGGCTGGAACAATTGGGGCTGGAATAGATGGAACCGTTGGGGCTGGAACAACCCTTGGGGTTGGAACAACTGGGGCTGGGGAGGCTACGGTTGGGGCTGGAACAACTGGGGTTGGAATGGATGGAACCGTTGGGGCTGGGCCGGCAATTGGGGCTGGGGAGGTTACTATGGTAATGGTTTCAATAGAAATTTCCGTAGGGACTATGCATTCTCCAACAACCGCACAAGACGTGGTTACTACAATACCGTCACTAATGGCTCAACCGCCTTACGCGGCAGGTCAAACGTAAATACCAGGGGCACCTCACCTAGGTATAGGACTTCTGATTCAAGGGCCGTATCCGCTAGGAGTTCTTCCAATACAAGGAGTAGCTCCCTAAATAGAAGAACCGTAAGCGTAGACCAAAATAGGGCCTATAGAACTAATAGGAGCACACGGGCCACACCACGATACTATAGCAATTCCCGAAGCAATGGATACTCTAGTGGAACCGCAAAATCCTCATCCACATATAATAGAAGCGGCATGACAGGCAGAACCAGTAGGGCCGTTACACCAAGAACGTCCACCTATAGGGGGTCTAGCTCTGGAAGAAGTAGTTCTTCTTATGGAGGCTCCAGAAGCATGGGTACCAGCAGAGGCTACAATTCCAGTGGTAGTTATAGCTCAGGAAGGAGCAGTTCCGGAGGCAATTATAGTTCTGGTAGAAGTAGCTCTGGTGGTAGTTACAGAAGTTCGGGTGGCGGAGGTTCTTCAAGATCTTCAGGTGGAGGTAGGTCTTCTGGAGGAGGTAGGTCTTCAGGCGGTCGCAGCAACTAATAACTATTATTTTTAAAAAATTGCAATAATGAAAAGAATATTCACTTTCATAACACTATCCCTTTGTCTAATGGGAAGTGCACAGAATATAAACGATGTACTTCGCTACGGACAGGAAGAACTTCCTGGAACAGCAAGATTCCAAGCTATGGGTGGCGCCTTTGGGGCACTGGGCGGAGACATGTCTGCCATTAATATAAACCCCGCAGGTTCGGCAGTTTTCAATAATAGCTTAATGACCCTCTCCGGCACCCACTTTAGGAGGGAAAACGACGCCAATTATTTTGGTACTTCCGTGAATTCAAATCGAAATGAAATTGACTTGAACCAAATAGGTGGAGCTTTTGTCTTTAATAACACGGACAAAGATTCCGATTGGAAAAAGTTTTCCTTGGCCTTTAATTACGATATGGCCCAAAGCTTTGAAAATGAAGTGTTCATTTCTGGAAATAGCAATCAGGGAATCGACAACTATTTTTTAAATTTTGCCCAGGGAGTGCCCTTTGGCTCTATTTTGATTCAAGAGGGTGAGTTTATAGAAGATGCTTACTTGGATATTGGTGCGGCCCAAGGTTTTCGCAACCAACAGGCATTCCTAGGATATTACGGAGGGATTTTAGATCCCGAAAGTCCAGATGACGACACCACCAATTACATTAGCAATACAGGTTACTCATCCGTCAACCAAGAGTTTTTAAAAACTACAACAGGATACAACAGCAAGTTTACGGTGAATGCCGCCAGTCAATTTAGGGATAATCTTTACCTAGGGGCTTCCTTAAATTTTCACAATGTTATTTACGACCAGTTGACCCAGTTTACTGAAAATGGTTACAACACGGATTCCCCAATACAGAATACATCATTTGATAACTTATTAAGTACGGAAGGAAATGGATTTTCCTTTAGTTTAGGAGCTATTGCCAAATTGAACGAGCTTGTTCGTTTGGGCGCTAGTTATCAATCGCCAACTTGGTACCGACTTACAGATGATTTCTCACAAAGAATAAATTCCGATTTGGCCGATGATGACATCAACTTTATAGATTTTAATATCGTAAACCTATTCGATAGATATACAGTTAAGACCCCGGCAAGGTTAAATGGTAGTATGGCCTTGGTCTTTGGGAAAAACGGATTGTTAAGTTTGGATTACGGATATCAGGATTTTTCACAATCCGAGTTAAGACCCACCAATGACAGTAATTTTCAAACCGTGAACAACCAAATTACAAATGAGTTGGGCGGTGTATCCACTTTAAGATTGGGGGGCGAATATCGCGTGGGAATGGTGAGCCTCCGAGGAGGTTACAGATTTGAACAAAGTCCTTATGTCAATGGTGTTACTATGGACGACCTAAATGGTTATTCTGCAGGAATAGGGTTCAATTTTGGCGGCAGCCGCTTAGATTTGGCACTTAGTAGAACTACTCGGGATATGAACGAAAATCTGTTTGACACAGGCTTGGATACCCCAGCAATGATAACGAGGACAAACACCAATGCTACATTGAGCTATACTCTGAACTTTTAAGTAGTATACATATATAATTGAAAAAGGACCGCATATTTCGGTCCTTTTTTTATCTCTTTAAAGTAAAGTGCGATTGTCTGGTTTTGGCCACTAGCAACCCTCCGTCATCCTCTTGGTACTCAAACCGAAACCAATAATCCGTTGATGGCATGGGTCTTCCATTATAGGTACCGTCCCAACCTTCAACAGCGCCCAGCTGTTTCAATAGCTTTCCATATCTATCAAATATATAAACGATAGGGTTCGATAAAGTCTCTATTCCCTTTATGTTCCATTCGTCATTGATAGTGTCACCATTGGGCGTAAAGAACTTGGGATAACCAACCACTAAAAACTCAACAGGTTCTGTAATGCCACAACCATTTTTATCGTTGATTACAACGGTATTGATACCCGGCGGAATATCCAGGAAAACGGGATCATCCTGAAAAGACCCTCCATTGATGGCATACTCGTAATCACCATCTCCATCAACAAATATCTCCACGTTGTTGGCATCAGGGTCAACGGACAAATTGGTTTCTAAAACCTCTACCCTATCCAAAATTGGAATGCCGTAGAAGGTTATCAGAATACCCCCTAAATCAGCTACAGTTGGTGGAGTTCCAGATGCGGTGGTTATCGAAGCGAAATATCGCCCGGAATTTGGACTGGTAACCACCAATTCGGCCCCAAAAGGACCTGAGCCGGCCAAGGTACCATCAACCGTACCATCGTCGTCGTAATCTACCGTCCATTCAACATTTGCAATATCGGAACCTGCCGGAGAATTCAAGGCACTCAACACGATATCCGGATCACCCTCACAAGCTATAATATCCAAACCTAAAAATTCATCCCTTAGGGTACAATCCAAGGCCGTATTTTGATTTTCATTTACTGAATTCCCCGTAAAGGTTAACATGAAAGGCTCTGGGTCCCCGTCAAAGTTGGTATTGAAATTATTGATTAAGATATAGTAGATTTCCCCGGGTTGTACATCCAACCATTCATCATAGGTATTTTGGCTTCCCACCAAAAAGGGTGCTCCTTCCTGACCGTTCTCTGGATTCACACCAATTCCGGTGAAATTGGTATTATTTACCTCATAATTACATCGTATGGGCTCCGAGGTTCCGTCTCCAATAATGGAACAAAAATTTTGACCACTCAATTCGTCATAGGGACCGTAAACGGCAAAATCCCACTCTGCGGTTGGGGTTGTATTTCCACCGGAAGGCAAAGCTTCTATATCAAAACCGACCTGACCACCGGTTCCGGCCCTAAATACAAACCAGGAGGTATTGTTCTCTATGTTGGCGGAACTTACGCTTCCTTTTTCCAAACATCCCGTTTGCCGGATAACTTCCGGATCAAAATCATCGATATCGCCACCACCATCGGCCAAGCCCATAATAGGAGCATCGGCACAAACAGGAATGGCTGTTCTACAGTCAGGAGAGTTCTGCGCGTTGACATCCCAATAAAACAGGAGCAATAAACAGGTTACAAACAGAAGTGTTCGCATATTTCAATGGGGCTAGTACTTTACTTTAACGTATATAATAACTGGCTAATACAAGGTTTAGTATTTTTCAACGATTTATTTGAGCACTTAATCGATGAACGGACAATTAAGCCTTTCTTAAAAGGGCACAAAACCAACAGAAGCAAATCCTTAAACTTAACATCGATTTATAGTACCAATGAAGCACCTCATGGTATAAAGTGCCATAGAATGTATATCTTTGCCCCTTGTTAAAGTTTGTCTTAAATGAAAACAGAGGGAACATTGGAGGAACAGTTTGAACAATTGGGAGATGACCACATTTCTTCATCTGAAGAAACCCCCTTACGAAAGGATGCCTTCCTACTAAGTGATGAAGAAAAAATAGAAAGAATCAAGGGAAGTGTTCGGGAAATACTGCTCACTTTGGGAATGGATCTTGAGGACGATAGTCTTAAGGGCACACCAAACAGAGTAGCCAAAATGTTCGTAAAGGAAATTTTTGGCGGTCTCCACCCTGATAGAAAGCCCAATTCTTCCACATTTGAGAACAAATACAAATATGGGGAAATGTTGGTAGAAAAAAACATCACCCTTTATTCCACCTGTGAACACCATTTATTGCCAATCGTGGGCAGAGCTCATGTAGCCTACATTTCTAATGGCTCCGTGGTAGGTCTATCTAAAATGAACCGCATCGTAGATTACTATGCCAAAAGGCCTCAGGTACAAGAAAGACTTAACATTCAAATAGTTAGGGAATTGCAAAAGGTACTTGGAACCGAAGATGTAGCATGCGTCATCGATGCAAAACATCTTTGCGTAAATTCCAGGGGGATCCGTGATATCGAAAGTAGTACCGTGACTGCGGAATATGGCGGTAAATTCAAGGAAGAAGCTGTTCGCAACGAGTTTTTGGAGTATATAAACATGGATACGCAATTTTAATCCCCTCCTAATAAAATGCAATTGTACCAAGAGCAAACTTTAAGGGTCCACAATTCACTTTCAGGAAAAAAAGAAACATTTGTCCCTATAAACGAGGGCCATATAGGCATGTACGTCTGCGGTCCAACGGTATATAGTAACGTACACCTGGGAAACTGTAGGACCTTCATGTCTTTCGATATGATCTTCAGGTACTTCCGTCATTTGGGATACAAGGTGAGGTATGTACGAAATATTACGGATGCAGGCCACCTAGTCGATGATGCAGAGGATGGCGAGGACAAAATTGCAAAGAAGGCAAGGTTGGAACAACTGGAGCCCATGGAAGTCGTTCAACGATATACCGTGGACTTTCATAATATTTTGGAGAAATTCAATTTTCTTCCACCCAGTATAGAACCTACGGCAACGGGGCATATCATTGAACAAATTGAAATTATAAAGGATATTCTGGAAAAAGGATATGCCTATGAGGTGAACGGTTCTGTTTATTTTGATGTCGTTAAGTTCAACGAAACGAACGAATACGGAAAACTTAGTGGTAGAAAACTGGAGGACATGATTGCCAATACCCGTGAACTTACAGCACAAGATGATAAAAGAAGTCCCCAAGATTTCGCCCTTTGGAAAAAAGCGGAGCCAGAACACATTATGCGCTGGCCCTCGCCGTGGGGCGATGGTTTTCCCGGTTGGCATTTGGAATGTACGGCCATGAGCACCAAGTATCTTGGAGAGACCTTTGATATTCACGGAGGCGGAATGGATTTAAAGTTCCCGCACCACGAATGTGAAATTGCACAGGCAGAAGCAAGTAACGGTAAATCACCTGTCAAATATTGGATGCACGCCAACATGCTGACCTTAAATGGCAAAAAAATGGCCAAATCCACAGGAAACAGTATTCTTCCAGGGGAAATATTCTCCGGCGAAAACAATATTCTCAGCAAGCCCTTTTCCCCTCCCATGATACGATTTTTCATGATGCAGGCCCATTATGCAAGTATTTTGGATATAAGCAACGACGCCCTATTGGCTTCGGAAAAAGGGTTCAACAAATTAATGGACTCAATAAAGTCCATAAAAGCCTTACCCACAGGAAACAAGTCGGATTTTAATGTCAAGGAATGGAGACAAACGTGTTATGACGCCATGAACGATGACTTTAACACGCCGATACTTATTGCCAAACTATTTGATGCCGTCAAGCACATAAACCTCATTAAAGAAGGTTCAGAGACACTTATTCAAGACGATAAGGAAATGCTTCTTGAGACCATGCAAAATTTCGTTTTTGACATATTGGGATTGGAGGACAAACAAAGTTCCAGTGCGGATTCTGAAAAACTAAGCGGTGTCGTAGAATTGTTGATTCAACTTAGAAAAGAGGCAAGGGAAAACAAGGATTTTGCTACTTCGGATAAAATAAGAGATCAATTGGCAGCGTTGGGCATTCAGCTCAAAGACGGCAAAGAGGGAACTACCTATAGTTTATAACCGCACTTAGTACCGTATCGTTTTTAGCTGCGATTGGTACTCACCCGGGGAGAGCTGCTGCCTGTGTTTGAACACGCGATTAAAATAAGACCTACTTTCAAATCCACATTGCATGTAAACATCCTTGATATTCAATCCAGGATCCTGCAATAATCCAGTGGCCAGTTTAATCCGTTCGTTATTGATGAACTCGATGGGCGAAATTCCCAGCTCATTTTTAAAGATCCTGTGAAAATGGGACTGGCTCATACAGGCCTTTTTGCTTAAATCCTCAACGTTCAAAGGTTCATGTAGATTTTCGCGTATGTACCTTATTACAAATGAAAGTCGATTATTACTGTTTATGGCTATCTGTGAGCTGGTATATATTTTACGCTCGTTGGTCTGTAAAATCCGTATGATAAGTTCACGAAGCATATTATCAACAAAGAAATCCTTGGAGGGATGGTTTTCAGAGAAAAGAAAAAGTAATCTCTGTAGGATCTGAAAAATTCCTTGATCGTTCACAAAGTGGAAATTGTAATCCATTAAGCTCCATTCCTTCTCGTCATCCCTGGTCATGCTTTCGTTCATGAACTGTAGCACATTTTTGATTTTATCTTCGGATATGGCCATGGCCAAACAACGGGTTGGATTTTTGGATTTGGCCTCAGGAAAATCAATACACATGGTTTCATTAGCCGGGAGTACCAGAGACTCGCCCGGCAAAAAATCAAACGATTCATAGTCCCTAAGATGCATAACTTTTTTCCCTTCGATCATACTAGCCAAAACAGGTTGGTTAAATTGCAACAACACTTTCTCAGCTTGTTCATGGGTTTCAAAAACATGCATGGCCGCATTTTTTAACGTATAGGAGGTTTGGTTTTCGACCATAGTTTCCAATCGTCTTCCCTCCAAAAATGTATCGGACAGCTTTAACATTTCTTAATAATATCAATCATGCAATATGGAATATACAAAATTTTATATCTAAATAAATCATTATAACAAATAATGATAGGATTGTTCATGTTATTCATAGAATTCGTCAGACCATTGCACTTTTCAATATGTAATTTTAGAGGAATCTTTTATAAAGAACTGAAAAACAAAGAACTAATTTTTAATTTTTTAAAACAGTTAAGATATGAGCAACACTGCAACCGTGGCGCAAGACGTGCTACAAAAACCGACATTCAAAAATCAATATGAGAATTTCATAGGAGGAAAATGGACGGCACCCGTAAAGGGGGAGTATTTTGAAAACACCTCTCCGGTAGACGGAAAATCCTTTACAAGGATTCCCAGATCTACGGCAGAGGATATAGAAAAGGCTATTGATGCGGCATGGGAAGCAGCACCTTCATGGAACAATTCATCGGCAACAGAACGAAGCAATATGCTTTTGAAAATAGCCGATGTAATGGAAAAAAATCTGGAGATACTGGCGAGAGCCGAAACATGGGACAACGGAAAAGCAATTAGGGAAACAAGAGCTGCAGATTTACCATTGGCCATAGACCATTTTAGATATTTTGCCGGGGTTATCAGGGCCGAAGAAGGATCCGTAAGTGAATTGGACAGTAATACCGTTGCCTTAAACGTTACCGAGCCTTTGGGAGTAGTTGGACAGATCATTCCTTGGAACTTCCCTATTTTGATGGCGGTATGGAAACTGGCCCCAGCATTGGCAGCAGGAAACTGTGTAGTCCTAAAGCCCGCTGAACAGACCCCTGTAGGGATTCTTATCCTTGTTGAGTTGATTCAGGATATTCTTCCCGCTGGTGTTCTTAACGTCGTTAACGGCTTTGGAGCCGAAGCAGGCAAACCCTTGGCATCAAGCTCAAGAATCAATAAGGTCGCATTCACCGGAGAGACTACAACCGGACAATTGATTATGCAATATGCCTCCAAAAACATCACGCCCGTTACTTTGGAACTGGGCGGGAAATCTCCAAATATATTCTTCGAGAATATTATGGACGCAGATGATGAATTCTTTGATAAATGTATCGAAGGTGCCAACATGTTCGCCCTTAACCAAGGTGAGGTCTGTACCTGTCCATCTAGAATGCTCGTACAGGAAAGTATTTTTGATGCCTTTATGGCACGTGTTATAGAAAGAACAAAAGCGATAAAAATGGGACATCCCCTAGACCCGAACACGATGATGGGAGCCCAGGCATCCAGCGACCAGTTTGAAAAAATCCTCAACTATATCCAAATTGGCAAGGAAGAGGGTTGTGAGGTGTTGACCGGTGGTGAGCAAGCCTACAATGAAGGCTTGGAAGGTGGATTTTACATTCAGCCAACAGTGTTAAAAGGAAACAATAAAATGAGAGTGTTCCAGGAGGAAATCTTTGGACCCGTCGTTTGTGTAACCACCTTCAAGGATGAGGCCGAAGCCATTGAAATCGCCAATGATACGTTGTATGGTCTGGGGGCCGGGGTCTGGACCAGGGATACACACCAGGCCTATACGGTTTCCAGGGCCATCAAAGCGGGTAGGGTCTGGGTAAACTGCTACCACCTTTATCCCGCACATGCCCCATTTGGTGGATATAAAAAATCCGGAATAGGCAGGGAGAACCATAAAATGATGTTGGCGCACTACAGACAGACGAAGAACATGCTTATCTCTTACGATAAGAAGCCAATGGGATTCTTTTAAAAGAAAGAACATGAAAACCAAACGGGTACTGGTAAGTGATAAAGCTGCCGAAGTTATCAGTGAGCTCAAGGAAAAACACGGTGATCTTATGTTTCACCAGAGTGGGGGTTGTTGCGACGGCTCTTCTCCTATGTGCTTTCCTAAAGGCGAATTGATGATCGATGATAACGATATTTGGTTGGGAACTATAGAGGGATGTGAATTTCACATTTCCAAAGACCAATTTGAATATTGGAAACATACCCAACTTACCGTCGATGTAACACCCGGTAGAGGGGCAAGCTTTTCACTGGAAATACCCATGGGCATTCGGTTTATCATAAAATCCCGACTTTATAGTCCGGAAGAGGCGGAAAATCTAGCCCCTGTTCGGGTAGGGGAGTAATTAAAAGTATATATCATTTAAAAAAGGCCTGTAGAACATACGGGCCTTTCACTTTTTCAACACGATATAATGCGTAACTTGTTCCCTCAAAATTCTGCCGTTGAAACTTACATTTAAAAATATACTCATAGCTCCTTTTGTACTTTTGGTCCGTTTTTACCAACTTGTCATTTCACCTTATACTCCGGCAACTTGCAGGTACTCGCCAACATGCTCCCAATATACCTTGGAGGCATTGAAAAAGCATGGCCTTTTTAAAGGAGGCTGGTTGTCCGTCAAAAGAATATTCAGTTGTAATCCCTGGGGAGGAAAAGGATATGACCCCGTACCCTAAAAAATTGTACAAACTGTAAATTCGACCGGATATTTCGTAGGAGGTAATCGGTCCTATTTGCTTATATTAGCCCCTCTAAATCATCGCGCATGTACTTCTTAGGAATTATTTGGAATCCCAACGAGACCCTCTTCAATTTAGGCCCCATCCAAATAAAGTATTACAATTTGCTTTGGATTATCGCTTTTGCCATTGGTTGGTATCTTATGAAGAGGATATTCGTAAATGAAAAAAAATCGGTTGAACAACTAGATTCTCTTTTTGTATATACAGTTTTAGGAACCATGCTGGGAGCCAGATTGGGGCATGTCTTTTTCTATGACTGGCCCTATTATAAAAATCATTTACTGGAAATACTTTTACCAATACGGGAGAGCGATACGGGCAGTCTTCTTTTTGGTCTTATCGATGGGTATGAGTTCACCGGTTTTACGGGATTGGCCAGCCACGGGGCAACCATTGGTATTATTATTGCCACCTATTTGTTCACCCGAAAACATAATGGTTTCAGTATGCTTTGGATTTTTGATAGACTTACTATCCCCGTTGCTATTGGGGCTTTTTGTGTGCGTTTAGGTAACTTCTTCAACTCTGAAATAAACGGAAAGACTGTTGACGAGTCTTTCATCTTTGCGACAAAATTCATCAGGGATTCGGACGACCTCCATCCATCAAAAGCCTTGGGAGTCACCAAGGAAAGAACGCTGAACGCGGCCTATGATGCCATTGAGAACGACCCCCAATTTTCCCAATATTTAATGGAGATTCCTTATAGACATCCTGCGCAATTGTACGAAGGAGTATGCTATATTTTTGTTTTTATTCTATTGTATTATCTCTATTGGAAGACCGATAAAAAGAACAAACCCGGCTATCTTTTTGGGTTGTTTCTGATTCTATTGTGGACCGTTCGTTTCTTTGTGGAATTTGTAAAGAAAAGCCAAGGTGGTTTTGAAGAATCCCTAGGTTTACTATCAACGGGACAATGGTTGAGTATTCCCTTTATCCTATTAGGCTTTTATTTCATGTTCAGACCTGTAAAAACATCATAAATCGGTTACCGATATGTGCGTTTCAAAATACTTTTTGGGCATAGCGATAATTTTATTTATTGGATTGTCCTCTTGCAAGGAAGAAGCAAAGAAGGCAATCAAAACAACCCCGGTGACCTTTACGAAGGAGGGTTCTTTGAGTATCTTCAGACAAGAATCGGATTCCTTAATACAACAATTGGATATAGAAATTGCGGAAACCGATTATGAGACCCAAACCGGACTCATGTACCGAAAAAGCATGGAAACCAGCCAGGGAATGTTGTTCATTTTTCCCGATGTTGCCATGCATTCCTTTTACATGAAGAATACGGAGTTTCCCTTGGATATCATCTTCATAGGCGAAAATTTAAAAATAGCCAGCATCCAAAAAAACGCCCAACCTTATAATGAGATCGGCCTGTCTTCCAAAGTACCGGTAAAATATGTGTTGGAAGTAAATGGGGGCCTTTCAGATGCTTGGTCCCTTGAAATTGGGGACAGGATTTCGTTCATAAGACTTTAGCCCATGAACTACTCTATGGAAGGTGCCGAAACGAAAAGGCTACAGTTCAGAAAATTAACTGTGGCCGATTTTGATGCATGGCTGCCCTTCCATGTAGACCCTAGATCGTCGCAGTTTTGGTCAGGCCTTCCTCAAAATCCGGTTGCTGCCTGTTCCCAACAATTTGACCGGGTTTTTGAACGCTATGAAAAAGGTCTGGGAGGAATGTTCGCCTTAATAAACAAGGACACAAAGGAACTAGTTGGCCTGTGTGGCTTGTTAATACAAAGTGTGGATGGCCAAGAAGAACTGGAAATTGGGTATTCCGTTCTCCCAACACATTGGGGGAAAGGTTTCGCCTCCGAAGCCGCCCAAAAATGCAAGGAAACCGCCTTCAAAAAAGGATGGGCAAACCATCTTATTTCCATTATCCATATTGAAAATGAACCTTCCAAAAAAGTAGCCATAAATAATGGTATGCATCTGGAAAAAAGAACGGAATACAAGAACAACCCTGTATATATCTTTAGAATAGATCGATAATATGGAGCCCTCTTGGAGGGATTTTTTATGGCAATCTAATTACCTCAAAAAAAGAAATGTTCAATAACCAAGCTATTTACCAAATTTGAAACGCATGAACCATTGGGGGATTTTTACGGATAATCAAACCAACAAAAAAGAGCTTATTCAAAAGCTTCAAAACAATAAGTTTTTAGATATCATAAACCTGAAGGACAAAACCGGAAAACTATTTTCCCAATTGGCCCTTAGAAAGTTCATGGAGGAAGAAGAAAAACATGGTACCAAATACATTTCAAATGCGGGTCAAGACTTAAAGACAATGTCCAGCGGGGAACAAAAAAAAGCCTTGTTATTTCATATCCTCGACCAAAAACCGGACTATATTCTATTGGACAATCCCTTTGATAATTTGGATATAGGATTTCAAAGTAGTTTGAGAGACCTTCTCATAGAAAAGTCCCGTGAAACAATTCTTGTTCAGCTGGCCAGTAGAAAGTCTGATATGCTTCCCCATATCCACAATTTTGCAAAAGTCATTGATGGCCAACTTATAGTCGTAAAGGAAACATCGCAACATGAAAACGAGGAGATGAACGTCTTTTCGGGAAACATTCCTCCTCCAATTGACCCAATTCAATTTGATGGAAACATATTAATTTCGTTTCAAAAAGTTTCCGTCTCGTATGGCGAAAAACACGTTCTCAAGGATATTGACTGGGAAGTGAAACCCGGAGAGTTCTGGCAACTGATCGGAAACAATGGGACGGGTAAGACAACCATTCTTTCGATGATAACCGGGGATAATCCTAAAGCTTTCGGCCAAGAAATATACCTATTCGGAAAAAAGAAAGGTTCCGGGGAAAGTGTTTGGGACATCAAGGAAAAAATAGGCTACTTCTCCCCTGCCATGACCGATAGCTTTTCCGGAAGACATTCCGTCGAAAATATGCTAATTTCCGGGTTATTGGATTCCATTGGACTGTATATTAAACCCACCGAAATCCAAAAAAGGATTATTAAGGATTGGCTCTTACTTATTTGTTTATGGGATAGAAGAAACGTTCAATTCAACGATCTTTCCTTAGGAGAACAGCGTCTCGTTATGACCGTTCGCGCCATGGTAAAACATCCACCATTATTAATACTTGACGAACCCACCAGTGGTATGGACGATATCTCTGCCAATATGCTCGTGGCACTTGTCAATAAAATTGCGGAAGAGACACAGACCACCATCCTATTTGTAAGCCATAGAAAAGAACCCGGACTCAACCCCAAGAAAATCCTTGAATTAAAACAAACAGAGGAGGGTTCCATTGCCATTGTAGAATAGAACCTGATAGGTTTTAAACAAAGAGCTCACCCTAAAAGAACCCACAAAAAAAAGTCGCTATGATAACATAACGACTTTCCTGAGTTAGTATTAAACCAATTTCTAATTGAGGACTTTTGTAATCTTCTTGCTCAATGCATCGAACATAACTGGTGTTGCAATAAATACAGAAGAATACGTACCTACAACTACACCAACAATCATTGCGAACATAAATCCTCTCAACGATTCGCCACCAAAAATAAAGATGGCCAATAATACCACCAAGGTGGTCAAAGAGGTATTCAAGGTTCTTCCCAACGTACTGTTGATTGCGGAATTGACATTTTCTCCACCCTTCCAACCTCTCTCGGCCAAAATTTCACGTATACGGTCGAACACTACCACGGTATCGTTCAAGGAATACCCTATGACCGTTAGTATGGCCGCAATAAAGGCTTGATCGATTTCCATGTTGAATGGCATTATTTTACCGAATATGGAGAAAACACCCAAAACGATCAAAACATCGTGGAATACGGCGACGACCGCTCCCAATGAGAATTGCCATCTACGGAAACGTATTAAAATGTATAGGAAAACCACGGCCAATGAGCCCAAAATGGCCAGGAAGGCATTGTTCTTGATATCATCCGCAATGGTAGGACCTACTTTCACGGACTGTAATATTCCCACGGTTTTACCTTCACTTCCAATGGCAAAAGCATCTTTAGAAGTTCCGTCTGGAAGGTATTTTTGCAATGAGTTGTATAATTTATCCTGAATTTCGGTATCCACTTCAATACCTTCAACATCTACTTTATAAGGGGTCGTAATCTTTATTTGATTCGCTTCCCCAAAGGTCTTCACATTGGTTCCACTTCCAAATACGTCGTTCAATTCAGATGCTATTTCGGAAGGGTTCACGGCTTGTTCAAAACGTACCGTGTAGGAACGACCTCCCACAAAATCCACACCCTGTTGCAATCCAGGCCCAAAAAACAAGGATGCCAGACCTACTAGAACCAAAATACCTGAAAGGATGTAAGAAATCTTTCGTTTTACCAAGAAATCGATGGATAGGTTCTGGAACAGGCCTTTTGTTAGACTTGTGGAGAAATCCAGTTTTCTATTTTTACCACTGATGTACCAATCTATCAATAATCGGGTAATGAAAATAGCCGTGAACAAAGAGGTAAGGATACCGATAAGCAAGGTAGTCGCAAATCCTTTGATCGGGCCCGACCCAAAGACAAACAGGATTATGGCCGTAAGACCTGTAGTAATATTCGCATCCAAAATGGAGGATAGAGCATTTCCAAAACCATCGGACACGGCCAGACTCTTGCCCTTCCCTTTTGCAAGTTCCTCTTTTATCCTTTCAAAAATAAGTACGTTCGCATCCACGGACATACCTATCGTCAATACGATACCCGCGATACCCGGTAAAGTCAATACGGCGTTCAAACTTGTGAGTACCCCAAAAATCAATAGAATGTTCAACAACAACGCAACATCGGCAAAGGCACCCGCCTTTCCATAATATGCGATCATCCATAGCAATACAATGGCCATAGCTATCAAAAAGGACATAAAACCACTGTCTATTGCTTCCTGACCCAACGATGGACCTACGATTTCAGATTGTATGATTTCCGCAGAAGCCGGTAATTTACCTGCTCGCAATACGTTTGAAATATCCTTTGTTTCGTTTACGGTAAAGTTACCCGTGATCTCTGAACGACCACCTGAAATGGGGCCACTGGAAACCCCTGGAGCGGTATATACCTTGTTATCCAAAACAATTGCAATTCCTGTTTGGTTATTATAGGCATCGCCTGTCAATTGCTCCCATTCCTTGGCACCTTTGGTGTTCATGGTCATGGAAACGGCTGGTTTGCCAAATTGGTCAAAATCTGCACGGGCATCGCTCACCACATCACCACTGATTCGAGGAACTCCTTCCCGGTTGGACTTTAAGGCATACAAATCGATTACTTCCGTATCTTCGGTTGCAGGTCTTTCCCAAACAAATTTTACGAATTGGATATCCGCTGGCAATAACCTTCTGATTTCCGGCATTCTAAAATAAGACCCAATGGTAGCCGTGTCCTTTATGGCAGCCCTGAACATAGCGTTTGTTCCGGGGTTTGCAGGTATCAACAACTCGTAAAGAGGGTTCACCTGAGTAGCAAGGTCCAAAGAATCAGCGGCCACATCCGATAACAAAGAATCCAATTCCGACTCTTCCTTCACAGGTTCCGGCTTCTTGACATCCACGATCTCCTTTAATTTTTCGTTCGCTTGGATCAAGAAAGTGCTAAAGGATGGATTGCTCTGTTTGTACGTTTCCCAAAACTCCAATTGTGCTGTACTTGATAATAAATCCTGAGCGCGGTTTATATCCCTCGCACCAGGCAATTCTACCAAAATCCTACCTGAATTTCCTTCCCTTTGGATATTTGGCTGGGTAACCCCAAAGCCATCAATACGCTCACGCAACACCTCGAATGCGGATACTACGGACTCATCTATTTTTCTTCGGATGATGGGTTTTACCTCATCATCGGACATTTGAAAGTTGATTTCATCGCTCAATCCCTTATTGGCAAAAATATCCGGTGAGGCCAGTTTGGTTTCTCCCTTAATTTCGTCAAAAGCCTCAAAGAATAGATTGAGGTAGGTATCATCGCTATTTTTCGACGCCGCATCGGCATCGGCCAATGCTTTGTTGAAAACAGGGTTTTTAGTGTTGTTCGCCAAACCTTTCAATATGTCCTTTACGGATATTTGCAAGGTAACGTTGATTCCCCCTTTTAGGTCAAGACCTTTGTTCAACTCCTTCTTTTTGGCCTCGTCGTAGTTGGTGTAACCCAAAATGGTATTGTTGCCAATGGAATCCAAGTAACTGGCTTCCAAAGCTTCCCTTTTGGCTATGTAGTCCTCTTCCCCTTCAGAAATACGGCTTGCAGCAAATACTTCTGCTTCCTTCTCTACCTTATTGGTGATGAAAGTGTAGGATAGTTGGTAGATACTAACTAACCCGAATAATAAAGCAAAAAGCTTTATAAGTCCTTTATTTTGCATTTTAAAAATTGATTTAAGTTATGTCGATTATAATTTTTTTGTGATTTAAAAATCAAGAGGAAACGTAATTTTCTCCCTTTGAGTAGGTTGTTTGGAAATTAGCTTTTCCCAAGAAGACAAGGTCCTGCCCTTCCCTCTGGTATGTTCCGTGAAGTATTATCTATTGCGATTGCAATGTTATGATGAATCTTAAAGGCCGTTTGATCCAAAGTATCCGGCCTTAACACCACTGGAGTGTTGGCATACAGTAGAACCGAATTATAAAATCCCCCGTGAACCTCCTTCTGGGCCACAACGAGGTTTCCGTTGATTTTCAATCCATTATGGGCCTGTTGATGTAAATCTGAAACAACAAGGCTATAATTTTCAGGGAGGCTTTCATTTGGAAAATTAAGAGGGGATTCGTCTTCATACCCCGATGGCTTCGAGGTTTCATCGGAAAGAAATTCCTTGACAACATGCGCATCGATATCGCTGTAATAACGAATATTTACATGGCTGGTATCATCTTCTATTACCTCAATACCTTCGACACCCAAGAACAACAGTTTTTGCGTGATGTTGGACAACACTTCATCACGAGCATTTTCAGATGCGATTTCCACATCTGTGAATTGAAGGGTAATCTGCTGATTGGATGCTCTTTTATGCGGCTGACCGAGCCCCAAAAGAACGAGGATTACTATTAAGCTACTTATGCACCATTTTGCATTCATGGCGCAAATATAAAAAGAAAGATTATTGTTGAAACTATATTTTAGGATATAAGCCGAATGCCCTGAAAAAGAAAACCTTTGGATTCGTAATCCAAAGGTTTTCATATACGTTTAAGATGTATGAAAACTACAGTTCCAACAATCCGTTGGTTTTGGAAACACCTTCCGCACTTTCTTTCATTTTTGCCTTTTCAGCATCGCTTAATGGTATATCCACAATTTGCTCGATACCATTTTTACCTAGGATAACAGGCACCCCTATACAAATATCGTTTAGGCCGTACTCTCCTTCCAGCAACGTGGAACAAGGGAACATTTTCTTTTGGTCGCAGGCAATGGCCTGCACCAATGCGGAAACCGCTGCCCCTGGAGCATACCAAGCACTGGTACCCAACAATTTGGTCAAGGTGGCACCTCCTACTTTGGTATCTTCCGCAACTTGTTGTAATCGCTCCTCGGATAAAAATTCGGATACTTTGATACTATTTCGTGTAGCGTGCGAGGTCAAAGGAACCATTCCAGTATCGCTATGCCCCCCTATGACCATGCCGTCCACATCGGATATGGGAGCATCCATGGCCTCAGCCAAGCGATACTTAAAACGGGCGCTATCCAACGCACCCCCCATTCCTATAATCTTGTTCTTTGGAATATCCGTTGTTTTATGAACCAAATAGGTCATGGTATCCATTGGATTACTCACAACGATAATGATGACGTTGGGAGAATGCTGTATCAGGTTGCTAGATACCGTCTTTACGATACCTGCATTGATGCCTATCAACTCTTCCCGGGTCATTCCGGGCTTTCTAGGAATACCGGAAGTTATGACAGCAATATCGCTGTTGGCAGTTTTTGAATAATCATTGGTACTTCCCGTAATTTTGGTATCAAAACCGTTCAAGGATGCTGTTTGCATCAAATCCATCGCCTTACCTTCCGCAAAACCCTCCTTAATATCCAAAATGACCACCTCTGAAGCAAAATCCTTAATGGCAATGTACTCCGCACAACTGGCTCCTACCGCTCCAGCTCCAACTACTGTAACTTTCATGTTCCTATATTTTTATGAATTAATTTATTTATACTAAAACAAAAGGTTTCACTATACCTTTTTAGCTTGTCAAAAATACTCAATTCCTAACAATTTGACAGGAAGTAAAGCGGTAATATATCCAGACTTTTGACTTTTAAAAACATCGACAAAATGTAGCTTACGTTAAAAAAAGATACCTTTCAACGAAGAAATGGCAAAAAAGTTGCCATACGTCGATTTTTAGTAATATCGCAAAAGATGCCCCGTTTATGATTGTGGATCCCAAATCCAAACATAACCTACTTAGCAATGAAAAAGTTCCTCTCGTTAATGGCCATTTGTGCCATTATCTTTTCCGCAAACTGTTCGCGCATTGAACAGAACAATGACCCCATTATTGGTATTTGGTCCCAATCCGGAACCGAAATTAGCAATGGTTCTTCCAAAAGTACCCTCCGTAAAGAGTGGATTTTTAATGATGTTTATCTTGGTAGATATCATGAAATCAACGGAAACGACATTACCCTACAAACAGATTTTAAGTGGTACAAGGAAGGTGACATTTATACCATAGAATATAGGGGACTTGAAAATGTGCCTGTTGACCGTTTAAAAATTATTGAAAGCGATCAAGGTACTATTTTGGAAAAGATTGATGGCGAGTACGTAGCCATCAGGGAGTAGAAAATTTTCACAGGGCCATGGGAAAGAGCCTGTTCGGAGAAATCTGGGCAGGCTCTTCATGTATAAAAAAAGCCCGGCGGATGAGCTGGGCTTTTTAATTTCATAGTTATTTTATGGACTATCTAAACCCAAAATTGACACCAAATGTCCATGTATTGAATTCTCCTAAAGTATAATCGGCATTGAGCCTAAAGAAGCCCAACTTAAGCTTGGCGCCTACATTGCCCGTAACACCGTTTACCTTTTTGGTAATGGAAAAGGGGTCTTCGTATGTTTCCGAAGCAAAAGGTCCTGCAGTCACTATATAAGTTCCCAAAACGTCCGTTACGGATTTTCCTGTAACATAGCCCAGTCCGCCATAAAAATTGATTACCGGAAGTCTCGTGGAAACAACGGCATTAAATGCCCACGTATTTATACTCGTCTCTATTCGTTGGTCGTTTCCTTGTACCAAATTGAAATTCGCAAGGTCATAGTCACCATCTACCTTGGTATATCCTATAACTGCAGAAATGGCGACCGGTAAAATTTTATCCGCAGGGAGAAGTTTAGTAAAATCATGTTGCAGTCCAAAACCGATCAAGCCCACAGAAGCCCCCTCATATTCCATCTTGGGTAAAAACCGTGCCTTTATCTCCGTACCTTTGATTAGGCCAACACTTCCTTGAAGGTATCCAGAAGGTACAAAATCCAAGCCCTCTCCGGAAAGTCCGGAAGGCAACTCAAAAGTCTCACGAACCGTAATGCCCGCAACTTGGCCTTCCACAAATACTTCTACACCAGTTATATCCCCCAAGGCAGTAGAAACTTCCCTAGCAATGCCGGGATTATCCACAAAATCCAGATTCTGATAGTCATTGGGATCTAAAACAAAAGCTTTTTTATCCGACTTATTTTTAAATCCGGTAATATTACCAATAATGGATATTTCAAATCCGCCCAAGGGCTTGGCATCTGCCGTATTGTACCAACCTGTAGAAAAATTATAAATAGCACTTTCTGAAAGCGGCTCCAAATAATCCGCGGTAAATTGTTCTGCATCCTCCACACCGGCGGCAAAAAGGTCGTTAAAGTCCTGGGCCATAGCGGCACTAAAACTACACAGTAAAAAGCATGTAAGTAAATTCTTCATTTTTTTAATTTTTCCTAAAACTAAAAAACCTGCGTTTTTCGCGCAGGTTTTTGTTGTGTAATAGGGTTTTTCTATGTGTCAATGTTCGCATAGACGGCATTTTTCTCAATGAATTCTCGCCTTGGAGGCACCTCATCGCCCATCAACATAGAAAAGATCCGATCCGTCTCCGTCGCATTTTCAATGGTAATTTGACGTAAGGTCCTGAATTCTGGGTTCATAGTAGTGTCCCACAATTGTTCAGCGTTCATTTCACCAAGTCCTTTGTATCGTTGTATGCTTACACCTCCACTAAAACTTGCTGCGATTTCATCACGCTCCTTATCGGTCCAGGCATATTGCTTTTTTTGGCCCTTTTTGACCAAATATAGTGGTGGTGTAGCAATGTAAACATGGCCACCTTCGATCAACTCACGCATGTAGCGGAAGAAGAACGTCAAAATCAAGGTTTCAATGTGGCTACCGTCCACATCGGCATCACACATGATTACCACTTTATGGTAACGCAATTTTTCGAGGTTCAAAGCCTTGCTGTCTTCTTCGGTACCTATGGTAACGCCAAGTGCCGTATAAATGTTTTTGATTTCCTCATTTTCAAAAACTTTATGCTGCATGGCCTTCTCCACGTTCAGAATCTTACCTCTCAAGGGCAGAATGGCCTGAAAATTCCTGTCACGACCTTGCTTGGCAGTTCCTCCTGCAGAATCTCCCTCTACCAGAAATACCTCACATTGGGTAGGGTCTTGCTCTGAACAATCCGATAATTTCCCGGGCAATCCCCCCACGCTCATTACTGTCTTTCGCTGAACCATCTCCCTAGCTTTGGTTGCTGCATGCCTGGCTTGGGCCGCTAGGATTACTTTTTGCACGATTATCTTTGCATCATCTGGATGTTCTTCTAAATAGTCCGTCAACATCTCCGATACGGCTTGGCTAACAGCAGAGGAAACCTCCCTGTTGCCCAATTTAGTCTTGGTCTGGCCCTCAAATTGTGGTTCCGCCACCTTAACGGAAACGATCGCTGTCAAGCCCTCCCTAAAATCATCCCCTTGAATTTCAAATTTTAGCTTGTCCAACATACCGGAAGCATCGGCATATTTTTTAAGGGTTGTTGTGAGCCCCCTTCTAAAACCAGATAAATGGGTACCTCCTTCGTGCGTATTGATATTATTTACATAGGAATGTAGGTTTTCCGTGTAGCTTGTATTGTATACCATGGCAACTTCCACCGGAATATCGTTCTTTTCACCTTCCATGGAAATAACGCTCTTAATCAAAGGTTCCCTATTACCATCCAAGAACTTTACAAACTCCTTAAGTCCTTCATTGGAGTAGAATGTTTCCGACACAAACTCCCCCTTATCATCCTTTTGCCTTCTATCCGTAATGGAAATGGTAACCCCTTTGTTTAGAAAGGAAAGTTCGCGCATCCTATTGGAGAGGGTTTCATAACTATATTCAATGGTCTGGGTAAATATGGTCTCATCCGGTCTAAAAGTGACTACCGTTCCCCTATCATCAGTTTCACCAACGCTCTTTACGGGATAAAGCGCCTTGCCCCTTTCATACTCCTGTTCCCATATTTTACCATCCCTGTACACCGTAGCCTTTAGATGACTTGACAGCGCATTTACACAGGAAACTCCAACACCATGTAAACCACCGGATACTTTATAGGAATCTTTATCGAACTTGCCCCCAGCACCAATTTTGGTCATTACGACCTGTAGGGCGGATACACCTTCCTTTTTATGCAAATCAACAGGAATACCCCTTCCGTTATCCTTTGTGGTAATGGAATTGTCCTCGTTTATGACGACACTTATGGTATCACAATGTCCACCCATGGCCTCATCTATGGAGTTATCCACCACCTCATAGACCAAGTGATGCAACCCACGGACACCCACATCCCCAATGTACATGGAAGGACGCATCCTTACATGCTCCATACCTTCCAAAGCCTGGATACTATCCGCTGAATATTGCTTTTTATTTGCTTCTTCGCTCATAAATTAAAAGTTGTTTTTACTTCAAAAATTGCAATCCTACAAATATACGGAATACCCCATGAAATAAGCCCTTTCTCCATATTGGACACTGTCAAGTTATCAACAAAAATTGTGGAAAATTACCAATTTGACAAAAGGGGCCTGCTTAATTAATTTTGACCGGCACACAAGGTTTCAATTTGAAATGACCATAACAAAAGAGGTGCCAATATTTGGCACCTCTCAAGGACTAATTAAAAAATAAAAACTGCCCTGTTCCTTTGAAACAGGTAAACAGAATTGCCTTAAAGAACTTATTTCACATAAGCATCCGCATGTACTTTGGCCACGGCCCTTCCTGATGGATCATTCATGTTTTTAAACGCTTCGTCCCACTCCAAAGCAATTTTGGTACTACAGGCCACGGATGGTTCCTGGGGAACGCATAGCGCAGCGGCATCCGAAGGGAAATGTTCCTCGAATATGGAACGGTAGTAAAACTCTTCTTTGGTTGTGGGCGTCTGTATGGGAAACCTAAACCTGGCATTTGCCAATTGTTCATCCGTAACCTCATTTGCCACCAATTCCTTTAATGTATCGATCCAACTATAACCCACACCATCCGAAAATTGCTCCTTTTGTCTCCAAGCAACACTTTCGGGTAGCATTTCCTCAAAGGCCTTCCTAACCACCCATTTTTCCATGCGTTCACCGTTTATCATCTTATCCTTTGGATTGATACGCATGGCCACATCCATAAATTCCTTGTCCAAAAAGGGCACACGGCCCTCGATGCCCCATGCGGCCAGAGATTTGTTGGCCCTTAAACAATCATACATATGGAGTTTATCCAACTTTCGAACAGTTTCTTCATGAAAATCCTTTGGACTTGGTGCTTTGTGGAAATATAGATAGCCACCAAAAAGCTCATCCGCTCCTTCTCCTGATAATACCATCTTTATTCCCATGGACTTAATTACACGTGCCATCAAATACATAGGAGTAGAAGCACGGATCGTTGTAATGTCATAGGTTTCCAAATTGTAGATAACATCCCTTATTGCATCCAATCCTTCTTGTATTGTAAACTTGATTTCGTGATGCACGGTGCCAATGTGATCCGCTACCTTCCGGGCGGCAGCCAAATCCGGTGATCCTTCTAGTCCCACTGAAAATGAGTGTAACTGTGGCCACCATGCGTCCACCGTATCGCCGGACTCTATTCTCTTTTGGGCGTATTTTTTAGCTATGGCCGAGGTCACCGAGGAATCCAACCCTCCGGACAATAAAACGCCATAAGGTACATCCGACATTAACTGACGGTGCACCGCAGCCTCCAAAGCTTCCTTGATTGCTTGGATACTGGTTTCGTTTTCCTTTACGGCTTCATAGTCCATCCAATCGCGCTTGTACCATCTTTTCAATTCCCCATCGGAACTATGCAAATAATGCCCTGGGGGAAATAATGCTATCTTGGTACAAGTACCCTCCAAAGCCTTAAGCTCCGAAGCCACATAAAAGGTTCCATTCTGGTCCCAACCCATATATAAAGGAATGATTCCCATGTGGTCCCTGGCCACAAAATATTCGTCTTTTTCAGAGTCATAAATGGCAAAACCAAAAATACCGTTCATCTCATCTATGAAATGGGGCCCTTTTTCTTGGTAAAGTGCTAGAATGACCTCGCAATCGGATTCAGTTTTAAAATTATATTTTCCCTCAAATTGCTTACGCAACTCTCTATGATTATATATTTCCCCATTGGCGGCCAAAACCAACTTTCCATCTTCACTCAAAAGAGGTTGCTTTCCAGAGGCAGGATCCACAATTGCCAAACGCTCATGGGCCATGATGGCTTTGTCATCGGCATAAATACCGCTCCAATCCGGCCCTCTATGCCTAACTTTTTTAGACATTTCCAGCAATTGAGGCCTTAATACTTCCGTACTTTCCTTGACGTCAAACGCACAAACAATTCCACACATATTATGATATTTATAATAATTCCGATACAAAAATCGTACAATGGTTTAAAATATAAAACACAAAGGTTAATTATGATTACATTTTATAATCACAAAATGCTATTGTATATAAAAAATAAACCAATTTATTTTTAAATGGAAGTATCCCAACCATTTTGTAAGTATGTTAAAATTTAACGACTTTTTATAAGAATAAGCTCTGTGAAGTACTTAGCTTTGAAACACTAAATTAAATTCGATTATGAAAAAAATTATTTCCCTATCCCTATTCATCGCTGTTATATCCTTTTCAAACGGCCTGAGCGCCCAAAAGTTCTCCGGATTGGACAAAAGTCCTATGGATATGGCATCCTACCCTACCGATTACAAGGTTTCTGACAAGGTGGTGAGAATCATCTACGGAAGACCTCAACTTAAAAACCGTTCCTTGGCGGAACTAGCCCCTACCGGACAAGTTTGGAGAACCGGTGCCAATGAAGCGGCGGAGATTACCTTTTACCAAGACGTAAATTTTGGAGGTAAGGATATAAAAGCTGGGACATATTCATTATTCACGATTCCAGGAGAACAGGAATGGACGGTTATCCTTAATAAAAATTTGAACCAATGGGGTTCCTATTTTTACGATGAAAGTGGCGATGTTGCAAGAATTAAAGTTCCCAATGGTTCCGATGCTTCAAGTTTGGAAGAGTTTTCCATAGCCTTTAAGGAAGTTGAAAAAGGTGCCCACATGGTCATGGGTTGGGACAAAACAAGAGTGGCGGTTCCCATCACATGGTAATACCACTTTTTACTATAAAAAGAAACGGACTTAGGTCCGTTTTTTTATTTTCTAATTTTTAGTCAATAGCTATATCCTTCAATCGACCTTTATTAATTTTCCGGTAACTGTTTTGCACCTTTTACGGAAAACCTACTGCCTTCTCCCGTTATGACCTGTCCCTCAAGTTCCTTTCCTTTTATTCCAAGTACCACACCAACCCGCTCCACACCATCCAGGTTGACATGAAATTGCATTACATCACCTTCTACCAGTACATCATATGCATTGAGCGACCCTCTATTTTGCAATTGCACCTGCACCGCATACAGGCCTTCCATTTTATCAACTATCAAAAGACCTTCTTCATAGCCATTATCTATGTCCGCCACCCTATAGCTCCAAATACCTACAAGGTCTGTTGGTTCTAAAATTTGATCATTTGAAGTGCTTCTCAAAACGTCTTGGGCGGTTCCTGTGAAAAACACAAGCAAAAGCAATAGGAATATAGGAATGTACCTCACAATATTAGGATAGGATTTCTACTTATAACTCTCAATCCAGGAATTTATTTTCTCTTCCAAGAGCATTAAAGGCAAACTTCCGGAGCCCAACACTTGATCATGGAACTCCCGTAAATCAAATTTAGGACCTAGTTCCATTTTGGCCTTATTCCGTAATTCCACTATTTTTAATTGGCCCATTTTATAGGAGAGCGCCTGACCAGGTGTGGCCATATACCGTTCCACTTCGGCAATGATACCTTCCTCGGACTCCGCTTCATGGGCCAAAGAATAGGCTATGGCCTCTTCACGGGTCCAACCCATTGCGTGTATTCCCGTGTCCACTACCAAACGAATGGCGCGGTGCATTTCCATACTGAGCATGCCAAAGTATTGATAAGGGTCTTCATAAAGGCCCAGTTCCTTTCCTAGGGATTCCGCATACAGGGCCCACCCTTCCACAAAAACACCCATACTTTCAGGATGAAGAAATTCAGGCAGCCCTTGGTTCTCCTGTTGTAGGCTTAACTGGTAGTGATGGCCCGGTATGGCCTCATGTAGGAACAAGGCCTCGTCGTGAATCACATTGTAGCTATTGACATTGGGAATGGGCACATAAAAGGTCCCTGGCCGTTTGGCATCCTTAGATCCCGGAACATACTCAGCACTGGCCGATGCCTCCCTGAACGCTTCGGTACGCTTCACATGAAAACCGGCCTTGGGGCGAAGGTTGAATACACTATCCAATTGTAAGCTTAATCGATCATGGATACCATTAAAATGTTCCAAAACTTCAGCTGGATCATTAAAGGGCATCAGTTCTCTTTTGTTACGCACCTCGATGAAAAAGTCATTTAATTCACCTTTAAAACCCAATTCATCTTTTACCTTTTCCATTTCCCCTGTAATACGTTCCACTTCCTGCTGTCCAAGGGCATGGATATCTTCCGCAGTCATCTCCGTGGTAGTGTGCAATCGAATCAAATAATTATAAGTTTTGCGGCCATTTGGTAAGGCGGACAATCCATCGGTATCTCTACAGGCAGGAAGATATTCCTCTTCCAAAAATTGATGCAACTCTTGGTACTTCGGAAGAATTTTTTCTGTAATCATCCGTTCATAATCGCTTTTCAAGCTTGCCCTGACATCCTCATCCATCGCCTCCGGAAAATTGAGCACGGGCTGATAGAAGAGATTCTCCTCAAGGGGAATATCAAGGAACGTCTTAATTTGTGGCAGCATTTTTAGGGTAAGGACCTTAGGCAAAACGATTTCTTTTTGCATTCCTTCCTGCATATGCTCCATACAGGTATCCAAAAACTGGAGGTAGTCTTCCAAACGGTGTAACCAATTTACATAATCCTCCTGGGTGGCGAAGGGCTGTACGCTAGTGCCCCCGGCCAACTGGGCCACATATAGATGTAATGACTGTATCTGGAACAAGGGCATAAGTTCAAAACTGGGCAGGTTATAGATAGGAGATGCCATAGTGACAATGGAATTGTTTAACCCCTCCAATTTCATACGGCAGTCCCATTCCATTACCCGGGCGCTCAAGGCATCTTCCTTGGTAAGCTCGGATATAGGATACTTTTCCATTTCGGACAAAAACGAGATATAGGATTCACGGAGATATTCCTGATGCCTGTCTGAGATATAATTTACAATGGTATCATTGTAGGTGTCAATCCCCGCTTTTGTGGACTCTATGGGATTAATTTCTTTTTGAAAATCGTAAAAAGCGACAAAAAGACTATCTATGTTGCCAGTAGCTACTTTTGTAGTTTTACGCTCAGGTGTACAGGCTGAAAGCAATAGTATTATTGCTACAATAAATCCTTTGCAATTCATGGTCAGTGGTTTTTAGGATGCTATGGCTCTATTTCGATTTTTTATGTTTCTTTTCCTTTATTCGAACATAGATTAATTTATTCCTACCCTTGGAATCCTCTCGACGTTCAATTTCAAAATGTGGTATGGAGTTGATCAATGGGGTCAACTTTTGAAAGCCATAGTTTCTTGAATCAAAATTTGGCTGCTTTTTCTGGAGCAAACTTCCAACATCGCCCAAAAACGCCCATCCATCATCATCCGCTACATCTTCTATGGTAGTGGCTATAAACCTAAGGTCCTTTGGAGTTATTTTATCGACCTGGTTTTTATCATCGTTCTGGCTTGTATTGTTTATGGCCTCCTCTGACTGACTCTTAAGTATCTCTATGTATATGAATTTATCACAGGCAACTATAAATGGATTGGGAGTTTTACGTTCCCCGATACCGAACACCTGCATTCCCGCTTCCCGAAGCCTCGTAGCCAACCTGGTAAAGTCGCTATCACTGCTTACGATACAAAATCCATTGACCTTGCCAGAATATAGGATATCCATAGCGTCAATGATCATGGCGGAGTCCGTGGCATTCTTACCTTGGGTGTAGCCGTATTGTTGAATAGGCGTTATTGCATTTTCCAATAATACATTTTTCCATTTTCCCAATCTGGGATTGGTCCAATCGCCATAAATCCTTTTGATCGTAGGATTGCCGTATTTGGCTATTTCCTCCATCATTTCCTTGACATAGGCCGAGGGTATGTTATCGCCGTCTATCAATACGGCCAAGTTTAAATCCATTTGTTTAGTTTTCAGTAAAGTTAAAGGGTTTTATCCCTTTTATGGACAATCATTGAATTATAAATTGAAATACTAATCCATTGAGTTAAAATATTTCTTTTGAATTCCGAATAAAGTGTCGGTATCGATTGCACCATCGTGAACGACCAATCGATAATTCAAAATAAGGGGGATTTCACTGGACAAAGGAACCGGTAAGCTACCCGGATACGGATACACCGCATTCTGCATACTTTGCTTGGAACGAAGAATCCAAGGATTTGGATAGTCCAAATTGTCCTTTAAAGGTATTATTGTCAAGCCAAAGGGAGCTTCTTTCTGGGCTACCTTACTAACAATATCTATCCAATTGTATCCTTGCACCGGTGTATTTTGTGGAGTTATATTTCCTTCGGAATCCTTAAATAACACATCTTCGGATAATTGTACCCGTGCCGAAAAACCTCCATAACCTTTTTCATCATCAGAACCACCAATTAAAATAGTATCGAATAAAGGATACAGTTGAATCTTTATATCGATTGCCCTGTAGTTGGATGCTTTTGGATATACTGTAATCCAATTGATTTCCTTCACCAAGGGCCTGGTTTCATAAGTATCATTTATCGCCGTAGCGGATTTCCAAATCACTTCTGATTTTAGAGTAACCGCCATACTATTTTCTCTGATTTTCGACGTGCTTACAACGTCCCATTCAAAATCCCGTATTTCCCAGCCGTCTCCATACTTTGTATCATTTAAATAAAGCTGATGCCAAGCCCAAAAAATACCTCTATGATGCAAATGATCTTGGGGAAAATCCTCTGTATTGGGTACCCCTTCCAAGGAAAATAGTGGATGTATATAATTGGCTCGTTCATACATACCCTTAAAAGACTTGGGCTCCTTCTGATAGACCAAAACGCTATCTTTCCCTTCCAAAAAAACAGCGTTATTTTCGGTTACTTGTAAGGTTACCTTTTGGGAAAAAAGACTCCCCCAATGCATTAGTAAGACGGAAAGGAATAGTATTGTTTTATACATCGTTCAAAACTGCATAGGGAAATTACCAAAATATTAATACTCCAAACTACGGAAAGTTGATATAATTAGTAACTTGAACCCTTAATTAACGAACAATAACTCTCTGATGAAAAACAAAATTGCGATTACCGGCCTTGTATTATTTTTATGTCTCGCCATAACGGGCCAGGTTTTCTCCCAAGAGCAAAAAAGGGAATTTTATGAGCTTAAAACCTATACTATAAAAAACGAGGCACAGGAAAAAGCTGTGGATGCCTATTTAAAGAATGCCTATTTGCCGGCACTTAAAAGAATGGGTATAGAGAACATTGGGGTTTTTAAGGTGCGTCCAGGTAAATTCGTGATGGCCGATAAAATCTTTGTATTGATTCCTTTTAATTCCTTGGACCAGTTTGAAAAAATGGAAGCTTCCTTGGCAGTGGACAAATCACATTTGTCAGCAGGTAGCGATTATATTACGGCCAAACATGACAACCCTCCGTATCAGAGAATAAGTTCCACCTTGATGCGGGCCTTTTCTGAAATGCCTAAAATGGAGCCAATTAGCGTTTCCTCTCCTAGAACGGATCGCGTATATGAATTGAGAAGTTACGAATCCGCTACGGAAGCACTTTACATAAACAAAGTATCTATGTTCAATGAAGGTGGCGAAGTTGAATTGTTCGATAGTGTGGGAGCCAATGCGGTTTTCTATGCCGAGGTTATCTCCGGTGACAGTATGCCCAATTTAATGTATATGACCACCTATGAAAACATGGAGAAAAGGGACGCTGTATGGAAGGTCTTTTTTGGTTCTGAAAAATGGCAGGAGCTTGTGAACGATCAACAATATAAAAACAACGTGAGCAAAGCAGATATCTGGCTTTTATATCCTACAGAATATTCCGATTATTGATCTTTATTCATAAACACGAATTCCACCCGTCTGTTTTCCTGTCTCCCCTTGTTACTTTGGTTCGTGGTAAGGGGACGTGAACTGCCATAACCTTCATAGGAAATCCTAGAAGTATGGATTCCACTTTCCAAAAGAAATTTGGCTACGGCACCCGCCCTCCTTTTTGAAAGCAACAGGTTATAGGATTCCTCCCCTATCCTATCCGTATGGCCAGAGATTGAAATCGTTAGATTGGAATTGGTGTTCAGGTAGGTAATGATCTTCCTCAATTCAAATTTGGCATTTGGGGAGATATCAAAACTGTCAAAATCAAAAAGGACACTCTTGAAAGTATTCACTTCATTAATGGCGTAGCTTGTATTCGAATTTCCTTCCACTGTCAATTGCTCGATCTTTGATTCATCACCAATGGCTACCAACGAGACCATATCCAAATAGTAATACGACCCTTCAGTGGCCCTTCGTTGCGTTTTATAGGTTTGTGTCCTTTTATTGTCCTTGAAATTCCCAATGACCAAATAGTTCTCCGTACCGTTCGCCACAAATTCACTTTCCACTTTCACCCAAGATTCGTTATCCGAATAAAAGTCGGAATACCTGATTTCAAGTGTATTGGAGACATCACCCGTCACTTTGGACAAATGCATTCTTGAAAGCACCTTTCGTGTATCTATTTGGATGGGATTTTCCGAAAAGAGAATCCCGAATTCCTTGACAGCAAAGTCCGACCGTTCTGCCAAACTTACATAAAAGGAAAGTCTATATTTTTGGTTCTTTTGGAGATTTTCAGTGAGACGCGTCTGCAAATACTCCCTGTAATCATCGGGAGCGAATAAATATAAACCCACATAACCCACCCCAAACTCCGCAGGTTGTTCCCCATTAAAGTTTTTTGGCGTTCCCATGGCCTGGCTACATCCGTTGAAATAATCCGTGGAACCCAAAGTAGGTATATCCCAATCGGTTAAATCCTCATTTAAGTTGCCCAATTTTTTGGGACAGTTCAAAAATTGCTCAAAACTGGGGTTTTTTACAAGGTTTTGGCCAAGCACAAAATGAGTTCCCATCACCAAAAAAAAGGGAGGGAGTATGCCCATGATATGAATAAACCTAAACCTCATCCCCCTAAGTTAGAAAATATAGGGCGGAGAAGATATATTTTAGTCTGCCGGCTTCTACAAATCGAACTTATAGGTAGCTCCGGCCATAACCTGTAATCCTTGAACGGGATAATTTGCCCAACGCTGGTAGTTGTTGTTGGCAATGTTCGCAGCTTTCAAAAAGATGGACAGTTGATTGTCTACCCTGTATCCCAAATGGGCATTGGCATCAAAAAAGCCATCCAAACTAATCAAGGTTGCAGGATAATCCGAGACCGGAACATTCTGCACCACTACTGTACTAAAGTCCTCCCTTTCCCCAACATAGAAAAGATTGGCACCGGCAAACCACTTTTCGCCAATCTGATAGTCCATGAACAAAGATCCTTTTAAGTTGGGAAGGTTCCAAGCGGGATTGTCCGTTTCCGTATTATAATCATATACTTCGGCATTGATACCCAAAGTGAAATTACGGTTTACATCAACATTCAACTCCCCAAAAATACCTATGGTTTTTATATCGTCATAAAAGACCTCAAAGGAATTGCCAAAGTAATAGCCTTTTTCATCATCCCTAAAGTTGTTCTGGGCATTGAGCTTGAACAAAGGCGTACTGTTTTCTGCCGTATAAGAACCTTTGATATTATAGCTCAAATTGGGCAATAACTGTCCCTTCAACCCAATGTAGGCGTTGTACTGGCTATCTGTTGGGGCAATGGTCAACGTGGGCGACACAAAGGTATTCTCCTCCACGAAATCATAGTAGGAGTTTTGCCGCAGCTCCCCTTCCACTCCACCATAGGCAATTACGGTCTCATCCAACAATCTATACGAGGCCTTAACTGCGGGATAAATGTAAAAATTACCCTCGCTGGCCTCCAAGTTCATTCCGTACACCAAATTTACACCCAAATTCAGTGAAAGATCATCCCTGCGCATCATCAGCACCGGACTGATACCTACCTGCAATTGGCTGTACGAAATACCTTGATCGTTCGTGGGGCTATTGACGCTGGCATTTTCGAAATTCCCAGCTACATGATCCACCTTGGCCCCTATTGCAAAAATCTCATCGTTTAGCGGTGCCTCGAATGAAGTATTTAAAATGGCCCTGTTCTCGCCCGATTTCACGGAATCCCAAAACCTTCTGTATTTCAAATCAAGCCGATTAAAAAAGGATTCCTCCACATTGATGTGGCCCCCAACCTCGCCCATAAAGTAATTTTGCCGCTCGTTGATCCCGTTAACGGTAGCTTCGTCATAAACGCCTTCCGGGAGTCCGTACCAATTGTACAACTGATGCTGCAAGGCGATATCTGCACCCCAATCCAAATCACGATCCCGCTTTTTAAAGGAAGCGTCCAAACGGCTATCCGCAAAAATATTGTCCAATTGAACCCCTTCTATGGAACCCCTTGAAGAATTGTGGTTAAAACCCAAATCAAAGGTCGCGTCCCTATCCACTTCTCGGGTAGTATAAAATTCCGCCGTTGCATTGCCATAATTGCCCGCACCTGCGGAGGCATAGGTATTGAACAGTTCCGGGGGCGGAACCCTTTCCACGCGGGACGCCGTTCCTTTTGAAGGTGTAAACGTAGATGCAACGGGAACTGAAAAAATACTATAGTTGATCTTCTTTTTCTGCAGTACGATAGAATCATTGAGATTTGGCATGGATTTTATTTTGAACGCATCGGAGACCGTTGGTGTATAAGCCTTGGTCACCGTAACGGTTTCCGTGCCTAGATCCTTGGTTTCTTCCTGTGCCATGGCCCATGGAGCCATCATCAGCATTGCCAATCCCATACCTATTTTAATACTCTTGTACATACGTGTTCTATTACTATGCGTGTTTATTCTTGATTTGGATCTACTGAAGAATTCCTCTGTGATTCCTTGGATTTTATCATGGCCAGCTCCCCTTGGGCCACAGCAACGATTTCAGGATATTGACCAAAATTGGAAATGACGCTATCCAGAATATAAGTTGCCTGGTAGGAGTCTCCCAAGGCATAAAAGTTTTTGGCCATCAAAACCAACCCTTTACCGCCCCATTCCTTGTAGGTGGCGTAGTCCTTTGCCAATTTCTGCACTGAAATATTCGAGGATTCATAATCACCTTCCTTGTTCTTAAAATAGGCATCATAGTACAATGCCTCTGCGGCGGTCGCTCCAGATGCTATGGTCAAAACTTGGGCATAGGCTGATTTTGCCTTGGATTCGTTCCCCGTGGCGATGGCAGAACGCGCGATCATGATCTGGGCGTCGCTCTTGATACGGTCGTCTATGCTAGGCGTGCCTAAAACTTTCTCAGCATACTCCAATGTTTTGGAATAATTCTTTTGCCCGTAATATCCCTTCATCAGGTTTGATTGGGCAAAGGTCCTGTTCTGTTGGATGTTGGCCTGATCTTCCAATTTCAACAAATAAGGCAGCGCGGTCGCGTAATCCTGTTTTCCAATATACACCTCGCAAACCCGGGTCAGGGCCTGCTCCGCATATTCGCTGGTGGTCTTGTCCGCCACATATTTGTAATAGGGCAAAGCGGCATCCTTATCCCCTTCACCAAAGTATAGTTGTGCCAAACTGAAATTGGCATCTAGGGCATGTAATCCGTTAGGGAATTCCTGTATGTACTTTTTATAGGCCCGAATAGCTGCATCGGTCTTGCCCTCCATATTCTGTTTTTGGGCCGATTCAAAAGTGGCGTTGTCCAGTTCTGCATTGGTCACCTCAACAAAATCCAATCCGTTTACCCAACTGGCGTACTCATCCACCCTACCCAAATCCACGTATACCAACTTGGCCGTGGAAACTGCTTGAATGGCCTCCTGGGTATTGGGAAAATCCCGCACCACGGTTTTGAACTTGCCCAGTGCCTCATTGTTCCTTCCGGAATTGTAAAATACGAGCCCCTGCCTCATAAGGGCCTGTGGCACAAGGGAACTTCCCCTAAAATCATTGATCAATCGGTCATAGGCCTGGAGCCCTTTGTTCTCCTGCCCTGTGGACACATAGGTATTGCCGAGTTCAAACAGAGCATCGTCCTTAAATGTTGACCTTGGGTATTGTGACACGAAATTCTCGAGGTTTTCAATTTTACTTTCTGTCCTATCAACAAAACCATAGCTCATAGCCTTTTGATAAGCCGCGTAATCCTTTTCAGGTCCGGTCAATGCCAAGGCCTTGTTGTAGGTCTCTATGGCCGGCCAGTATTTGCTGGTCGCAAAATAACTGTCGCCCAATCGCAGATAACCGTCATGCAACTTCTCAACATCGTCCTTTTGGGCATCGGTGAAAGCGCTGAAATAGGTAATGGCATTGGCGTAGTCCTTTTGTTTAAAGTATGCATAGGCCAAATCATAATCCACGTCATTTCCTTCATTTACTTTTTTGGAAGCAGGGTTTTGTTTGAAGTCCCTGAACCCTATCGCAGCGGCATCAAACCGATTCAGGAGATAATCCGCTTCGGCCTTCCAATATGTTGCACGCGCCCTAAAGGAATCATTGACGGCACTGCCCAAGGATTTTCCCAAGACTTCCGATGCCGCACTATAATCCCCTTCCATGTACAATTCCAGACCCCTGTAGTAGGCCACCTTTTGATAGGTTTCCTTGGTGGCATAATTTTGGTTCCTCTCCAACAGTTCCATCGCCCCTGCAAAATTTTTGGATGTAATGAAGGAGTCCACCAAGAGGGTCTGCATTTCCTCCTTGTTTTCGTCGTTGGGATAGGCATCCAGATAGTTCGTTATTACCTGTGGTACAGGTTCGTAGGCATTCCCCACTTCATAGCTCAATCGGGCATAGTTAAGAAAGGCATCCTTCTTTATATCTGGATTAAAATCCATTTGCGAGGCATTCCTAAATGCGTTTAACGCTTCCTGTTTTTGGTCCTGTTTCAAATAGCACTCCGCCAAGTGATAATAGGCATTTTGCGATACGCTATTGGTACCCCCGATTATCTTATTGAACTGGGCAATGGCATTGGCATAGTCTCCCTGTTTGTAATAGCAATAGCCCAATTGGTAGTAATCCGTATTGTTCCATTTGCCGCGTTTTCCCTTGTATTCTTGTAGGTACGGGATGGCATTTTCGTACTGGCCGAGATTGAAGTAACTCTCGCCGATGATTTTATTAAGTTCCGATACTTCGGTTCTATCGGACTTTGGTAATTGCTTCTTGGCCAAGGCAATCGCTTCCTCGAACTTACCTAGCTTAAAGTTCATATCGGCCTGATAATAACTCAATTTTTCTTCCAATACATTCTGGTCCGTAATCTGGTCAAAACGCTCATTGGCCGCTTCATAATCATCTTGTTGGTAGGAAATATACCCCAGATAATATTTGGCTTGGGATCCATATACCGGGGAAGTTGTCACCTTCTCCAGATACCGCTCCGCTTCTTTTGGCTTGCTTGAGGAAAAGAGTGAATACCCATAATTAAAATTGAATTTGTCCATTTCGCCCATAGACAAGGCGCTCTGGTCCACCTTGTTGTACCATTTTAGGGCGTAAGGATATTTTCCCGTGTCAAAATAGTATTCCGCTACATCTGCAAAGGCAGAATTTTTTTTAGTGGAAGTGGGGTAGTTTTCGACAAACTCCTCCATCATGCGGTCCGCACCGGGCTGGTTCAACCGTACGGCCGCATTCGCCGCATAATAGGCGCTGTTGGCGGCAATCTCCTCGTCCTTGGTGGTAGCCTTCACCTTTTCGAAAATTGTCTGGGCGGCCTGAAACTGTTCATTGTTATAAAGGGCCAGTGCATCCTGAAAATCCTTGTTTTCGTGGGTATAGATTTTTGACTCTTGGGCAGTTGCCATCCAAAAAACTCCCATGACCAATGGAAGAAAAGCGGTGATTTTATGAAGCATAGTGTTCTCTTACTATTTTGAATTACCGTAGTATCACAAAGGATAACGGCAAAAATTGTTCCTAAGTATGTGGGTTGCGGGTACAAAAGAAAAGAATTTGTTCAAGGGTACGGCGTTATCAAAAGGAACTTATTACTTTTATATCAACAGAGAATTTATGGAAGAGACGGTTTTAGAGTTAAAGGATGCATCCATTTTTCAGAAGGAAAGCTTGGTGCTCAGCGAAGTGAACATACATGTGGCCAAGGGAGAATTCGTCTATCTTATAGGAAAGACTGGCAGTGGAAAAAGTAGCTTTATGAAAACCCTATACGGCGACCTACCCTTGCAAAAAGGGGAAGGAAAGATAGTGGACTTCAATTTAAAGACACTTAAGGAGAACGACATCCCTTTCCTAAGGCGAAAACTGGGCATCGTTTTTCAGGATTTTAAGTTGCTGCCCGATAGAAATATAAACCAAAACATGCTGTTCGTCCTAAAGGCGACAGGATGGAAGGACCAGGCCAAAATGGATGCCCGGGTGGTAGAGGTTTTGGAGAAAGTAGGCATGAAGACCAAGGGCTTCAAGTTTCCGCATGAACTATCAGGTGGGGAACAACAACGTGTGGCTATTGCCAGGGCCCTGTTGAACGACCCGGAATTGATTTTGGCTGACGAACCTACCGGAAACCTAGATCCCCAAACCAGTGTGGAAGTAATGAAGGTACTTCAGGAAATCAACAAATCTGGCCGCACGATCTTAATGGCGACCCATGATTATGCACTTATTCTCAAATACCCCTCAAAAACCATCAAGTGCGACTCAAACAAAGTATTCGAGGTAGTTCAAAAGGCGGTTTAATTCTTGGACTTTTTACTCTGAAAATCCCAATCCATAAGCGTCCGATGGAAAAAGAACGCCTTTCTCCAACCTGAAAATTTTTTTAAAAGGGTCTCCAACTATATCTAGGTGTCCATCCAAATCGGCATATACGATATTAGGTCTTGAAAGGGCAAAATGGAGACCTGCGGAGATTCCCAAACCACATTCATCTATACATCCCACCATGGTCTCCAAATTGGCGGCCTTGGCAACGGAGCTAATATGGTTCGCCGTAAGGATGCCCCCAACTTTTTGAAGTTTGATGTTCACCATATCCACCCGTTCGTTCTGTGCCAATCTGAAGGCATCGGTCAAGGTTTTAAGGCTTTCATCGGCCATTACGGGAATGTCCACTTGCCCCGTAACCTCCCCCAAATGTTCATCGGATTCATGCTTGGTAGGCTGTTCGAATATTTCAATCCCAATGGCCGAGGTGGCCTTTACAAAAGCGATGGATTCTTGAACGGTATATCCCTGGTTTCCATCAAAACGAAACCTTACCCCAGGAAATTCCTTATGTAAGCGAATCATCTTGGCAATATCCTCCTCCAAATTTAAGCCGCCCTTAATTTTTAGGATCGAGAAGCCCATAGCCGTATATTCGTAGGCCTGTCGAACGGTCTCCCCCATATTCAGGATTCCAATGGTGATACTGGTGGGTATGCTCGATCTATAACCTCCCAAAAACTTGAACAATGGAACCTGAGCCTTTTTGGACAATAAGTCATATAGGGCAAGATCTACCATGGCCAAACAGCTCGACTTTTTTCCTAAGAGCGTTCTTAATTCTGAAAGAATCAGGGCAAATGTGAAAGGGTCCTTATTTTTTAGATACGGAACTATGATGCTGTCGAGGGCATTTTTAACCTCTTTAGGGGTTTCGTGCGTAACTTCCGTATCGGGTACGGAACAACCATACCCAACCAAATTTCCATCGGTTTCGAGCTTTATGATAAAATTTGTGGTCGCATCGATTTTTTCATATGCAATCGTATAGGGAACTGAAAGTGCCAGATCCAATCGCTCGTAGCTTACCTTTGTAATCTTCATTCCATTTTACCTACTAAGAGATTTACCAATTCCTTTGCCCCAAACTCCAATACGTCATAAGCGGGCAACTTTGTTTTCATGGTAATCTGTTTGCACATTTCTGGAATCTCAGCCTTGGTCATGCCCTCATGGTTTACCGTAACGGCAATGACCTCCTTACCGGAAATCACCTGTATTGCATTGATCTGCTCTTCCAAGGAGTGGAGACGATACCCCGGAAAACCGTCATATTCCAACCTTTTTGGAGCGTGCTGCAGGATTACATAATCAGGTCTACCCGCAGCCAAAATCTCAAAACCACCGGGATATGCAGGATTCATTAAACTTCCCTGACCTTCAATGACAATTACATCAGGGTCCTCATTTTTCCAAGCACTTACAACGGCATGCTCTATTTCCCCGGAAACAAAATCATTGATACAGCTATCCATGACCATGCTATATTTGGCCCCCTGCATCCAAGCGGTCTGTCCCGTTCCGATCATTTCGGCCTTTTTACCAGCTTCCCTGAACCCATGCACCAGAATCCAAGCGGTGGTTCTTTTTCCCAGCGCGGAATCCGTACCTAAAACGGCCAATTTGAGACAATCCACCTTTTCAATATCGCCCGTAAAAAAATGTAGCTTGTCCCTATCCGGAGTCTTTCTAATATCACGGATCGCAACCTTATTTTTTTTGGCCAACGCCACCAGCTCCGGATCATTTGTCAAAAAATCGTGAAGACCACTATCCACGTTCATCCCATGCTGTAGAGCCAATTTTATGCTTCCCTTGGCCTCCTCGGGTAATCGGCCGCCATCTGGGGCCAACCCCACTACCAAATAGTCAGGCTTTGCATCTATGGCCTTAATGGCCTCCTCCAAATCCTTAAAAACCTTGACCCCATTGTCCCTGCCATCCAAGACTTGTCCTGCATCCTGTCCCGCATATCTTGAATCCAAGACCCCTAGAATCTCATACCGCTCCGTAAAGCGTACCAATCCATGGGCGGTTTTTCCATTTGGTGTATTAAATGCACCTTCACAATAAACCAAGGCCTTTCCATCGATTATTCGTTTCATTCCAAATTAATTTTTTGCAGTGAGTACGGCCACAAATCGGTCGGCCTCAAAATTCATTTTTTCATTCAGTTCCAACAAAGCAATCAATCCAGCAGTAGCGGCGGGAAGAATCTTGTACCCCTCCTTCTTGCTCAAATAGGTGGACATATCGCGCAATTTCTTATCACTTATATTAAAGGCCTCTCCATGGGATTCCTTAATTGCATAAAGTGCCTCTTCGCCGTCAAAGCTATGCCAGTTGATCAATGGTTCATTTAGTTTGGTTTCCTTGATTAGCTCAGGCCTCAGATCCTTGCAATGGTCAAAACCGTGTAAAAATGAGTAAACTATTGGATTTTTATTGGCGGATGAAGCGGCTATCATTTTAGGTATTCTAGAGGTTTTGCCCCTTTTATATAAGGTTACAAAGCCCCTAAAAATACCGGCAATCAGCGTGCCGTTGGAGACGGGTACTGCACAATATTTTGGAGCATCGCCCAAATCCTCAAAAATTTCCACGGCCAATTGGGAATAGGCACTGATTTGCAGGGGTGTATTGGAACCACCGGGATTGGCATCGTACCAGTCATTTTTTTTTGCCAATTTGGAACTTTCCATAACCACGTCCTCGTAGCTTCCCGGTAATCGGATAATTTCGGCCTTCAACCCCTCCATTTCTGTGATACGATCGGTATGGTAGCTTTCCGGAATAAATATTTTACAATTTATCCCGGCAAGATTGGCCGCCAAAGCAACCGCAACTCCATAATTGCCACAGGTTGCCAAGGTAACCGTATCGAACTCCCTTCTCAAGGCATCGTACAATTGGGCAAAGGCTATGCGATCTTTTTGGGTGCCTGTTGGATTATCACCCTCATATTTGATGTACAATTGCCTCAAGTCAAACTCCCGCTCCAAAGTTTTGGCCCTGCTTAGGCCCGTATCGCCAATTTCCAAGCTGATTATGTCCTCATAGCACTCCAAGCGGTCCACAAGGTTTTTTGTATGGTCTCGTACAAATGCGCTCAATTTACGAGCCTCTGATGAGACTTTGTTTTCCGAGGTCCTTACACCGTCCTTAAGATCCATTTATAGTTGAAATGATTGGAATGAAGATAAACTAAATTCAAAGACGGAATTGACCTGAAAAGATGTTTTTTGAAAATAGCGCTGAATACGCTTTTTCTATACGAAGACCATCCGGCTACATGGATAAAAACCATAAACCTAATCCATTTCCATGATCAAATTTGCAATCAGGGCCGTCCAGCCCGTTTGGTGTGATGCTCCCAAGCCTTTCCCGTGATCGCCATCAAAAAACTCATAAAACAAATGATGGTCCTTAAAATGGGGGTCATTGGTAAACAACTTGTTTTCATCATCGGAATGATATTGGAACTTTCCGTCCTCATTACGTTCAAATAGCTTCAATAACCTCTTGCTGAGCTCATTGGCAATTTGCTTTAGATTGAGCTTCCTGCCAGACCCAAATGGGAATTCATATTGATAGGAATCCCCATAAAACAAATAGTACTTTCGCAGGGATTGTATGATCATATAATTTAAGGGCAACCAAATTGGGCCGCGCCAATTGGAATTTCCTCCGAACATGTTGGAACGACTTTCACCCGGTTCATATTGAATCTGATGATGTCCATGGTGCTTGAACACAAATGGATGCTCCTCGTGGTACTTTGAAAGCGATCGGATACCATAGTCGGACAAAAACTCGTCCTCGTCCAACAAACGCCTTAGTAAACGCTCCAACCGAAATCCCCGCATAATGGAGAAAAGGTAATTGCCATCTGCATTGGTTTCTTCAATATTGGATATTAGTGATGCTAAGTCTGGTCTGGTTCTAACGATGTCCGCTGCCCTTCTCCTGAATTCCTTTAGTTCTTCAAAAAGATCTTTATGGATAATCTCAACGGCAAACAGAGGAATAATACCTACTAATGACCTGACTTTCAAACGATTCGTCATTCCGCTATCCATTTCGACTACATCATAATAGAAATTATCCTCATCATCCCATAACGAAATATCCTTTTTACCTATATGGTGCATGGCCCAGGCTATGTTTAAAAAATGCCTGAAAAACTTAGCTACCAAATCTTCGTAGGATTTGTTGCCTTTGGAAAGTTCCAAACTCATTCTAAGCATGTTGAGGGTAAACATAGCCATCCAACTCGTAGCATCTGCCTGCTGCATTCTGGTAATTCCCGGTGGCATATGGTTCCTGTCGAAGACTCCAATATTATCCAAACCCAAAAAGCCACCTTCAAAAAGGTCCGTCCCGCTTTTATCCTTTTGATTGACCCACCAAGTGAAATTGATCAACAATTTCTGGAAGGCCTTTTCCAAAAAATGAATATCCCCCGTTCCAGTTTTTTGCTTATCCTTATCGTAGACGTTCCAAACGGCCCATGAATGTACGGGCGGATTTACATCGCTGAAATTCCATTCATATGCGGGAATCTGCCCATTGGGATGCATGTAGCTTTCCCGCAACATCAAAATGAGCTGTTCCTTGGCAAAATATGGGTCTATCTCCACAAAGGAAGCCATATGAAAGGCCAAGTCCCAGGCGGCATACCAAGGATATTCCCATTTGTCCGGCATGGAAATGACATGTCTGTTGGTCAAATGCTGCCAACTAAAATTTCTGGGGCTTTCCCTATAAGGTTTTGGTTCCCCAGGTCCTCCAAAAAGCCACTTGTAGACATCATAGTAATAAAACTGCTTGGTCCACAATAATCCAGAAAATGCCCTTTCCACAATGTCCTTATGTGCTTGGGGCAAGTCCTTTTTTGATACTATATCATTGTAAAACTCCTCACATTCCCGAATGCGACTCTCAAAAATAGTATCGAACCCAGTCCAGGGATCATCCAATTTTCGTTTGCTCAAGCGTATCCTCACCGATTTTTCCTCACCAGCATTTAAGGTCAATTTGTGCCAAACGGCAAATTTGGACCCCGTCTTTTCTGGATTTACGGTATCCATTCCGTTTACCACGTGGTTATTGATACCGTCCTTGACGTATGGAACCTCATTGTCCACATTATAAATACGTTTGTTATTAGTCTCGTTTTCGCAAAAAAGCTGCTTGCCCTTTTCATGATAGAGATAATAGCGACCGTTCCTAATACTTCTGGACTGTATGCAGTTCTCCGAAACAGCTTTCATGCTTGGCCTTTCAAAACGTTTATTGTGTTTCCAAAAGTTCCTGAACCATAAATGTGGTAGCACATGGATGGAGGACTTTTTTGATGACCGATTCACTACGGTAATCTTCATTAGGATATCCCCAACATCGGCCTTGGCATATTCAATAAAGCAATCAAAATAGGTATTGTTCCTAAAGGCTTTGGTATCCAGAATCTCATATTCAGATTCCTCCCTACTCCTAGACCTGTTTTTCTTCACTAGGTCCGTATAAGGAAACTTCTTTTGAGGGTATTTGTACAAATACTTGTTATAGGAATGAGTAGGAGTGGAAACTTGATGAAAATATAGTTCCTTTACGTCCTCACCATGATTGCCCTCACCATTGGTAAGACCGAACAAACGTTCCTTCAAGATGGCATCCTTTCCATTCCAAAAGGCCGGTGCCAAACAAAGGATTTCCCTAGAATCGCAGAAACCGCCAATCCCCTCTTCGCCCCATCTATAAGCATTGCTACGTGCCTTATCATGATCCACAAAATTCCACGCCTGGCCATTGGCACTATAATCCTCCCGTACCGTTCCCCATTGGCGTTCGGCCAAATAGGGACCCCATCGTTTCCAATTCTTGTAATTATCTCCAACGGCGAGACGCTGCTCTTCAGCATTTTTTAATGACATAAACTGAATCCTTTTTATAAAATGGAAAATAATTGTCTGAACCTCCAAAATAGGAATGGTTCAATGACACTCCCTTGAAAATAAAACGTTAAAAATAAAATTAATTTACGCAATTGATCAGGGTGATTAAAACTATTGATGTATTGTTATTATTGCAGGCCAACTTTTATTTGGTTGATCTTTTACCTATAGATAAATTACCAAACTCATAAGACAATGAAAGCAAGTACCAAAATCCGTTACTTAACACGGATTCCATTTCAAAGGATACTTCTTTTGGCGTATAAGAAAAAAACGTGCCTCCATGTAAGTTTTCCAACACAACCTCCTGGCCGGTACTTGAAATCCGTAAGAACAACTCAATTTTGGTGAAATTTATATAGGCCGATAAGGGATACAGAACCTTCAGATTCTTGAGAACCGATTTTAATGAAGTACAAGTATTTGATTATCAATATTTTTCATAATAAAATCACTGGCACAAAAAAAGAAGGAAAAGATTGAACATTTAAAAAAATTGAGTTCATTTGCATTGATTATGAATACCTCAAAAAATAGGGTTCCAATCAAAAAACAATAATGGGAAACAAACAAAATTATGCACTATGAAAACACTACTTATAGCCTTCGTTCTAATTGCCGCCACATCTAAAGGAAACATCGTTCAGGACACCGTAAGGGTCAACGGAATCTATGACAGACATGAGGACGGTATATACTATTTTAAGGGAGATAAAGGAGAAATCTATGAATTCCATGACATTACCGAAGAAGCTTCGGAGGCTTTTGACCTGATGGACGAAGCACTGGTGGGAAAATTGTTCAACATTACATTTACCTTGGAAATTGGGGAGGACGATGACATGGAATATAACACCATTATTGGCCTGAAACTATTGGAATAGTAAATATTCTTCGGACGTACGGAAAATAGGCCTTGGCCACTTTTAGAAACCACTAAAACTACCTACCGCCCTATAAAATTCAAGGAAAGGAATCTTTTTTGTTTCTTTGTAATCTCTTTTAAATTTTCGACATGACTTTACTTGGTATTGATGTAGGCGGCTCAGGAATAAAAGGTGCATTGGTAGATGCTGAAAGTGGTAAAATGCTAACCGAAAGGTTTCGCATTCCCACTCCCAAACCAAGAACGCCCGAAGCCATGGCCGATGTCATTGCCGAAATTGTAAAACATTTTGACTACAAAGGCAAGGTAGGCTGCGGATTTCCAACCATCATCAAAAAAGGTGTCTGTAAGTCCCCGGGGAACTTGGACCCGAGCTGGTTAGGTGTTAATGTTGAAGAGCTATTGGAGAAAAAAACCGGATTGGATTTTACGGTTATCAATGATGCCGATGCTGCCGGTTATGCAACCATGAATTATGGTGTTGGACGGGGAAAAGAAGGCTTGGTGGTCATGATTACCATTGGTACTGGCCTAGGAAGCGGGGCCTTTTTCAATGGACAATTGATCCCTAATTTTGAGCTTGGCCAAATACCTTACAAAAAATATAACAAAATTGAACTATGGGCGGCTGGTAGTGCCAAGGACAGGGAGGGTCTATCCTATAAAAAATGGGGGAAGCGTTTCAATACCTTTTTGGAATATGTAGAACTAATTATCTCCCCTGACCTTATTATTCTAGGTGGCGGCGCCTCAAAGGATTTTAAGGAATTCAAGAAGAAAATAAAAATCGAGACGCCTGTTATACCAGCGGAACTGGAAAATCATGCAGGAATCATCGGTGCGGCCGTGGCATGCTTGCACAAAGCTCCAAAGGTATAGGGAAGCTACTTTTGGTCATGTAAAACTACAAAGCCTTGTGTCCCTCGCTCGATGCCTTAAATTGCTCGTAAGTTTCCACAACTTTCGCATCAAACTTTTTAGGATCCATAAAATTCATCTCATTATCCTTTATGCGCTCATCCCCACCAAAAATTACTTGTAGTTCCTTTTTGAGCATGGCCTCAATGGATTTTTTGGCCACAAGCTGCGGGGAATCCATTTCCCTTCCCTCGAATTTCTGCATCATATCAGTGGCTGTGGCCGTGGGAAAGGAACAGGTAACGGAAACGTTAAATGGGGCAAGCTCCCTTCTCATAGAGTCCGAAAACTGTTTTATGGCCGCCTTGGTACTACCGTAAACCGAGTAAAATGGCATGCCAATCAAGCCGAGTCCAGATGAAATATTGAGTATGGTACCATCCTCGGATGACTTTAATAAAGGTACGCAGTATTTCGTCAATAACAATATTGCGGTAAGGTTGACGGCTACTTGGTCGTAAATTTCTTCATCCGGCAATTCCTCCAGAGGTCCCGCCGAAACGATACCTGCATTGTTGATCAATATATCCAAATACCCCCATTTATCCTCGATACGTGCTGCGGCTTCTCTAAGAATGTCGATATTGGCAACATCACCCGCAATTCGGAGAAACTTTACTTCAGGGTTTGCCTCGGATATTTCCTTAAGACCTTTTTTATCCCTGGCAATAATGGCAATATGGGTTACGCCACCATCAATAAGTTCCTGTACCATACATCTACCTATACCCCTTGTACCACCCGTAATGAGTACCCTCTTTCCTTTTAATTGCATGTTGATCCTTTATGAGTTTTATTTGTTAGTTTGAGCCAAATATGGTCGTCAAATTAGAAAAAAAAACTTGGTGGGCTTAAAGAAACTTAGGCTTAAGTAAATTATTACGAAAACGTTATTTATTGATTGGTTTGGATTATGGAATACGAAAAAAACTATTAAAAAATTACCAGTTTGGCAAACGCAGTTTCGCCTAAAAATCGACTTTTTAAGATATTAACCTGGGGATTTCCCAAAACGTACAAGAAATAAAAAGGCCCTGAAAAATCAGGGCCCGGTTTTATGCTATCTTGTTACGCTTTCGGTCGTTTTCCGTAAGGTAAATCTTCCGCAGCCTTAGATGCTTTGGGGTTACCTCAACGTACTCGTCCTTTTGAATGTATTCCAAGGCTTCCTCCAAAGAGAATTTAATGGCCGGAACTATCCTGGCCTTATCATCGGCCCCTGAAGAACGTACGTTTGATAGTTTCTTGGTTTTGGTGATATTTACTGTCATATCGTCCCCACGGGAGTTTTCACCAATAACCTGTCCTTCATAGATATCCTCACCCGGATCCACAAAAAACTTACCACGTTCCTGTAATTTATCAATGGAATATGGAATTGCCTTACCGGTCTCCATAGAAACCAAGGAGCCATTTTGACGTTGTGGAATATCGCCTTTCATTGGTTGGTATTCCAAGAATCGATGTGCCATGATCGCTTCTCCGGCAGTTGCCGTAAGCAATTGATTTCTTAATCCGATGATGCCCCTGGACGGGATTTGAAACTCACAAATCATTCGGTCGCCTTTGGCCTCCATACTGGTCATTTCGCCTTTTCGGATAGAAACCATTTCCACTGCCCTTCCAGAAACTTCCTCTGGCAAATCTATGGTCAAATGCTCGATGGGCTCACATTTTACCCCATCTATTTCCTTTATAATTACTTGAGGCTGTCCTATTTGTATCTCGTAGCCTTCCCTTCTCATGGTCTCGATCAAAACCGATAAGTGAAGTACACCACGGCCAAATACCAAAAATTTATCGGCACTATCGGTCTCATTTACCCTAAGTGCCAAGTTTTTCTCCAATTCACGCTCCAAACGTTCCTTGATATGTCTGGATGTCACAAACTTACCATCCTTTCCAAAAAACGGGCTATCGTTAATTGTAAACAACATACTCATCGTAGGCTCGTCAATAGCGATGGTCTTCATTCCTTCCGGATTCTCAAAATCAGCCACGGTATCCCCTATTTCAAAACCTTCCACACCCACCAAGGCGCAAATGTCACCAGCTTCAACGGAAGTGACCTTTTTACGACCCAAACCTTCAAAGGTAAAAAGCTCCTTTATTCTGGACTTTACTATGTTACCATTTCTCTTGACCAAAGAAATGGGTTGGCCTTCGCTTAGAGTTCCACGCTGTAATCTACCTATGGCGATTCTACCCGTAAAGGAGGAGAAATCCAAGGACGTAATCAACATCTGGGTATTTCCTTCCTTGGGTTCGAACAAAGGAATATGTTCAATGACCATATCCAATAGAGGCTCTATATTGTCCGTTTGATGCTTCCAATCATAGCTCATCCAATTGTGCTTGGCCGAACCGTAAACAGTAGGGAAATCCAACTGCCATTCCTCAGCTCCCAATTCGTACATCAAATCAAAGACCTTTTCATGTACCTCTTCCGGTGTACAGTTTTCCTTATCCACCTTATTGATGACCACACATGGCTTTAGACCAAGATTTATGGCCTTTTGAAGTACAAAGCGGGTCTGAGGCATGGGGCCCTCGAAAGCATCGACCAATAACAAGACGCCATCAGCCATGTTCAATACCCGTTCTACCTCACCACCAAAATCCGCGTGACCCGGAGTATCGATAATATTTATTTTCGTGTCCTTGTAAACCACAGAAACGTTTTTGGAAGTAATCGTAATACCCCGTTCACGTTCCAAATCGTTATTATCCAGGATCAAATCCCCGGTATTTTCATTTTCACGGAACAAACTGCAATGATACATGATTTTGTCTACCAAGGTAGTTTTACCATGGTCAACGTGTGCGATGATCGCAATATTTTTTGTGTTGGACATAAAGCCTTATTTTAAGCGCGCAAAGATAGTCTTAATTTCTTTAGATCTAGCCAAACAAATGTTATTTTTATCTTATTGATTTTGAAGGGATTATTTTGATTTTCTTATCCCCAATACCCACCTTACATTGGCAGACAACAACAAATCAATACCATTATTAAATTCATCAATGAAGTTGGCAGGACCCGCTTCCAAACGGAATTGTAATCCACCGAGGTAATTTCTTTGAATTCAATAAACAGCACCCAAGGCCAAAGTATATCTAGAAACATAATCCAAATCGCCAATTAGCGCATTTCCACCTTGGATCGCTACGGTTGGGGCGGTTTAGTTACCTGTATTGCCAGAAATTCGCTTTCCCTTTCGTATTCTCCGATCAAAATTGTAATAATCCCGATACTGGATTCTTCCAATAGGATAAATCGCGAATCCGTCGTCAAAGAAATCAGATTCTTGATCGGCAAAACCCATGGTAGCCTCAGCAGTCAGTGTTGAACTTTTCTAAATCCCAAATTCATAAACAACACCGGGCAATAAGGTATTTATGGTTATTTAATGGTTCTCAACATCCTTTCGTAGCTGTGGATTCGAAGTTAAAGAACTAAGCAAAAAAGTAATGATGATAACGGTTCTAATAATTGTGATTGGTTAAAATTAATCATCTTTAGTCATCAATTATTGTGCTAAAAGTATCAATCGAAAGTCGGTTTTCTAGATTTTCGTTTGGTAGCCACCCAACCGAAGGTAAAACCAATTAAAGGGCCATATCCACTTTGAATGCCGTCACCTTGGTAATAACCCATGCCTAACTCTGCATTAAAATTAAAGCCTTTTTCATAGGTACGCTGGATACCATAGACCATTCCATAGAAACCCACATTAAAATCGTCAGGTCCAATTATATTGGTTGTCAATCTAGCTTGAGAGAAAAAGATAGCTTGAGCTGCCGCGATATAATTACCAGAATTACCAGATACATTTTTACCTTTATTGGTCCTACTTCGAAAATTATGATAGTACCGATAACGATTGTTCATAGCTAAACCAAACACATAGCCTGGTTCATAGGCTGCCATACCTAAGCCCAAGGCAGTAGAAATACTTTGATTTCTAAACAATCCCAATTCATAGGATATTCCTGGAGATAGTAAATCCAACTTAAATTGGTGACGTTCCAGATTGACGATTCCAAACCCCTTCTCTGCAACCCCATTACTTTGAGATTGTACCCTTAAGCCCACCAAAACTAGCAGTATAAAAAAAAATTTGTTCATGTTGAATAATGGTTGTTACACTTAAATCTAAAAACAATACCATTGAATAACACTATCTTTATGAAAAATTTATAAGATGGATTTGACCAAGATTCCCCAAATAAAACATACTGATAGTGGTAATTTCTTTTTGCTCTCAGGCCCATGTGCCATTGAAGGGGAAGATATGGCGCTGCGAATTGCTGAGCATATTGTTTCGCTTTCAGAGCAATTGAAAATACCCTATGTTTTCAAGGGAAGTTTTAAAAAAGCAAATCGAAGTAGATTGGATTCCTTTACTGGTATTGGAGATGAGAAGGCACTCAAGATTTTGCGTAAAGTATCGGAAACTTTTAAAATCCCTACCATTACTGACATTCACACGGAACAGGACGCGACTATGGCTGCAGAATATGTGGATGTTTTGCAAATTCCCGCCTTTTTGGCAAGACAGACCGATTTGGTCGTAGCAGCAGCTGAAACCGGTAAGACAGTAAATATAAAAAAGGGGCAATTCATGAGTCCGGAAAGTATGAAACATGCTGTTAATAAAGTGACGGAAACAGGTAACGAGCAAGCCATTATAACAGATCGTGGAACTATGTTCGGGTATCAGGATATGATCGTGGATTTTAGGGGTATTCCCACCATGAAACAGTATGCGCCTGTTGTATTGGACGTTACCCATTCGCTTCAACAGCCCAACCAATCTTCTGGAGTTACGGGCGGCAGGCCGGCCCTAATAGGTACCATGGCACGTGCAGGTATCGCGGCAGGGGTTGACGGACTTTTTATTGAAACACATTTTGATACCGCAAATGCCAAAAGTGACGGTGCCAATATGCTCGAATTAAGTTTAATGGAAAAATTATTGACGGATTTAGTTGCACTAAGAACAGTGGTGAATCAATTTTAAGATAAGTCCTCCCTTTTATAAAAGCCCTTGCTTTTAAGGGATTCGGCCTCCAGAAGTACCTCCATAAGGACGGTGTCATCAACTTCTTCCAGAGTTGTATACCGAAGGGATTTGACCACTTTTCGCTTTTCCGAAACCATCCTGTCCAAATGCTTCGTTAAGTGGGCAGAGTTCCAGAACCCTACATCGACAAAACCCTTTTTCTGGGAAACGTTCAAATAGCACAATGGCGTTTTGTCTATATAAAAACAGGAAATTTTCCACTTATACTTCATGGTGGCATTAGGAATGGTATGTTCTACAACATTTTTAACATGTAATAAAATGCTGCGAAATGGCTCAGGCTGGTTTAGAATATAGTTTTCGGCTGGGTTCATATCAAGCTCAAGGTATAAAGTATTTTTAAAAAATATCAATCCCTGATTTCCAAGTTACAAAATAGCACTTAGATAAATATCTAATCTGAACTATCAATTTTAAAAAGTAAAAAGCAATACAGAAATGGTAATATAGGTGATATTGAATTCTGAGAAAGTTCAAAAAGAAATTCAGCAAAAGTCCTTAAAATATAATTGTAACGTTTAAATGGCAAACGGTCAATATTTAACTTTTATAACAATTGCACTAAATCCTTGTAATATTACCGATATGACCACTCTGTATTCAAGGTTCATCCGTAGATTTCCATTTTTTACCATAAGTTTTAAAATACCAAGACAAACCATAACATTGCTGAAATATTTTTATAGTTTATGACTTAACAAGTTCGTGCTGTGATTTGTATTTATTAGTATCTTTAAGACTCACTGAAACCAGGTTTTATGAGGAAAATACTTCCCTTTATCATTTTTTCTATCATCTTGTTTTCATGCACCAAAGAGAATACGGACACTCCTTTAGCGACTTTGGAGCCATCCGGAAACTTAGCTCCATCCCCAACAGATGAATTAGTCGAGGAGCAAAAGGAGCAACCAACTACGCAGATAACACTTAACGAAATAACTACTGATTTTGAAAGGTTCATGGGCCAAAATAATTTTCGCGGTGCCCAACTTGCCATTATACGGAATGAAAAATTGGTTTACCTAAACGCTTTTGGGGTTTCTGATGTTGACAAGAAAATTCCAGTTTCAAATTCCACTTTGTTCCGGGTTGCAAGTATATCCAAACCAATTACCCTTTTGGCAATCTCCAAATTGATTCTTGATGAAAAACTCGATATAAATGAGCGTGTTTTTGGGACCAATTCAATTTTAGGCACTACCTATGGTAGTCTTCCCTATGAAACAGAGGAATTGCAGATTACTGTAGAACACCTAGTGGAACATACGGCGGGCTTTGCCAACGAACCTACGGACATCATGTTCGAGCCCGTTAATTTAAATTTTAATTCTCTAGCAGGTAAAGTATTGGATGAGCGTTCGTTGACTTTCGAGCCTGGCCTACGTTTTCAATATTCCAATTTTGGGTATGCACTTTTGGGTAAAATCATTGAAGCAAAAAGTGGCCAAAGCTATAAAGACTACGTGAAAGAGAACATATTGGAACCCAATTTGATCAATGATGTATATATGGGAAAAAGCACCATTGAAGAAAAACTACCCAATGAAACCATGTACTATTCCACATGGGCTTCTCCATACAGTATGAATCTTGAACGATTAGATGCTGCCGGTGGATGGATTTCCAATGCAAAATCCTTGGCCCTGCTTGCAGTAAAATCCGATGGCAGATTCAATGTCAACAATATTTTGCCTGCAGGAGAGGGCGTAAGTTATCTTTTAAGGAGTAGTTGGACACATAATGGGGCATTACCTGGAACACTGGCAGCTTTGCATGTTGGACATCCATTTTCTTATGTTGTACTTGTAAATAGTGGTGAATCGAATTTTGCTATTGTTTTGGATGCAATCCACACATTTATGAACAATATGATCGAGCGTCAGGATGCTTGGCCAAATACAGATTTGTTCGAGCCAAGTCAATAGCCATTAATAAATTAACTATTTAATAAACCTTTGGACATGATAAGAGTACCCACAACAAAACTGAAAGTACTATTTTAGACCATTATGAGAAAAATCTATTACATTCCACTCTTTTTATTTTCTTTTTTGGTTTCGGCCCAAGACCACTCCCATCAAAGCTCAAGACCCTTGACGTTTCCAGATATTCCGGGCTACAATACCATCAAGACCGATTTACATATACATACCGTATTTTCTGATGGTAATGTTTGGCCGAACATCCGGGTGCAGGAAGCCCTTCGGGATAATTTGGATTTGATTTCACTTACGGAACACTTGGAATATCAGCCACATAAGGAAGATATCCCGCATCCGGACAGAAACCGTTCGTACGAAATCGCATTGCAGGAAGCTCAGGACCATGACTTGCTAATAGTACATGGCTCAGAGATTACTAGAAGTGCTCCCATGGGCCACAACAACGCCGTTTTTATCGAAGATGCCAACCCTATTCTACAGGATAGAGTAGAAGATGCCTTTGCTCAGGCCAACAAACAAGGAGCCTTTGTTTTTTGGAACCACCCGGCATGGCATGCACAAAGTCCAAAAGGAACTCCCATTCTGAGCGATTTTCAAAAAAACCTAATCCAAAAAGGCCAATTACATGGCATTGAAGTCATTAATAGCCTAGACTATGCTGAGGAATCCCTGGCACTGGCCTTGGAATACAACCTTACGATTATGGGTACGAGTGATGTGCACGGACTTATCGATTGGGACTATACTGAAAAGGGAAACCATCGGCCTATAACCTTGGTTTTTGCAAAGGAAAAAACATTGCCCTCCATTAAGGAAGCCCTTTTTGCAGGCAGGACCGTGGCGGTTTACAATGAACTTCTAGTAGGAAAGGAGGCCTATCTAGTACCATTGATTCAAAAAAGCATCCAAGTAAATTCGGTAAAATATATCGAGGACACCCAAGTATTGGAAGTGGTGCTGGAGAACCTGAGCAGTAGCGACCTTATTTTTGAAAATGCCATGTCATATTCCTTTTACAGCAAACCCGCCATTTTTACCATCAGGGCCGGAACATCTGAAACGTTGCGCATCAAAACCTTGGAAAATTTTGGACAGTTACAATTAGAATTGAAGGCTTTGGGTGCCTACGTGGCACCTAGAACGAATCCCCTTATTTCATGGGACCTCAGAGTAGGCCAATGATTCTTTCTGGGATTTTTTGTTTCCGAAATTAAAGAGCACATCTTCCTTTAAAAAGGAGAAGTAAAACGTGGTTCCCTTTCCCGCTTCGCTTTCCAACCAGATTTCACCTCCATTTTTAGCCAAAATCTTTTTCACCACGGCCAGTCCAATACCACTGGAGTCCTTACGTTTGTCCTCCTCCAGTTTTTGGAACAATTTAAAAATACGGTCAAAGTGTTCCTTGGCAATGCCCATACCGTTGTCCTGAACATAAAATGTAAAACGGTCCACTTCATCCATGACACCTACATTTATATATGCTATAGGTTTGTCATTATATTTTATGGCATTCTGAATCAAATTTTGATAAACCTGTAGCATTTGGGTGCGATCTACCAATAGACGAGGCAGCGAACTATCCTTTTCTATAATTACCTTTTCTGAATTATTGGCCCTTATAAGTCCATCTACCACTTCGTTTAAATCCAAAAGAGCTGTAACTGTCTTTTTTTCAATACCCAAGGAGTATTTAAGAATTCCATCTACAAGCATATCCATCTGGCCCACTTGATCCATTAACAGTTGTAGGTTGACCTTGCCCTGTTCCAATCTGCCATCATTCATATCTTCCAAAATCCAGGTACCCAAGGAGTGTACGTTGCGCAACGGACTCTTTATATCATGGGAGACAACATAGGCAAATTCTTCCAGCTCCCTATTTTTGAGGGATAATTCCCGAGCTCTTCTTTCCAAGGCCTTGGTACGTTGTTTTACCATTGTTTCCAAATCCATATTTTGCTTGCGCAATTTATATTTATACCTGATAAAACCGTTCTGGATAAACATTGAAAAAACGAAAATGGTGGCAAGGGATAATAGCACGGCCCCTTTATCGGAAAAGGAAACATTGGACACTCCCAATTGTAGGAACAAATGAAGGAAGGAGGAAAAGGTATAAAGTATGATTAATATTCTGTGGGTCAACAAGAGAATGCCCCCAAAGAGAACCACATAGGTACCCAACAGGTAGGATAGATGAAATTGGTTCAGGGCAGAGGTAATTATCAAGTAATGGGCAAATATCGTGAGGGCCGCGAATACAATATACCCATAATACTTTCGGCACCAAGAATTTAAGAAAAATGGAGCGAGACCTACTACCATGAAGAAAAGGCTTAAAACCTCTGGAGCCCAATCCAGTTCTACACGCTCCGTATCAAAATAGCCAATAGCCATACTATAAAGGTAAAGACCTGGTGAAATTAGTAAAAGAACAGGACGAGAGCTTCTTAACTCAAAATCGTCCATGGCACCAATGATTCGAAACATATTATTTCCAATTATTATGGTGAAATTACGTCCTTCCTTTCCCCTTAAAAGGATTGGTAATTCCAATGGGAATGGATGTTACGGTGAATAGCGGTTTACTGTAGATGGATGGTAGCTTTTACAAGACCTATTTTATAATAGTTATTTCACGTAAACCGATTTATTGGGTTTTTTGACGATAATGGAACTTCTTTCGTTTTTAAACAAACACACATCAATGTAAGCAAGTAGCCAAGATTGCTTGCATGCAAACAACATTTTAAAATTGAATGACCAATCTAAAGCTGCTCATTTAAAAATAGAACTGTGGCTACTTTGCTGAATTGGACACGTAATCCTGCAGATAACCATACCTTTCAGTAAGCTTTCCGTTTTGCGTCATCCTCGCCCGTTGTAGGATACCATCCTTATCCCCATTGAAAAAGGCAGGGATAACATTCTTTACAAAGGCTTCCCCAAAGCCTTCACTGGCATCGCGGGGTAATTCGCACGGCAGATTGTCCACGGCCATAACGGCGATGGCATTTTGGTTTTTATAATCGGTTTCACTTTCTGTTTTTGGATCATACCCATAAATGGGATCTTCAATAGTTGATGGCCTGATCGTGGAAGCCACAGGACCGTCAATATCGCAGCTTACATCTGCCACTACCCTGATTTTAAAATCTGGATGTTTGGCATCCTCCCTCGTATAGAGATAGGGTGCCCCTTGCCCGTAAAAATGCCCGGCAATGTAGAAATCGGTCACCTTTGCAAATCTGAAAAAATTCGATTTGTATTCTTCCGGATGAGCAAAGAAATCTGCTTTATTTCCCCTTATACCATCTTTTCTTCTGTTGTATTCCCCGGCATCGATCTGACAATAGACCGGTTCGTTAAATTCTTCTTCCAAATATTCAGCAACGGTCACTCTTCTCAATCCCATGCCATCCAACATTTCCCGGGAACCGTTGCCAACCCTTCCCCTGCCCGTAAGCAATATTTTTATATTAGGAAGTCTGATATTTTTCAATTCACGTATCAAGGCTTTTTGGTCAGGCAAGGCATTGGCCTTTGGCAAGTCGAACAATCCATATTTTAATCCATAGGTACGGAAACCATTATAGGCACCAACGATACCCGCATATCTACCAAAGGCCACCAAACGTTGCTCGCTGGTATTGGTTATGACCTCATGATCATAGAGCTCAATGTTCCTTTCCAAAATGGCCCGTAACAGATTTCTATTATAAGGCTGCTTTTTTATGGTATGCGAAAAGAAAAAGTATTTCTTATTTGGAATAAGCGCATCGATGGGAACTTCCTTGACCCCTAAAAGGACATCGCAGTCTTGCATGGAGTCCTCCACAGGTAAACCCAATTGCCTATAGGCGTCGTCGTCGAACGCTCTAATGGGAGAAGGTTCCACAATTATTCGTGCTTTTGGAAAACTCGCTACGACTTTTTGGCAGGTTCCTGGAGGCAAAACTACCCTACGATCTGGGGGATTCTTGCGTTCTCTAATGATTCCGAACTTCATACAGCTTTTGGTATAAATATTGCATAAATGTAAAGGGATTTGTAGCAGTGCGCAAACTTTTGTTAGCTTTGCAACCCGCGTTAGGGATAGAGGCGATATACTTTTTCTATCATTTCGAACGCCCGCCAGAATGAAAATTTCTTTCGGACTGGGAGTGGGGAGACAGAAAAAGATAAAGCCGATAGCCCGACCTTTTGAAAAAAAGGAAACGCCAAGTTCTTTGAAAAAATGGGGCCGACTGGTTTTGACAGCGAGACCAATGGCAATGTAAGCATGCCGAGCGCTGGGGTACAGCTCGTTAATATCATACTTCACACTTTTAATTGGCGAAAATAATTACGCTCTTGCCGCATAATCCGAATTATAGTAGGATATGCCTCGTCCCTACAAGGTAGGGAAGCGAGATGTTCCTGAATAGCCCTTGTTGACGGCGATTCATTTAGGAGCACCAGAAAAGTCAACACAAGGGTATCCGCTCGCTTTGGTGGTGCCTCTAAAACCTTAAGAAGATAAGTGTGTATTAGGCCGTATCTGGTCAGGTGCACATCGAAAACCAAACAGATACTAAGCATGTAGAAAGCACTGACGTTGCTTGTTTGGACGAGGGTTCGAATCCCTCCGGCTCCACTCCAAAAGCCACCATTTTAGGTGGCTTTTTTCGTTACGCCGTCGGGCTTCGAAGGCCAGCGCGGCAAGCTCGCTCCTTCGCTAAAAAGGTCTACAAGACCTTTTTTTAACGCTCGGCCGTCTCCGGCTCCACGACACTTAAGAAACCACGCCAAGGCGTGGTTTCTTATTTGCAATATCAATAAGGAGGGATAACCGAAGGTAATCATCCGTCTCCACTAAAATCGAAATTTCAGAATTAAATGCGAAAGTGGGCAAAGAAAAAAAGGTAAACTTCTAACGATTATATTGTGTCATCTCCTTTTTAAAAATCCTTAATCCAATTAAATTTTTCATTTATGATTTCCTCTTTTTTCTCGGTTAAATAGTCCAAGAAGGCGACCGCTGCAGGGGAAAGGTTTTTAGATTTTAACCAAATTAGGTTCCAAGTGGTAATAATTGGCAGTCCTTTAATGGGTATGATTCTCAGTTCGTTGTTCCTAAGCGAGTTTTTAATGCCTATCAAAGGCATGATGGAACATCCTAGCCCTGCAATAACGGCCTGCTTGACCGCTTCATTGGAGGTTAGCTCCAGTTTTTTAGTGACGGAATATCGGTTTTCAGTAATAAAGCCTTCCATGGCGTTTCTTGTAGCGGAACCCGGTTCCCTGTAAATGAGAGGCAATTTTTCAAAAAGATATTGCTTGGTATGACTTTTAGGCAATTCCCTTTGATAATCGCTCACATAAAACAGCTTGTTTGGCATCAACGCCACCGACGAAACTTTAAGCTTATCCGGCAATACGGAAACCAGCGCAAAATCCACCTCGTTTCTTTCCAAACTTCGCACTACTTTTGTTTTATTGGTCACGTCCATGATCAAATCCACACCTGGGTTAACCTTCATAAAATCCGACATAAAAAAAGGCATCACATATTTTCCCGTAGAAACAACCGATATCTTTAATCGACCGGAAAGTCTTCCTTGAAAAGCCATAGTCCTGTAATTGATCTCTTGAACCTGATTCAAGATTTTCTCTGCCGCCTGGGCTATTTCCTTCCCAAAATCCGTCACAAAAAGTCTTCTTCCCACAACTTCCGTCAAGGGGATTGGAAACTGGTCTTGAAAATTTTTCAGCTGTATCGATACGGCAGGCTGTGTTAAATGCAACTCTTCAGAAGCTTTCGTAATACTTTGTAATTCAGATATCTTAAGAAAAATCTGAAGTTGGTGCAATGTATAATTCATAAAATAAATTAATGTTTATCATTATAAATATAAATAATATTTAATAATAATTATACTTCATCTTTGCACTGAAAAATGTTAAAATTCAAAAATTCATGGAAACTAAAGAATTACCAAAAGTCAAAAAACAACTAAAGACCATCCAACTTGTGGATGGAACCTTTACACCTAGCGAGGCGTCCGATGTCATTTCAGCCTTGTTAGATGAAAAAATCAATTTTCATAAAATCCAAAGATTACAAGTTTGGGAAGGAAACCATAAATGTAATACACACGGATTGGATGGTAGAATTCAGCAATTAATAAAAGAAAAACAGTTGGCAAAGGAAATCATCAACGAAGCACGTGCCAAAGGCACTAACATTTCTATCAACGGTACTCTCAGTTTAAAGTTTGTCGACTAAGTTTAAAGTTCATTCGAATTCTAAAGTCCGCTACTTTCAAATTTTTCATTAACTCTAAAATCAAATCATGCAAATAAATAAAAAAACCGTCCTCCCTTTGCTCGGTGTTCTCGCCATGATTTTACTTATTGGACTTTCCTATTTCAACCAATTTATTTTTATGGAACAATTACTTCTTTGTGCATTCATTTTTGGGTTATCGGCCCTTGTTCACATATTGGGTGGCATGAAGAATATTGGGCAAGAAGAGGAAAGAGCCAAAGAAAGAATAAAATAATACTTAGATGACACCACAGCAAACCACGTTCACAAAAATATCAAACGAGCATACTGGTAAAACTTGGCTTACGGATATATTCCCGGTCTTATTTTGGGCCATTTTCTTTGCCAACCTACTTTTTACCTTGGTTCACTTTCCCAATATTCCAGAATGGCAGTGGGAAGAACTGTTTAGAACCAATGGTTTTACCTTTCTTCTTATAATTACCGTTTCCTTTTTCAGCGCCATTATTGCCACCTATGCCAAATTTTATTTTAAAGAACAGGGACAGAGGTCCAATTTTATGTTATTGTGCCTAGCGTTCACGCTCTCTGTACAGTTCTTCATTGTTTCCAAGCATATCCTGCTGTTACTGTTGGGCTGGTCGCTTATGGGCCTGGTCATGTCCAGACTTATTGGATTCCATTCGCAATGGAGCGAGGCCAAGGAAGCAAAAAGAGTGGCAAGAAATTACTTTTTAATAGGTAGTTTTCTTTTGGGGGTAGGCCTATTGCTACCTGCCGCCTATAACAATAGTATGACCTTGGATGCTTGGACGGATGCCATTGGACAAACTCCAAAATACATCCTATTGCTTTCAGCTTTTTGTATTATTGTTGCCGCTTTGATCCAGTCTGCCATATTCCCTTTTCACAAATGGTTACTATCTTCCATGACGGCCCCTACTCCTGCATCTGCCCTCATGCATGCAGGTTTTGTGAACGGGTCTGGAATAATCCTAACCTTGTTGGCGCCCATTATTGTTGCATCCAACACCTTGGATATACTGCTCATCATTGGCGGGCTTACGGCCATCGTAGCACAGTTTACAAAACTTATCCAAGTCAACGTGAAACAACGTTTGGCGTGTTCCACTATTGCGCAGATGGGTTTTATGATCATGCAATGCGGCCTTGGTTTTTTCAATGCAGCCATCGCGCATCTTATCCTACATGGGTTTTATAAAGCATCCCTTTTTCTCTCCAGCGGGGAAGAGGTTGAAAAACTTCATCCAAAATCCCCACCATCCATACGTATAAAATGGTACCAAGGGCTGATTGTTTTAGTATTCAGCTTACTGGGGGCTTACCTTTTCGCCCTACTCACCGGAAAAGGATTGACTTGGGACAGCGGCATATTCTTAACGCTGATAGCGGCCATCACAGTGGGACAAATGACCTACAATCTCGTAAAGCTTAATCCACTCAAAGGATGGCAGAAAATGGTGTTGCCCCCGTTACTTTTTATTTCAGGAATCGCGGTATATGCCCTCGTATATAAATTGGTGACCACCTTTATGACCGGGATGGAAATCATTGCTATACCAACCCAGATCACACCTTTTCAAATTGTATTTGGTATTGTGTTCTTAGTGGGGTTCTTTATCATGAAACTTGGAAGCTACAGAAAAATCCCTTGGCTTTATGTAAAACTTCTGGGCCTGTCCCAACCCTCCAAAAAATCCTTTTTAAATTATAAAAACTAACACCATGAATCAATTGGACATCGATATACTAGTAGATAGGGCCACGGAATACGTAGGAAACACATGGCCCCTCTATTCGTTTGTGACCTCCAATCCCCTAAGTGGTTTCGAAAGCCGACATTTTTTACAGGCAACCCAAGAAGCCGGGGACCTCTTAAGGGCGCAAATGTTCCCTAAGGCTTCGGTTTACAAAAAAGCCTTGGATAGCGGAGCTATAGCCATTTCCGAAATAAAGGATATTTTAAGGGAGAAAGGGTATTCCTATTCTCCTGAGCATTCTTTGGAGCTAATGACAAAAAAGACCCCTAAGGGAACGGAGTCTAAGGAAAATGCGTTGGACCGCTACATGGTAAAGTGGCTTTCCTCCTTTATGGACGAAGGTCTGGCGGAATGGGAAATGCCTTATAAGTCCGAAGGATTTTATCAAGCTTGGAGAAAATTGGCACCGTACGATGATAGTTTAGGTATTGTTCGGTTGACCATGATTCCCAAAACCAGTGATGATGCCCTAGAAATGTTGTTGGATGGATTGCCCAAAGAAGTGATCCTGAAAGCCTTTTCCCAACATCTAGCGGCCTTGCCGGGATGGACCGGTTACATAAAACACAGAGCGAACAATCTCAAGGCTTGGCAACAGGAGGCCCCTATAGACCTTAAGGACTATTTGGCCGTACGACTTTGGGCAAATAAAAAGTTGGGATTCGGACTTGTAAATAAGGATATATCGGACAATACGAAAGACCAAACCACTGAACTCCACTATATATGGCTAATGGCCTGGGAAAGAAGTTGGCAGAAAGAATTGTTAAAGACCCTAAAAAAGTCGGATATCGGCGTTTCAAAAAGCGAAGATTCGAAGCCCGATGCACAGATGGTATTCTGTATAGATACACGATCAGAACTCATCCGTAGACATGTGGAATTTCAGGGTAACTACGAAACCTTTGGGTATGCGGGTTTCTTTGGTATAGCCATGGATTACGAAAACCCAAAGAACGGCCTGTCACAAAAAGCCTGTCCGCCCATTTTGGAATCCTGTTATCTGGTTTCGGAAAATGCCAAAGAAGACAAGGAAGCTTCCAAAAATCATCTGGACAACAAAAACGAGATACGTTCCTTTTGGAACTATTTTCTAAAGCGGATGAAGAATATGTTGCCCTCCACCTTTGGTTTTGTGGAAGGTTCTGGATTTCTTTACGGACTTAACCTTACGGCACGCACGCTTTTTTCTAATTCCATATACCAATGGAAAAACAAAACTGGAAATACGTATGAAACGGTGTGTACCCCGGACATTAAAAATACCAACAAAAAGGATTCCCATACCATTTCCATTGACTTGACGGAAAAAGTAGCCATTGTGAAATCCGCCTTTGATTTAATGGGTTGGAAAAACTTTGCGCCCTTGGTAGTTTTCGCGGGCCATGGAAGCCATTCTGCCAATAATCCCTTTGGTTCCAGTTTGGACTGTGGTGCCTGCGCGGCAACGCCGGGAAGGCACAATGCACGGATGTTGGCAAAACTCGCCAATGAAAAAGAGGTTAGGGAAGTACTTTTGAATCATCATGGGCTGAAAGTTCCTGAATCTACCTATTTTATGGGTGCGGAACACAATACTACCACCGATGAGATCGTACTTTTTGATGCCGATGCACCTCAATCGCACCAAGAAGCCTTGGAAAGTCTCAAGATAAACCTGAAAAAAGCCCAGATTTCTGCGACGCAGGAAAGATTGGGACGAACCAAAAACAGTGTCTCCCAAGCACAATTGAATGCAAGCAATTGGGGGGAAACAAGGCCGGAATGGGGACTTGCCAAAAACGCCAGTTTCGTGATTGGACCAAGAAAATTGACGCAAAACCACAATCTGGACGGGCGGTGCTTTCTCCACTCCTACGATTGGCAAACCGATCCTGAAGGAAAGGCCCTAGAAGCTATAATGCAAGGACCCATGGTCGTCACCCAATGGATTAATAACCACTATTACTTTTCCACCGTGGATAACGAAGTCTTTGGCGCTGGTACCAAGACCACTCATAATGTTACGGGAAAATTCGGTGTGGTGCAGGGCAATGGTGGCGATCTTAAACGTGGGTTGCCCTGGGAATCCCTTTATGATGAAAAGGATACCCCGTATCACCCTCCATTAAGGCTGACCGTAGTGATCAATGCCCCACTGAAAAGAGTGAACAAAATATTGGATAATAACGAATCGTTAAAATCCTTGATTGCCAATGAATGGCTCCACCTCATCATTATGGATCCTGGAAAAAATGATGAGATACTCTGGAAACCAGATCAATTGATATGGGTCAAGAAAAAGAAAAATGGGGCAAATACATCCTTACAGGATAAAAAGTATGAAGAATTAAGTGTTTAACCAATGGACCAGAATCTTTTGTTTTTGTATTAGCATAAAAAACTAAAAACTGACTACCATACATTGAAAGCCACCTTATGGGTGGCTTTCTGCTACACTGCATTTTAGGAACGCTTAAAGTAACTAGGAAAAAATGGTAGCATTAGATATTAATGCTATCTTCGATATAAACAAAAATATCAGAATGCCCTCGGAAAAATCCATTCTACGTACTATAATCGAACTTCTGGAAGTCTTTTTCAACAGCTCCCGAAGCCTAAATAGAACAAGGACCTGGCACCAACATGTGGTTCCTTACGAAGATGGTTGGGCCGTTCGCCGCGAAGGAAATAAGCGTATTACCAGCAAGCACCGAAAACAGAGTACGGCCTTGGAAAAAGCCAAAAGATTGGCACGAAAATATAATGCGGATGTCATTATCCACAGGGAAAACGGGGAGATCCGGGATAGGATACAATATAGAGATTCCAACCCATAAACAGGCTTTATGCCCTTACAAATCCGTTACCTGATTACGCTTAGTGCTTTTTCCGTAGAATCTTTAACTCATATAACCCAATATGGGCATTTGGCGGATTTTTAAGTTTTTGTTAGTACACAAATTCCAGTAAAAAAGGTACTTTATGAAATATGGTAAAGATACCGCGACCAACTTGCCACATATTTCAAAAAAAAACACCTTTTAAAAAAATAAGCATAAAAGGGAATCCCTTTGCATATGTACTAATTTCCATACTTATTTTCATTGGCTGTTCGCCCAAATTCACCAATGTGTCACTCCCTATTGAAAATGTTCAGGAATTTTCAACTTCAGGCTCCATGGTATTGGAAGACAAGTGGTGGACCGCTTTTGAAGACGAACAGCTAAATATATTGATAGATAGCGCGCTCCGTTCCAACATGGACTTGGCGGCCATTTGGCAACAGTTTATGGCAGCCAAAGCAGTGGTGCGTAGACAGGCGTCTAATAAATGGCCACAGATAGATGCATCGGCACAGACAGCACGTAATTTCCCGGAACCGGATTTCGTGGGTGGTGAGAATACCCAGCTAGGATTGTCTACTTCCTATGAGGTGGATTTATGGGGAAGAATACGTACAGCGGTACAAGCGGAAAAACTTCGGTCAGACGCAAGTCTTTACGACTACAGAATAGCGGCAATTACGCTCTCCTCCCAAATAGCTTCCACGTGGTATCAGTTGCTCGTCGCTAAAAAGCAATTGGAAATTACGGATGAACAGATAGCTGTCAACGAGGACATCATCAAACTGATTCGTTCCAGATTCGTAGGTGGTCAGATACGTGCCGTGGATATTTTAAGGCAAGCGCAATTATTGGAAAGCACCAAGGAACAGCGCATTATTTTTAGGACCAACGTGGAACTGTTGGAAAACCAGCTTGCCGTGCTTCTTGGAAAACAACCTCAGGAACCTTTGGAACTTGAGACCCGACCCCTACCCCAACTAACCGAACTTCCAGAAACGGGACTGCCTCTGGAACTGGTTAGAAGACGGCCCGATTTACAAAGATCCTATGCCCTATTGCTAGCGGCCGACCGCGATATGGCATCCGCAGTAAAAAGTAAATATCCTAGGCTTTCATTGAGCGCCAGAGGACAATTGCGTTCCAATAATTTTGACAATCTCTTTAAAAATTGGGCCTACTCCATCGCCGGAAACCTATTGGCGCCCCTCTTTTATGGTGGCCGACTAAGTGCCGAAGTTGATCGAACCGAAGCAATCAAACGTCAAAGACTCTATGAATACGGCCAAGCCACCTTAACGGCCTTTCAGGAGGTAGAAAATGGTGTTACTAGGGACATTATGCAGAAAGAACGCCTGAAAAATATTGAAAGACAATTGGTCTTGGCTGAAAAAAGCAACAAACAATTGCGAATAGAGTTTCTGAACGGATTCAGCCCCTACTTGGACGTGCTCATTGGACTGGATGCGGAGCAACAGTTGCGAAGGGATTTCTTGGACGCGCAATTGCAGCAGATCCAGATACGGATCGATTTATACCGTGCTTTGGCAGGTGGATTTGAGACCGAAAGGGAAATTGAAATGGAAAAAACGAGATAACGATGACCAATAAAAAAATACTATGGATATGTTTGGGGATTTTGCTGGCCGGTGTCGCCATCACCACACTAATTTTCTCCACGGAGCCGGAGGCCCAGACAGAAGGTGCGACGGTAGAAACGGCCATGTTGGTTGAAGTTACGGAAGTGCAAATGGGTACTTTTGAACCGGTAATCGTGGCGACAGGCACTGTACAGCCTGTTGAGGATGTGCAATTGAGCGCATTGGTTCCCGGCCAGATAATTAGAAGAGATCCCGCCTTTACACCCGGTGGCTTTGTAAAAAAGAACCAGGTTTTGCTTCAAATAGACCCTTCCGATTATGAAAATACCCTTGAACTCAGAAGAAGCGAACTGTTGCAATCCCAGACTACGTTGGATACGGAAATGGGGCGGCAGCAAATTGCTTTGCAAGATCTGCAGCTAATTGTTGACGACTCCCTTTTTGGAAACGATCCGCTATCCGAGGAAGAGCGCCAGTTAGTACTTAGAAAACCTCAGCTAAATGCAGTGAAGGCAACCATTGAGGCTTCCAAAGCATCAGTGAAACAGGCCCAATTAAATCTTGAAAGAACCACTATAAGGGCACCTTTTGATGCACACATACTTACGCAAAATGTATCCACGGGTTCACAAGTAGCACAAGGAGATAATTTGGGAAGAATCGTAGGTACGGAATATTATTGGGTGAATACCACAGTTCCCGTTTCAAAGCTAAAATGGTTGAAATTCCCAAAAACTAGCACGGACAAAGGGTCGCTTGTGCGGATAGAAAACTCGACCACTTGGCCCAGCGGGACCTATAGGGAGGGCCATCTGGACCGACAAATTGGGGCACTGGACGGACAGACCCGCCTTGCCCGCGTGTTGGTACGTGTGGAAGACCCACTTGGCCAAAAACAGTATACTGTGGAAACGCCTATGCTCATTATCGGTTCATTTGTGGAGGTCTTTATCAAAGCAAGTCCCATCAAAAATGTTGTCCGTTTGGATAAAGGATTTGTCCGTAGCAGTGAGACCGTCTGGGTAATGAAGGACAATAAATTGGAAATAAGGGAAGTGGATATCGCTTTGACGGACGACAAGTATGCCTATATATCAAACGGGTTACAGTCTGGTGATAAGGTAATTACTACTGATTTAAGTACGGTAAGTAACGGAATCGGCCTACGTACAAAAGGGCAGGATAAAGCGAATACCTCAGAATAAAATCTCATGGAAGAAAAAGAAAAAGCTACAGAAAAGAACCCAAGAAAAGAAGGTGCCATTGCCTATATGGCCCGAAATTCCATCGCCACTAACCTATTGATGCTGTTATTATTAGGAGGAGGAATCTTTACCATGTATACCATACAAAAAGAGGTTTTTCCTGAATTTCAATTGGATTTTGTGGAAGTCTCCGTGGCCTACCCAGGGGCCTCACCTGCGGAAGTTGAACAGGGAATCCTACAACCCGTGGAGGAAGCCATTCGCGGGGTTAATGGTATTAAAGAAATTGTGTCCGAGGCCCAGGAGGGTTCAGGACAGGTAACGATAGAACTTGTGGCAGGTACAGAAAGGATGAAGGCCTTTCAAGATATCGATCAGGCAATCAATCGAATCCGGACCTTCCCAGACGATATAGAGGAGCCCGAAGTAGCCCTCCAAAACAGACAGCGCGATGTTATTCAAATAGGATTGTTCGGCAAGGCCGATATCTGGACCTTACGGAAATTGGCAGAACGACTGAGGACTATTTTACTGAATAACCCTGAAATAACCCAGGTAGAATTGGGTAATGTACCGGAGTACGAGACACGCATAGAAGTACCCCGAAGCAACCTGCAAAAATATAGTCTAACCCTTGGCCAAATTGCGGATATCATCCGCCAAAGTAGTAATGATGTTCCCGCTGGAGCGGTACAGACCCAAAGTGGGGAGATTTTATTGCGCATGCAGGAACGTAAGCAATGGGCGGAAGAATTTGGGAACATCACCATCATTTCCTCTGCGGACGGTGCAAACCTTCTTCTTAGGGATATCGCCACCATCACTGACGGATTTGAAGAGGTTGGCTTTCATGGTCAATTCAATCAAGAGAATTATGTAGAACTGCGCATTTTTCGCATAGGAGATCAATCTCCCCTAAAAATTGCGGAGGAGGTCCAAAGTATTTTGGCCGACTTTCAATTACCCCTGGGCATAAAATATAGAACAGATAGTAACAGGGCTGCGGACTATGAAGAAAGGCTCTCCCTTTTAACAGAAAATGGTGTTTTGGCCATTCTAATAGTATTGGTCATTCTAACCCTATTCTTGGAATATAGATTGGCATTTTGGGTCATGATGGGAATGACGGTCTCCTTCATAGGGGGTATGATATTTCTCCCATTGATCGGTATTAGTGTAAATATGATATCCATGTTCGGGTTTTTAGTGGTTTTAGGTATTGTAGTGGATGATGCCATTGTAGTGGGCGAAAACGTATACGAGTATCGGCAAAAAGGCCTCAGCCCCATTAAGGCAGCAATTGCAGGCACCAAGGATGTTTCACTTCCTGTGACCTTTAGCATCGTAACCACCATAATTGCCTTTGTTCCCCTTCTTTTCATGCCAGGGGAAACGGGTAAATTTTGGCAACCGTTGCCAGCCGTGGTAATCGTCATTCTTGCAGTTTCCTTGATAGAGGCACTTTTCATTCTTCCCTCCCACTTGGCCCACTTGAAAAAAGAACAGAATAAAAATAAATGGGTAAGAAAACTGGAAGGATGGCAAAGGTCCTTTGCTATGGGATTCGATAATTTTATAGAAAACAAGTACAGGCCAATTTTGGACAAATGTCTGCAATACCGATACATTACATTGTGTGCCGCTGTTACTTTATTATTGATAGTAGGTGGATATGGATACAGTGGCCATATGGGAATGATAATGATGCCGGAGGTCGCTGCAGACGAAATCGAGTGTGGAGTAAGGCTCCCGGTAGGTACAACACCGGACCAAGCCGCAAAAGTGGCAAAGGAGATTTCCGATGCTACCCAGCGGATGTTCGAAGAGCATAACCTTTACGAAGTAGCCGAGGGTATAAAGACCAATGTGCGGGGTCAAAATTTTATCGATGTGGAAATTGTTATGTTGCCCCCGGACCAACGCGATATCACCGCAGGTGAAATGATTGCCCTTTGGCGCGATAACATTGGTGATATTCAAGGGGTTGACCAAATTACGTTTGAGGCAGAGCGTGGACCAGGCGGTGCCCGTCAGGCAATCAGCGTGGATTTAAGCCATTCGGATATTGACGTACTCGAACGTGCAAGTGCGGCCTTTGTGGAGCGCATGAAGGAATTTTCCAATACACGTGATGTTACGGACAACTACAACAAAGGAAAGCTACAGTATGATTTTAAGCTACTTCCTCAAGGACGAAATCTAGGCTTAACTTCCGATGATATTGGAAGACAGGTTCGGGATGGATTTTTTGGGGCTCTGGCCATGCGACAGTTACGAGGTATGAACGAAATTGAGGTCAGGGTAAAACTTCCTTTGGAAGAGCGAAAAGATATCAAAAATCTGGAGGATTTCCTTATCCGTACTACGGATGGTATTGAAGTGCCCTTAATGGAAGTGGTGGAAGTGGAGCAACGAGAGGCCTTTACCAGCATAAATCGAAGGGATGGCAGAAGGGTCGTTAACGTAGGAATGGATGTGGAACCTGCTAATTCGGTCAGTCGGGTATTGGCTTCCATGCAAGAGGAGGTCCTTCCGCAACTGCGAAGTGATTTCCCAGGTACCACATGGACCTTTGAAGGTAGTCAAGCAGATATGCGTGAAAGTACCAACACCTTGAAGGCCGGATTTTCCATTGCCATGTTATTGATATATGCCCTCTTGGCCATTGCCTTTAGCAGTTACACTCAACCGTTGATAGTTATGACGGCCATTCCTTTTGGAATCGTTGGTGCGGTTATCGGTCATATATTATTGGGCTATGACCTTTCCTTGGTAAGTCTTATGGGTGTCATTGCGCTTTCTGGGGTGGTGGTAAACGATTCCCTCATAATGATCGATTTTGCCAATAAACGGCGATTGGCCGGAGACTCCATTTATGAGTCCATACATGAAGCCGGACTTCGTAGGTTTAGACCTATCATCCTAACAACGATGACCACATTTGGGGGATTGGCGCCCATTATTCTGGAAACATCCAGTCAGGCGTTTTACCTAATACCCATGGCGATTTCTTTAGGATTCGGAATCGTTTTTGCTACTGCGATCATCTTGGTCATTGTACCCTGCCTTTATCTTATATTGGAGGACATAAAGCTATTGCGAAAGAAGGGCAACACCGTAAAACGAGTGGATGTTCTAAAGGCTTAGCGACTATTTAACTTATTGAACTTTAGCGTTACAAAAATTGGCTTTTGCACAACAAAATTTCGACAAGTACCAATATATTGTATTCAAACAAAAAACGATATCATGGACAATGAAGAATTACTAGGTAAGGAATTGAGCAACCTCTATGCTATTTCAAAACAGGTAAACACCTTTTTCAATGGTAGCAATATCAGTTTTTTGAACGAACGCCGCAAAACGATGTTGGAGGATTATTTAAAGCTTAGTTGTAAATATGAAAATGAAATTGCGGAAACACTTCGAAATATAAAGGTAAACCCCGGAAATACAACAGACTCCATAGTAGATGAAATAACAGAGAACCTTCAGGAAGTTATTTCGCAGAAAGGTTACAAAAAAGATTCAAAACAACTAAGCTATATGATGTCACTGAATCGTTTGATCAGCTATCACGTGGCCAATATAGAAAACATCGGTTTTCTGCTGAACGAAGTGGAACTTAAAAACGTTTCGTAAGGCAAATGTTATTCTTAGACGGATTCAGGAGAATACAGGGTACCTCCGTTTCCTGAGGTTTTTGGTATAGACCTATACAAGTATCGGTCTAATATGGACCAAGGTATCCGGCTTATTAAGATTTTTGATAATATGCCTCTGGAATGGTTCCCATTAGAATACATTCAATATTTTATTACCGTTCCTCCATTCTCATTTTGGCTTTCTCCTATACCCGGCCAGTTTATTGATAATACGATCCAAAGTTCAAGGTGAAACGTCGGCCATGGCCAGATCGACCGCAATGGTGCACTACGTTTTAACCATTGAGAGTTTGATAAAAAACTGGAAAAACTCCTACCTATCGGGTTTTTAGGATTCCAAAAAAATGATTAAAAAGTGTCCTTCATCCAATTATATGGTTTCCTTTTTACCCAATTGCCTCTAGTGAAATCTGGAAAATCCTGGGGTTCCCCATTATTGGCAATAGATAGTTCGGACAAGGGTGTAATGGCACTCCAAGCTGCGGCATCGTAGGCATCCATAGGGGGTGCAATATTCGCTTTGGCAGATTCCACAAAGGCGTTGATTACGAAGAAGTCCATACCACCATGTCCCGCGCCACTGGCGTATTCGCCATATTTTACCCAAAGAGGGTGGTCATATTTTTTTAGCCATTCATCCGCACTATCCCATTTATGAGGCTCTGATTGTCCCTCAACATAAATTCGGTTGCCATCCACTTCCCAGAGACCATTGGCGCCCTGCACCCTAAACCCCAAGGAATAAGGTCTTGGCAGATTACAGTCATGGGTAACAATTATGGTCTCGCCATTGGAAGTATCGATCGTGGTGGTAATAACATCCCCTTGTTTCCATTTCAACTTGGCATTTGGATGATCTTCCCCGCCTTTGGCCACAATATAATTATGCAAGCCAATTGCCTTGGTGGCGTGGGAGGTAAGGGACATAAATCGATTCCCCCTATTGATATCGCACATTGCGGCTATGGGCCCTACTCCGTGGGTTGGATATACATCGGCATTTCTTAACAAGGAATGTTGGGTACGCCATTTTGCTTCGGAAATTCCCTTTTCTCCAAATTCCACCCCTACACCATAGGCTTCCGTACCATCATTGAACTTAACGCCCCTTAGATCGTGCTGATAACCACATCTAAAATGAACCAATTCACCAAAAACATCCTGTCGAACCATGTTCAGAACCGCCAAGATATCCCTCCTATAGTTTACGTTCTCCAAGATCATCATATGGGTTCCGCTGCTCTCATGGGTATTCACCAAATCCCAACACTCCTCCATGGTATTTGCGGCGGAAACTTCCAAGCCTGCGTACTTGCCAGCTTGCATGGCATCCTTGGCCATGCGAGTGTGCCATAACCAAGGGGTCGCAATAATAACCGCATCCACTTCCTTGCTTTCCAAAAGATTTTTATAGTCCAAATCGTCCTTTCCAAAAACCTGCGGCTTCGCTTTCCCCTTTTCGGAAATCATATCCAGGGCAATTTTCGTTCGGGCTTGATCTACATCGCATATAGCTGTAACAAGTACATCGTCCCGCATCAATAAATTTCTAAGGTGATTGGTGCCACGCAGGCCCACACCGATCATACCTACGCGGAGCTTTTGCGCGGAAAAATGCATTCCCATGGAAAATTGTGGCCAAAGGGCCGCTCCTGTTGCCGCTATGGAGGTGGATTTAATAAAATTTCTTCTGGATTTTGAGTTCATTGCGATACGGTTTTATATATTAGAGTGGGTCATGTTTTGGATACGCAACCCCGGGTCGACCTGTATGTTATATGCTTCCTTGGCACCAGCGGAAAGCAGTGTGTCAACAATTTTAGTTTCAGTACCAGGTTCAGTTAGGACCACGATACTACCGCCACCACCCGAGCCCACAATTTTTGCCCCGTAGGCACCCTGTTTCAAAACGGCATCGATCATGACATCGATTTTGGGGACCGTAATTTTTAATTTATCCTTCAACAAGGAGTGATGGGCGGTCATCAACCTACCTATTTCCTGTAAATCCAAATTCGGTTTTTGCAATTCCAACAAGGCCCTTTGAGTAATATGGTGGTTTTCAATGGCCGCCTCAAAATAAGGAACCAAATCCAATGGCAGTAGGGGACCATATTTTTTTAGGTCCGAAATGGTGGCCTTGTGAATATTAAAATCATTGTATTTATCCGAAACTATTTGAATGGCCTTTTGGGCATTTCCCTTAACTCTTCCCAAAAGTCCCACAGTTTCCTTGGGAACCCCAGATACCCCTGTCACCATTCCATCCAATTTAGTACCGATGGTACGGCATTCAAAAGGTGCCTCTGTTTTGATATGGACAACCCCGCCCATGGCGATACTAAAATGGTCCATCATGCCACCAGGTTCCCTATGTTCCATGATTTCGGCCCTGTATCCCAGCTCTGCTAAAAACTCCCGGTCGACCGGCCTGTCAATGCCAAAAGCCTCTATTAAAAAATAAATCCATGCCAAAAGAACCGCCGAGGAGCTGGAATTCCCAGAATTAATGGGGATGTTCCCTGTAATATCCACATCGTAACCCCTGTTTGGGAGACACCCCTCACGTCTTAAAACGCGTAGTGCCGAGGCGAAATAATCCCGGGGCTCTAGAGATCCGAATTCCTCTGAAATTGGAATATCCCTTTTGGAATCGATATCCTGCATCCGAATCTTAAAAACCCCGGAATCGTTGGGCGAGGCTTTTAGAAAGATATGCCGATCAATGGCACAGGCAATTACAGGAAGTCCCAAGTAATCCTGATGGTCCCCAAACAGACAAGTCCTACCCGGTGCCACTATTTTTATTTCTTTGTCTATCAAAATTCCGATCTCTTTGAATTTGTCCAACGTATTGCTTTAATACCAGAAGCTAATTGATTTAGAAGGTACATCATCAACGTAGCAATGATACAAAAAATGTGTTCGAGCACAAATTTAATATTCGGGTAAAACCGAAGTATTAAAACCGTATGCATCTTGACTGACAACGAGTACCGCTTTCAAATCAACCACTTGTAATCCCATAGGAGGCACCTATGTTAAAAACCTGTTGATTAAAAAGAGGGCTATGGTTTTAATATTTATTTATATTTGGAAATCGACCATCCACACCGATGATAAAAAATATCAAGACCATGTTCAGTAACATGAACGACTCCACGCGCGAGGCAGCCCTCACTTGCCTTTGCAATGAGTTTAAATTGAACGATAAGCGGTTTATAAAAAAAAATTGGATGATCGGAGGTAGAATTCCAGAGGAGTACCAGGAAAGAACCGTTGTTATTTTCCAGAATTTATTGCGGGAACAAGCCCTCAAAGTGCGGGAAATTAAGGTAAATCTATAATTACAACCTCTCCGGATTTTACTTAAAAAGTATTTGCAAAACCTTTAAATCAACGTTCAGGGAAATCAAAAACCTCTCCTTTAACTATGGATGTATCTATAGGTAGACCTAAAATTTCAAGCAGGGTTGGTACTATCTGATTGCTAAACAACTGTTCCTTTAACCTTATTTCCCCTTTTGCCGTTATGCCCTTTCCAAAGGCTATCAACCATACACTTCCTGCTCCTTGTACATCGGAGCCATGACTTCTCCAGGAATCCAACGGTGCAGAGCCACGGCCATGGTCCGAAGTTATCAAAAACAGTGTATTGTCCTTATAAACCGAATCGGATTGGGTAAAATCCCACAACTCCTTAATAAACAAATCGGTGGTTTGGGCCGATTTCAAATAAGCACCGTAATCCCCATCATGGGCAAAGTCGTCCGTTTCCCCATAGGCGATATACACCAATTTTGGATGGTTCTTCTTCATTTCCTCCAAGGCAAAGTAATGGGTGAAAGCATCTAACCTCACGGAACCCCATGGACTGGGCACCTTGGGTTGTAATTCGTTCAGGAATTGCTCCCTATCAGTTAGAGAATCACCATGTGCTAAATCAAAACCTGCATTGACCGGAACCTTTGACCGTTCCTCATTAATGATGTAAGGAAAAACATCCCAGCTACCAAAGGCCGCCACCTTACCTTGATATCTTTGATCTTCGTTGGCTATTTCCAAAATGGTCCTATTGGGGTTTGGCACTTTGTCATTGCTTGTAATTTGCTCATCATCCGCCCTTCCAGTCAAGATCTCATTATATCCCGGGTAGGAAAACCACATGGAATTGGTCAAATCCACCTTATTTCCCAGACTCCTGTTTCCATATATCTGCCCCATAGCTGATACCTCGTTCCAAATAAATGGCAGTAAGGCCTTCCTTCTTTCTACAGAAGATTTCTTCCAAAACAACCGTTTTAAACTCGTGGTATCCTGTACATAATCACTGTTGGCCACCAAAAGCGAATCCGCACCGGTAAAAAGTTCTTGCCAGCGAAAACCGTCCAAGGTGATCAGCACGATATTGATTTCTTCTTGTTGTGCCCTTACTTGGGCGCTTCCCATACAAATGAGTAGAAAAAGCATTGGCATTTTATAGTTCATTTTTCGTTTGTTTAATATTTGATTCCTTTTAGTGTATTATCATCTTACCTGAACTAAAAGTTATTAACGATCTATATTGATAACTTTTGGTGTGCATTTCATCGAAAAAATTGCTCTTTTAATCGTGAAAACAAATTCAAAATCTATTTTTGGCCGACCCATTTAGCCAAATATTCATTTACCCATAGCATTTTAAATGAAAATACGCCTTTTCAAGTTCCCTTCCCTAGCGTTGCTTGTTTTTGTTTTGCTTATTTTTTCAACCTCCTGTAACAAGGAAACCGATTTGGTTTCTGAATTTGTCATTAAGGACAGCGTAAAGGTAATTGACCAAAATAGTAATGAGCAGCTTGTAGAAATAGAGGCCGTAGAGGGTTCCAACTAGTATCCCTTCCCATCCGTTTGGAGCAACAATAACCGTTTTGGCGACCCTTATTTTCCAATCTTTATAATACCTTAGTGGGAAACTATTTTTTAATGTCCTCCCCATTTAAACGAAACATTTCACTAACCGGCGATACCAAATTGACCGGTATTGCGCTTACAGAATCTAAAGAATATGCCGCTGGATTTCCGGGGATTAAAGTCGCGATTCAGCATACTTTTAAGGAAATGGGGGCTTTGGAAGCCTTGGGCACGCTTTCCAAAATGAACCAAAAGGACGGGTTCGATTGTGCGGGTTGCGCTTGGCCGGACCCAGAAAAACCTTCCAAGCTTGGGGAATATTGCGAAAATGGGGCAAAAGCCCTTGCAGAGGAAGCCACATACGAAAAGGTGGATGCCGATTTTTTCAAGGAACACAGTGTCGAGGAAATTTCAACTTGGTCCGATTTTAAAATTGGCAAGAGTGGCAGATTGACCCAACCTATGATTTTAAGGGAAGGAAGTATCCATTATGAACCAATCTCCTGGGATGCCGCTTTTGATACAGTTGCCCAATATCTAAAATCCCTGGAATCCCCGGACGAAGCTATTTTCTATACTTCGGGCCGGTCCAGTAACGAGGCTGCCTTCCTATACGGACTATTCGTGCGTGCCTTTGGCACCAATAACATGCCGGACTGTTCCAACATGTGCCATGAAAGCAGTGGGGTCGCCTTGTCCGAGACTTTGGGCATTGGAAAGGGGTCTGTAAAATTGGAGGATTTTGATGCTGCAGAAGTAATCATCGTTATGGGGCAGAACCCGGGAACCAATCATCCCAGAATGCTTTCCGCACTTGAAAAGTGCAAAAAGAACGGTGGAAAAATAATCAGTATCAATCCCTTGGCAGAGGCCGGATTGATTCGGTTCAAAGACCCACAATCCCTTACAGGTATCACAAAGGGCACCTCATTGACGGATATCCATCTTCAGGTAAAAATCAATGAGGACGTTGCCTTGCTAAAATTGATCATGAAAAAGTTGGCCCGTTTGGAAAAAAACGGGAAAAAAGTGTTCGATCACGGCTTTATCGAAACCTATACCCAGGGATTTGATAGCTTCCTAAAGGACCTAGATCGCCACAAGGAGAGTGAACTTTTGGCGAGATGCGGTATTCCCGAGGAAACTATTGACGAAGCTGTTTCATTACTGTCGGAAAAAAATAAAATCGTCATCTGTTGGGCCATGGGACTTACACAACACAAAAATGGCGTGGACAATATCAAGGAATGTGTAAATCTATTACTAAGTAAGGGAAGTTTGGGTAAACCAGGCGCAGGGACATGCCCGGTTCGGGGACATAGCAATGTACAAGGAGATCGCACGGTGGGTATTATGCATCACGTTTCCAAAGAACTGAATGAGACTATAGAACGTGTTTTTGGTTTTACCCCACCTGAAAAAGAAGGATTGGATACAGTAAAGGCGCTCAAAGCCATGCACGAAGGGAAGGCAAAAGTATTTGTTGCCTTGGGCGGTAATTTTGTATCGGCCGTGGCCGATACTTCTTATGCAGCGGAAGCACTTCAAAACTGTGAACTTACCGTACAAATTAGTACCAAGTTGAATCGCAGTCACTTGGTTACGGGAAAAACAGCATTGATCTTACCGACTTTAGGTCGGTCCGAAAAAGACAATCATAATGGTAAGGACCGATTCCTGACCGTTGAAAACAGTATGGGAAAGGTGCATCGAACCAAGGGCATACTGCAACCAAAATCGGAACATTTAAAAAGTGAACCAGAAATTATTGGGGGTATTGCCCAGGCCTATTTCAAAAACCAGCATCCGGTAGCATGGGAAGATTTGGGCAAGGATTATGATGGTATCCGACAAAAGATGTCCGAAACGTTACCGGGATTCGAATCCGTTCAAAAAGCGTCCAAAGGAACAGGCTATTACCTACCCAACAACGTTAGGCAACTCGATTTCAGTAAACTGAAAAACGGCAGGGCCCAATTCAGTATTTGCAACTTGGCAAACCACACCTTACAACCCAACGAATTTATCTTGATGACCATACGTTCCCATGATCAGTTCAATACTACTATCTACGGTCTCAATGACCGCTATAGAGGTGTTACGAACGAACGCCGTGTGCTTTTTATGAACCAAAAGGATATGGAGAGATTCGGCTATAACACCTTGGACATCGTGGACCTGGTAAGCAACTATGATGCGGTCGAGCGACGTGCTCAAAGATTTTTTATCGTCCCTTATAATATCCCGCAAGGAAATCTGGGAGCCTATTTCCCGGAAGCCAATATGGTGGTTCCCCACAACCATTATGCGGATAAAAGTAATACGCCCATTAGCAAATCCATTATCGTACATTTGGAAAGGTCGAAATAAGTATTTCCCGACCATGCTTTATTCCCCTTTCAGTAAATTGAACTAACTTTAAAGTGGCCTTTTCCAATCGCTATTTTGTACTGTATCGTTGACATAGAAACCACCGGCAACGGAATCAAGGGTAATAGGATTACCGAAATATCCATTTTTAAATACGATGGGCATGAGGTGGTGGATGAATATACCACCTTGGTAAATCCGGAATGTGATATTCCCTTTTTTATTACCGGACTAACGGGTATAGATAACGATATGGTCAGGAACGCCCCGAAGCTCGAAGAGATTGCTCCCAAAATACTTGAAATTACATCAGGTGCCATTTTTGTGGCACACAGCGTAAACTTTGACTACAATGTCATAAAAAACGAACTAAAGCTTCTTGGATTGGAGTTTTCAAGAAAGAAGCTGTGCACTGTTCGTTTATCAAGAAAATTGATACCCGGTTATCATTCCTACAGCCTTGGGAAACTGTGTTCAGCCGTTGGGATTCCCCTTTCAGACAGACACCGGGCCCGTGGAGATGCCCATGCTACCATGCTCTTGTTCCATAAGCTATTACGGACACAAGATGCCGAAACAGTATTTAAGTCCTTTTTGAACGCCAAATCCCAGGAAGCTACCCTACCCCCTTCCCTGCCCAAATCGGAATTTGAAAAATTACCCGCAACACCGGGGATATATTATTTTAAGGACTCCAAAGGACAAATAATTTATGTGGGAAAGGCTATCAACATTAAAAAAAGGGTATTGGGACATTTCTATGACAAATCTACCAAGGAAATCGCTTTATGTTCAGAAACGGGCTACTTGGACTTTGAGGAAACGGGAAATGAATTGATTGCCCTATTGCTGGAATCAGCTGAAATTAAAAGGCATTATCCTAAATTCAACCGCGCCCAAAAACGAAAAATACAGCAGTATGCCATTTTTAGTTATGAGGACCGAAATGGAATCCTCCATTTGGCCTATAACAAAATCAATATGGCTCCCAATCCGCTACTGGTTCTATATAGTATTGCTGAATGCAGAGCCTTTATGGAGGCACTGTGCGAAAACTTTGAGCTTTGCCCAAAATACTGTCACCTACAAGACAATGTGGATACATGCTCACATTTTAGAATAAAAAATTGCATCGGGATATGTTCAGATATCCGTCATTTGGAAACTTATAACGAGCGGGTAGGTAATGCGATAAGATCCCTAAGTGAAAAAAAATCTGATTTCGCCATCAAACTCAAGGGTAGAAATCCTGATGAAAACGGTTTTGTACTCGTCCAAGAAAATCTGTATATGGGATTCGGATTTGCTCCCAAAGATAGCCCGCTGCTAACATTGGATGATTTTGAAACTTTTCTTTCAAAACAAAGAAATACCTTGGAAACACAACGCATTGTAGAAGCTTTCGTACGGAAAAATCAAAAAGGAATCGTAGGTTTAAAGGGCGTAGAAACCTATTAAGGTTATCAGTCCTTAAATTTGTGATACATACGGATTACAAAATACAACCAAAGGATGAATATAAGCCCAACAATGATGGAATAAACCAAAACTACCTCCACTACTTTCTATATTTTAGATAGTTCATAAAGCCTAAGATAGTTGGCGCCCAAAATGCAATAAAAATCGCGTCCAACTTTTGCCCCTGTAGGAACATGACCTCGGAGACAATAATAATGGAAAGAACGACTAGGAGCATGATTACGTTCATCACTCCAATACGTTTTATAAAACTTTTTAGCATACTCAAAATAAATGGAATATAACAGGCATATCCTACAAACCAGGATAAGCAACCCCTTTAATTCTTGTTTATCTAAAAGTACGAAAATATGTGGTCAAAAAAACAAGTTTATCTAAGACTGCTTTCCTTTTCCACTGTTCATGAGGCTAAGAGTTACCACAACAAGGGCTATCACCACTGCGGCAAATACGCCGATCATAATAATGCCGTTACTCCAGTTCACTAATGGTAGCAAAGTTTTCATATGTTATTATTTATTGATTATAATAGGTTAAATGCGATTCACCAACAATCATCCTTTGTTGTTTTCAAGATTTGTATTGGCTTGTTCCACGAGTATCCACTTAAAAGGGTTGTGCTAACACTAAATTTTCCAAAGAGCTCTATCGCCCCTTAAATTATTGTTCAAAAGTAAAAGGGAAGAGCCCAAAATTTTATGATTTCTGTCATGAACATTCTTTTATTAAAAGAGTATTTACCGAGCTTTTTTATTCTCACGGGCAACCCTAGCACCAAGTGTGGACAACTGATAGGCCTTGTCAAAATAGTCAACTGCCTCCTTGGTGGTTACAAAAAGAAACTCCTTTTGAAGTTCATTTATGATATTGGTGGTAAAAATAATATCTCGTATAGGTCCTGTGGCCCCAGCAATGTAAAACTGAAGCCCCATTTCATGTATTTCATGTATGAGTTTGGAAAGCATATCGGCACCCGTGGCATCAATATAGGTCATGGCTTCGGCATTCAAGATGACCGCCTTTAAATCCGACCCCTTTCCTTTGATTTGCTTTAGCATCTTCTTTTTAAAATAACCCGAATTACCAAAATAAAGTTGCGAATCGAACCGCACAATGAGCAGATCTTTTCTTATCACGACCTCATCGTTGAAACGATTTATATTTTTATAATAATCAGAACCCTTTACATTCCCCAACTCGGCAAAGTGGGGTTTGGAGGTGCGGTATACCATTAGCAATAACGACAATAGTACGCCCACTACGATGCCTTGAGTGATTCCTATAAAAAGTGTAACCAAAAAAGTTATTGCAAGCACCCCAAATTCATCCTTACGGCCCTCCCATAAATAGTTGGCATATTCAAAATCTATCAACCCAAAAACCGAGACCATAATGATGCTGGCCAGCACCGTATTGGGCAAGTATTGGAAAACGGGCGTAAAAAATAATAGGGTAAGTACGACCAAAACAACACTAAATAAACCCGCCAAATTTGTTTTGGCACCTGCTTCCTGATTAATGGCCGACCTAGAAAAACTGGCGGTGGAAGCATATGCCTGAAAAAAAGAACCTAAGATGTTGGATGCTCCCAAAGCAATCAATTCCTGATTGGCATCAATGGTTTCCTCCCCACTTTTCTCTTCCAAGGCCTTGCCAATGGATATGGTCTCCATATAACCCACCAAGGCCAGAGCAACGCCCATGGGCCAAAGACTTTTTACACTTTCAAAGCTAATGTTGGGAATTTCAAAAGAGGGCAAGCCTCTAGAAACCTCGCCCACCAAATTCATTCCGTAAGAGCCCAAACTAAAGAAGTACACGGCCATGATGCCCAATACAACTACCAAAAGGACTGCAGGAAAACTCTTTTTCCATTTTTTAAAACCCAAAATCATGAGAATGCAAAGGATGCCCAATCCCAAATCATAGGGGTTGGCATCTGCCATTTGCCGCAGTGTCAATGCTACAATTTCGTGAAAATGATTGCTATTAGGGACACTAATTCCCAACAAGTGTTTTAGTTGGCTTACCATAATAATTATGGCCGCCGCCGAGGTAAACCCACTGATTACGGGTTTTGACAAAAAATTGACCAAAAATCCCATTCTGAATATGCCCAGAAGTAATTGTGTAGCCCCCAAAATCAAAACCAACACTACGGCCAAAGCGATGTAATCCGATATGTTTGAAATTGCGAAAGTCCCCAACGCAGCTGCCACTAAAAGGGAATCCATGGCCACGGGTCCCATGGCCACTTTACGTGAGGTGCCTAAAAAAACATAGGTCAATACAGGAATCAAGGCCGTATACAGACCATAAACCGGAGGCAACCCGGCAATCATGGCGTAGGCCATACCTTGTGGGACCAAAACTATCCCTACGGTAAGTCCGGCAATAAGGTCTTTTGTAAAATAGGCTCTTTTATAGGTTGATGCCCATTCTAAAAACGGTAGAAAACGCTTCACGTTTCAAAAGTAATCAATTAACCAATCAAGGCTCAGTTCAGCATCTTGTTAAACTCCAAGGCCTTTCCAACCCAAAAATCCAAATCGTCCTCTTTATCAAAACCTTCCGGATAAATAAAAAGATAACCGAGCATGGGCCTACCTGTAAAATCCATTTTACGGCTTCCTTGCTTCTCCAGTAGTTCCTCGTAATTCAATTTACCAACACGTACCATTAACCGGTCCTGTTGGTTATTTTTATCCCGATCCACACCCACACACATTTTGCCGTTGACCATAAAGAGGTAGCCACCCATCATTTTCTTTTCTTCTAAAAGACCCGCTCCTTTCAAACGTTGTTTTACCCTATCTACTAAATATTCGCTATAGGCCATAACCCAATCATTTAGGATGAATAAAAGCCCTGAAAACAATAGGTTTGGAATTATTTAAATACTTAAACCCAGCATCCAAATTAGCCTGCTCCACGGCATAAGGATAAAAGGTGATGGGTTCTATACAGACCATGTTGGGAACTTCCGTCCACAGCATAAAGTGTTCAAAACCTTCGGTTTTGATGGTCAGTTCCAATTGGTCCTTGAGTATGATCGAGGATTCATTGGGTACCTGAAGGGCCCTGCTACCTACCGCCATAACTTCCGGGATGGAAATTTCCTTTTTCTGGGATTTAATTATTGGGTGCTCCGTGGTAAGGCTGAAGGCCGGGTGGTATCCCAACATAAAGGGCATGCCATCTTCCCCTTCGATTTCAAAACAGATTTCCAGGCCATCTTCTTTCAAATGATATGATTTTTTGAAGTTGAAATCATAAGGCCAAAAAAGTTCTGGTGCGGTCGACTTCCCAGGATATTTGGAATTTTTTATGCGTGTATTCGCTTGATAGCGCTTTTCAAAAACCGCTTTTGTATCAGCGGCTTCCAAAAGTTCGTATTTCAGTTCCCGTAGCAATCCATGTTGGTCTTGGACAGCTTCACCTTTGGGAGTGTGTACCTTGAAATCGGCTTCATTTGTGGGTCCAATAATGGGAAACATCTCCGTATCCGAATTTCGCCAACCCGGACTTCCTTTTTTATGTATCAATTCGTGGCCATCCACCAGATAGCCTACCAGTTCACCTTGGTCGATCCGTACTTGTTGTTTAGGTAAGGTAAGTATCGTCATGTTATTCGTTAATTAATCGGTAAATTAAAATAGCGGTTCTTTTGGTCAACGCTTCAATGGTGTTCAGATTCACGGTTTCCTGTGGTGTATGGGCGCCCGTGCCCATGGTGCCCAATCCGTCCAGGCAATCCACATATTCCGCCACAAAAGAGGTATCCGCAGCGCCTCTTCTACCGGGATCATAAGCGACTACCTCTCCCTGATTTAAATCGAGGCTGACTTGATTCAATTTTTGCAAAAGGGCATGATTACCTTGGGTCGGTGCCATGGCCGGGTACATATCGGAAAATGAAATCGTCGCCGAAGTCTTTGGGAGGTTTTCCGCAACGATTGCCCTCATTTTCTCCCGGGTACGTTCTTTTTGCTCCTCCGAAATAAACCTCAGTCCACCCCGTACCTCGGCCCGTTGGGCGACCACATTCGTTTTTCCAAAAACGGTGCCTTTGCTTGTCATGTCATCAAAGGTCACAAAAGTACCTCCCAACAACGTCCCGGGATTGAAGGTCAAAAGTTCCTCCCCTTTTACATCGGAATAAAAACCATGAAGGATACGGGACATTTCAAAAATGGCCCCCGCACCCGTATTTTCACTAAAGATACCCGAAGAATGGGCCCGTTTCCCCTCTACTTCCACCTTCCATCCCGAAGAGCCACGTCGAGCTACGGTAGCGTAGTTAAACCCGGTCGATGTTTCAAATCCCAAGGCAATATCGCTTCTTTTGGCGGCATCTATTAAGTCCTTCCTACTTATCTCCAAAGGGTCCCCGGCACTTTCCTCATCGCCCGTTAGGGCCACAATAATCTGGGCATCGCCCAACAAATTATTTTCTTGCAAGGCTTTTAGGGCATACAGAATAATGAGGTTGCCACCTTTCATATCATTGCCTCCAGGGGCGTGGGCCGTACTGTCACTGACCATCGTAAAGGTTTGAAAAGGGCTGTCCTCCTCAAAAACGGTATCCAGATGTCCGATTAATAACAGCTTTTTTCCTTTGGAACCTTTGGTCTCGGCAAACAAATGCCCTGCCCGGTTCATTTCCGCGGGCATGGAAATCCAATTCGTTTCAAAACCGATGTCGCCAAAAGCAGTACTGAATTCGGCCCCCACCTTCTTCACCCCTTCCAAATTCAGGGTGCCGCTGTTGATGTTCACCACCTTTTCCAAAAAGCCAATGGCATCGGGATTATTGGCTTCGATACTTTTGATGATTTTTTTCTCGGTGCGGGATAGTTTTTGTCCCGTTACATTTTGGAAAATTGGTAACAAGAGAACGACGAATAGGATTTTTCGAATCATAACATTTGGTTTGATCCAAATGTACCTAAAACAGAAACAAAAAGAAATACCGATACTTTCAGGTCTTATAATTACTCAAAGCGAATGGCCTTCACAGGCGAAATCTTGGTGATGATGTAGGAGGGAATCAAGAGCATCAACAGGCACAGGAAAAGCACCCCGATATTCAATAGCAACACCGTAATCAAATTAATATGCACGGGTATGTATTCGATATAATATTCCTCTGGATTTGGAAACTTAAACACCCGATATCTGTCCTGCACCCATATAAAGCCTAATCCAATCAAATTTCCCCAAAACAGCCCAATCCCTATCAAATAGGCTGCATTGTACAAAAAGACCTTTCGAATGCTCCAGTTGGTGGTACCCAAGGCTTTTAGTATTCCTATCATGGGGGTGCGTTCCAAAATGAGCACTAAAAGGGCTGTAATCATGTTGATGCCACCTACAATGATCATGATGCCAATAATCAGAGCGATATTAAAATCGAACAAGCCTATCCATTCAAAAATTTTATAGTATTTGTCCATCAATGTGGTGGTATTCAAATAAGAAACTGTCTTACTATAAATTTCGTTGTTCTTGGCATCGATGTCGTCAAAATTGTCCAGCAACACCTCAAAATTCCCCACCTCATCATCGGCCCATTTGTTCATTTGTTGAATGTGCCTGATGTCAATAAAGATATACCTATTGTCTATCTCTTCGAAACCACTGTCATAAATGCCTGAAATAACGAATTTCCGTTGATTCGGCATCTTATTGGTATCATCGTCCCTTAAAAAAAATGTAAAAAAAGAATCCCCAATACCCAATTTCAAACGGTTGGCGGTTAATTGGGAAATGAGGACCTCTGAGTTGAGTTCACCGGTGTAGTCAGGTAAAGTTCCGGCTACCAAAAATTCATTGATGGGCGTCCAATAGTAATCCTCTCCTACCCCCTTGGCTATAATGCCCTCGAACGTGTCCTCCGTTCGGATAATCCCTCCTTTCGTGGCTACGGCTTGCACATGTCGAATCCCGTCCACATCCGTAAATCTGGGATAGAAATCCTGTTTTGTGGATACAGGTGATACCGATACTTCAGACCGATTATTGTCATAGTTGGAAATCTGTATATGGCCATTGAAGGCCGTCACTTTTTCCCGAATCTTATGTTTTAGTCCTACCCCCGTAGCGATGGCAATCAACATCATTACAACACCAATGGCTATGGCCGCTATCGCAATTTTTATTATTGGCGCGGAAATACTAATTTTATGTTCCTTGCCCGTAATAAGCCGTTTGGCAATAAAATACTCTAAGTTCAAATGATGTTGTTTTTATACCGATTCAAAAATACCCTTTTTTTATCTTTCCTGATCTGCCTTTCATGCGGAAACTCGGGAAGGAAGACTGCGGATGTCTCTCCGGTTTTGGGCACGGAACCCATTCAGAAGGAAACCAAGCCAATTCTAGTAGCGGCCAATAGAACCGATGCATATCTTCCGCTGTTGGCAGGGAAATCGGTTGGCATTGTGGCGAACCAGACCTCAGTCATTTTTAAGGAAAACGGATATACCCACTTGGTCGATTCATTGTTAAATTTGAATGTCCACATAAAAAGGGTGTTTTCACCGGAACACGGTTTTCGTGGCAAGGCCGATGCCGGTGAAAAAGTGGACAGTGGTACGGATAACGAGACGGGGCTTCCCATCATTTCCCTCTATGGAAAGAACAGAAAACCTTCGGCAGAACAATTGGCGGGGTTGGATGTGGTCCTATTCGACATACAGGACGTTGGAACCCGATTCTATACGTATATCGCCACACTACAATTGATTATGGAAGCCTGTACCGAAAGTAATATCCCCGTTTTGGTTTTGGACCGACCCAATCCAAACGCCCATTACGTAGATGGCCCCACGATGCAAAAGGAACACTCCGGATTCTTGGGAATGAACGAAATCCCCCTAGTATATGGCATGAGTATTGGCGAATACGCTAACATGATCAACGGTGAAGGTTGGTTGGAAGGAGGCAAAAAATGTGACCTAACCGTTATTCCCTTAAAGAACTGGACACACGACAAATTTTATCAAATCCCTATACGCCCCTCGCCCAATCTACCGAATGATGTTTCCATCAATCTCTACCCTAGTTTGGGGCTTTTTGAAGGTACCAACGTCAATGCAGGTCGCGGTACGGAATTTCAATTTCAGCGGTATGGGGCTTCCTTCATGGATTCAACGTCTTATAATTTTTCCTATGTTCCGGAACCCAATTTTGGAAGTAAATATCCCAAGGAAGAGGGCAAAAATTGTTTTGGAAAAGACCTCTCCAATACCCCAAGAATAAGCGAAGTTTCCTTGCAATGGATTTTGGATGCCTATAAAAATACAACCGATAAAAGCAAGTTCTTTTTAACCGAGGGATTTACAAAGCACGCCGGCACCCCTGAACTTCAAAAACAAATCGAGTCGGGGCTTACGGAAGGGGAAATAAAGGCTTCTTGGCAACCAGAACTGGAGAAATTCAAGAAAATGCGAGCCAAGTATTTGATGTATGATTAAATTAATCAGCGTCACCTACAGTTGTTGGCCTACGGTATTTGTGAAAAGGCTGTTTTAGCAGTCCGGATATACTCGAATTTTCCGTTTCATCTGGGAAGGTATCCACACCGTACACGATCGATTCCCTGTCCAAATGCATATAGGTACCAAACAATCGGTCCCAAATGGCAAAAATATTTCCATAATTACTGTCCGTGTAAGGTAGCACATAGTGATGGTGGACCTTGTGCATGTCCGGAGAAACGATAATGTAACTCAGATATTTATCCAATTTTGTAGGCAGTTTAATATTGGCGTGATTGAATTGCGAGAGTACGACCGACAAGCTTTGATATAACATAATGATGCCAATAGGCGCCCCTACCAAAAGCACCCCTAACAAGGTAAATAGATAACGAACAAAAGATTCCAAAGGATGGTGCCTGTTCGCCGTAGTCGTATCCACGTGATGATCGGAATGGTGTACCAAGTGAACCATCCACAAGGGTTTTACCTTATGCTCCACCCAATGTGCCAAGTACGCCCCGATCAAATCCAACAGCATAACACCAAGTAGCACATACAACCACAAAGGCATTGCCGGTAGCCAATTAAGGATGCCAAAATCATTGGCCACGGTCCAATCTGCGGTTTTCAACAACAAAAACGCCAAGAAAAAATTAATGACGATGGTCGTTAGAGTAAAAAAGAAATTAGGGACGGCATGTTTCCATTTTTTATAGCGTAACGTGAATAACGGAACGATACCTTCCAAAACCCAAAAAAAAGTTATACCTCCCACCAGTATCAAGGAACGATGTGCCGAAGGAATCGTTTCAAAGTATTGAATTAATTGTTCCATATCCTTAAATATACAAAATCATGTCAATTTTTTTAAACAGGTTATACGGGAATCCGCTTCTTCATTTCCTCCACGATATTGTAGGCTGCTGGACAAATGGTTACATTCTTTAAAGTGATGTGGCTTATCTGTTGGAACTTTTTCCTGTCGGTATGGGGAAACTCCCTGCAGGCTTTAGGCCGCACCTCGTAGATAGCGCAATAATTATCGGCATCCAAAAAAGTGCATGGCACTTGCTGAAGCACATAGTCGTTCTCCTCATCGATGCGTAGATAGGCATCGATAAATTGCTGGGGCTTCATTCTAAAATGCTTGGAAATTCGTTCAATATCAGCATTCGTGAACAAAGGACCGGTAGACTTGCAGCAATTGGCACAGGTAAGGCAATCCGTCCGTTCGAATTCGGCTTCATGCAATTCCTGCATCACATAATCCAAATTCTTGGGCGGTTTCTTCCTTAATTTAGCGAAGAATTTCTTGTTTTCGGCTTTTTTATCGGAAGCCCATTGCGGAAGTTGTTTCAGTATCTTGTCCATCATCCAAATTTTCGCTCCAAAACTAGGTAAGTCCTGTTTAAAACGAGATTTTTGTAGCATTAAAAATATAAAATTTGTCAGAGGATATTTTGGGCAAGGCCCTTTTGGATTACCACAACCTTAAGTATACGGAAGATATCATCACCATTTCGTCCTTGGACGAGGAGGACCGTTTACCACTTCCTTATATGTTCCGTAGTTTTGAACAAATGCCCCTTTTGGAACAAATTGCCCTGGAGCATTGCAAAGGCATGGTACTTGATGTAGGTTGTGGGGCCGGCAACCATAGTCTTTATTTACAGAATAAAGGATATGAGGTGACGGGTTTGGACGCTTCTCCAGGGGCCGTTTCGGTATGTAGACAAAGAGGAGTTTTGAAAACGATACATGCTGATTTTTTAAGTTTGGACGGTCAACAATTCGACACGCTTTTGTTATTGATGAACGGTATAGGAATCACCGGAAAGCTAAAAAAACTGGACACGTATTTGAACCAAATGAAGCGGTTGCTCCGGCCAAACGGACAGGTTTTACTGGATTCCAGCAATATTCTATATATGTACGAATCAGACGAGGAGGATGGGGGCTACTGGATTCCTCAGAACGTGGACTATTACGGAGAGGTCACTTTTACGATGCGCTATAAAAACGAGGTAAGTGAACCGTTTGATTGGTTGTACGTAGATTTTAATACCTTAAAAAGAGCAGCCACGTTTAACGGTTTGCATTGTGACATGGTAAAACAAGGCGAAAACGACGACTATTTGGCCCGTTTGACCTTTTTGTGATACTTCTATAGTATCTTTAACGTTGTGCTATTGAAAAAGTTGATTATGAAAAAGTTTAAATTTGTGTCCCTTTTGGCGCTTTTTATCCTATTGGGTTCCTGTTCAAAGGACACTACGGAACCGGATGTACGTATAGACAAGACCCTTAATTTAAAGGGTACGGGGGATTCCGCCAACGATATACTGTCCAACGACACCTACGATAAACTTCAAATAGAGATTGCCTATGTTTCCGGGTTTAGGCCCACGGCAACGGCTATTTCAGAATTCACTAAATTTTTAAGGCTACATACCTTCAAAGAGGATATTGAATTCATATACAGCGAATTGGATTCCCCTAACGAGGAAAGCCTTACCTTGCAGGAAATCGCTGATCTGGAAACTGAAAACAGAAGCATCTATAGCAATGGCACTACTCTAGCGGTTTACATCTATTTTTCGGATGCGCCAGCGGAGGGTGACGAAGAGGATGAGGGTTTAGTGACCTTAGGTGCCGTTTTCAGAAATACCTCCATGATAATACATGAGGCCACCATCCGGCGATTGGCAGCTCAAAGCATATTAGTTAGCAATGCAGATGTAGAGGCGGCTACCCTAAACCATGAATTTGGGCACCTTTTTGGGTTGGTGAATTTAGGCACCACAGCCTTATCAGACCATGAAGATACTGCCGCGGAAAATCACTGCAATGTGGATGGGTGCCTTATGCGTGCGGAGCTGCAGTTTACACTTTCGGGAAAATCTTTTGACACTAAGAAAAGTGGCTATTCTGCGAATCTTAACCCGGCTTGCGTATTATCGGGTACTTCTGTAATGAGTTTATTGAGACCCTCAAAAACGGGCAGATCCGTTGAAATTCCCGGGTTGGATGCCGCTTGCATTGACGATATTCAAGGTAACGGAGCCAGATAGCCCCTTTTAAGGAATATTCAAATACTTATGGGTCTGTAAGGAAACCTTCCATTTGGGGTTTTTCATAACGTACTCCACGATCATTGGGGTTACCTTCTCCCGTACGCTCCACTCCGGTTGCAAATACAGGATACAATCCTTGTTCGTTTTGGCAGCCTGTTCTTCGGCAAATATTAAATCATGTTTGTTGTAAACAATCACTTTTAGTTCATGGGCTTCATCATATATACGACCCACAGGGAGTTTGTTTTTTTTGGGCGATAGACATATCCAATCCCAAGACCCTGTCAAAGGATAGGCACCCGAAGTTTCGATATGGGTTTTCAGTTTTTGGCCTTTCAACTTTTCCGTCAACGGTCCCATATCCCACGTCAAAGGCTCACCCCCTGTAACCACAATGGTATCCGAATATTTTGCCGCATTGTATACAATATGTTCGATATCTGTGGGCGGATGTGTTTCGGCGTTCCAACTTTCCTTTACGTCGCACCAATGACACCCAACATCGCATCCACCTACCCTTATAAAATAGGCCGCCGTACCTTTATGAAAGCCCTCTCCCTGAATGGTGTAGAACTCTTCCATTAAAGGTAGAAATAACCCTCTATCCACCAATGCCATGGTATCCATTTTCTCCATTCGTCAAAGATAGGAAAAGACAGGGTTATAGTTTTCAGTCCTAGGTACCAATTTTAAGAGGAAAGAGTGTCTTTGGCAATGCAATCCACCACCTTATAGACCTTACCATCATATTTGGTAAAAAGATAGAGTTCGCCAGCACTGTCCATGCCCCATCTAAGATCCACCCGGGCACCGCCCAACAAGGTATCAAAGGAGGTAGCCTCTCCGTTAAGGACAAACCCTATTTTTTGGATGGGTGCCTGCTGTCCCTGATGCACATTAGTTACATCTGCCATGAATAGGGTACCACGTGGAATATCGCCAAAGAGGTATTTGCCTTGCAGTTTTTTTAATGTACCATGATAGGTATAGCCCCCAGAGACCGCATTGCCCTCATCATGATCATATTGTATGATGGGATAGGCAAAGCCATTATCATCTTTGGGTAGCGGATAGACCACCTCTGTATTGGCATCGGCATCAAAAACAAAGGTACCCTCCCTGTTGGGCCAACCATAATTGCCTCCTTTTTCCACAAGGTTCACTTCCTCAACGCTATGCCTCCCTATATTGGAGACATACATCCGCCTTTGGTCCAAGGCATCCCAAGAAATGCGATGGGGATTTCTAAATCCATAGGCCCATATTTCGGGGATATCCTCGCTATTTCCAACAAAGGGATTATCGTACGGAATACCGTATCGACCGTTTACGCTATTATTACCCAAAGGATCTATTCTGATTACCGACCCCCATATTTTGTCCTTTCGACCCACAAATTGGGGTTTATCGGCATATATTGCCCCGCCATCACCAATACATAGGTACAGTAGTCCGTAATCCGAATCTCCCTTTTTGGCCATTGGATTAAAGGATACCTCTTGAAACCCGTGTGAGGAACCCAACATATCCACCCTCAGCAGTTCCCTTTTCGACCCACTGAAATGTTGCGCTTCCGGATTTTGAGCCTTCCATTCTGTAAGAACCCATTGCAGCCCAACCTTTAGACTATCCGGCAATGCGAAATCAGCGTCACGCATATGGGCCGGCTCCGTATGGGTGGTGTATAGCAGTCCGTTCTGTTCAAAATTTGGGTGAATGTCAAAACTACCTAACCCGGTCCCAAAACCTGGTGCATTGATAAAATTTGGTAGCTGCTGGACCATATCCAGATACGTTTTGACAGTAGAATCCTTCGCCTCGTATAATTTACCGTTAAGATCAGCAATAAAAAGTCGTTCCCCTTCAGAGAAACGCAAGGCGGCCAATTTATTGATGCGCGCCTTGGGATGATGTTCTGCACTGGCGGGCACTTGAAGCACCTCGTCCAATACCAACAGGAGGTTGGACTCATTTATTTTTTCCGTTATGGGGTCTGACAAAGCTCCGGGTCTTTTCTTTTTACTCTTTCTTTCCGCTTCGGAATACTTATGGATAAATCCCAATAGTGCCTCCAATTCATCTTCTGAAAAATACCCAAAAGCAGGCATATATGTTGAATAGGCTTCATAAAGTTGAACGCTTCTTTCGTCACCGGCCTCTATTTTTCTCTTGGGATTCCTTATAAAATCAGTAAGCCAAGCCTTATCCGCCTTAAGGGTAACACCGGCCAAATTGGGACCAATATTATCTGCATTAAAATCATGACAACTAGCACAATGCATATTGAACAATTGCATGCCTTTCTGAACGGATAGTTCATCTTGCCGGTAATTGTCTACTCTGCCCGCTTTAGGGTGCAGGTCCTTTTTTACACTGCTATTACAAGAAAAAAGGGCCAGACAGAGGCCCAAAAGTATATAAATCTGCCCCTTTGGCACTAAAAATAACATGATGGTAAATTTAAATGATGTGGTTTAAGCTCTTTTCAGCGCCCTAAACACCACGATTTATTTTAATTTTTGTGGGTAGGCGTACTACCCTATACTACCCCTAAGATACACATAGCACTTAAAATCACAGCAGAAAAATGCTTTGACGAGTGGTGATTTTTTTTGGGTTTTGGAATACAATCCCTTTTTCTATTGCTTAAAAATCTTCTATTTTTAACAAAAAATAAAAGCATGGCTTCCAAGGAAAGTTTTTTTGAGCATATTGAAAACGGATACGCTACCAAAGGTGATTATATCACCATGGGTGCCGCAATGTTAAACGGCGAAGCCATGACCAATGCTTTGGTAAAGGTGCCTTTGAAAACACTGAACCGTCACGGTCTAATCGCGGGGGCCACCGGAACGGGAAAAACCAAAACCTTACAGGTGTTGGCGGAGAATCTATCGGACAAGGGAATTCCTGTACTTCTCATGGACCTGAAAGGCGACTTGAGCGGATTGGCACAACCCAGCCCAGGTCACCCAAAAATTGATGAACGCCATGCCAAGATTGGAATACCTTTCGAGCCCAAAAGTTTTCCCGTGGAGATTCTTTCCTTATCGGAGCAGGGCGGAGTCAAATTACGGGCCACCGTATCTGAATTCGGCCCAATTTTACTATCCAGGATTTTGGACCTATCAGAAACCCAAGAAGGCATCGTAGCGGTAATTTTCAAATATTGTGACGATAATAAACTACCCTTGTTGGATCTGAAGGATTTTAAAAAGGTATTGCAATATGCCACGGGTGAGGGCAAGGCCGAATTTACCGAAGAGTATGGACGGATTTCAACCAGCTCCACAGGAACGATCCTTAGAAAAATAATCGAGTTGGAACAGCAGGGAGCCGACCTTTTTTTTGGTGAGAAATCCTTCGAAGTGAATGACCTTACCAGAATTGATGATAACGGACGGGGATACATCAACATTATCCGGCTTACGGATATTCAGGATAGGCCCAAACTCTTTTCAACCTTTATGCTCAGTTTGTTGGCCGAAATTTATGACACCTTTCCAGAGCTTGGAGATAGCGAAAGACCAGAATTGATTTTGTTCATTGACGAGGCCCACCTAATTTTTAATGAAGCGTCCAAGGCCCTGTTGGATCAGATAGAAAGTATCGTGAAATTGATACGATCAAAGGGAATCGGGCTGTATTTTGTTACCCAAAACCCTACAGATGTACCCAATGAAGTTCTAGCTCAATTAGGATTAAAAGTACAACATGCCCTAAGGGCTTTTACGGCCAGGGACCGAAAAGCAATCAAACTTACGGCCGAAAACTATCCTATTTCAGATTATTACGACACTAAGGAAGTACTTACCTCCTTAGGGATTGGGGAAGCCTTAATTTCTGCATTGGATGAAAAAGGAAGGCCCACGCCATTGGCGGCCACCTTATTAAGAGCACCTATGAGCCGGATGGATATATTATCAGATACGGAATTAAAGGAGCTCATTGACAAATCCAAGTTGGTAAAAAAATATAGCGAAGTAATCGATCGCGAGAGTGCCTACGAAATATTGAACGAGAAAATTGACAAGGCCGAGCAACTAGCGCAAAAAGAAAAGGAAAAAGCCCAAACCAATCGAAGAACCTCATCCACCAGAAGAAGTACTAGACAAAATCCGGTAATTAAAGTGCTGACCAGTGCAACGTTTATACGGGGAGTGCTCGGTGTATTAAAAAAAGTTATGCGATGATCTGTTTGAAATGAGCTACAGCTTATGCTTATATAGTAAGACATGACAAAATGCGAATAATGGCCCAGTACTGAGTGGAGTTGAAGTATGACCTTTAAAACAGTATTTAAGAACACATGAAATCAATCAAAACAATCATTATTCTTTTTTCTTTGATCATTATAGCACAGTGTCAAAAAGAAGATGACAATACTTTTAAAATCACCACAGATCATGTGGGTAAATTAAACAAATCAAGTTTGGCAAGGGATTTGGACCTCATTTACGAAAACGACTCCGTAGTCCGTGATACCATTCAGTCCAACTTTGGGAACGGTTCCAGTAAAATTAAAATCTATGAAAAAGGGGGCGCACTATTGCTTACCCTAACTCCCAATATGGATAGTATTCCCACCATTCAGAACGTTTTGATAAACGATAAGCGTTTCAAGACCGATACCGGAATCAATATTGAAAGCACCTTTAAGGATATTCAAGAGAAATATGAAATAAAAAAAATAATTACCTCCATAAACAATGTAATTATCCTATTGAAGGATAGTGACATCTATTTTACGATTGCCAAAGAGGAATTGCCAGAAAATCTTCGCTACAAGGCAAATACCAATATTGAGGCCGTTCAAATTCCCGATGCGGCGAAAATAAAGTATATGATGGTAGGTTGGGATTGATTTTACCAAGTTCACCTTACATCAATTTGACAAGGATTTTTTATGAAAGCATTGTTTAAAAAACTCATTCCTAAATTTTACGGAGCTTTATTAAACCTTTATGTTTTCCTAAGTCCTACAAAAGCAGCTTCAAAAGCGTTCACAATTTTTACGAAAGTCAGAAAAGGAAGGGTTTTGCCTAATCAAAAGGAATATCTAGACCCTGTCAAACATGAACGAATAGAGGTTACCGGCCACATGATACAAACGTACAATTGGCCCGGTGATAGGGAGACGGTATTATTGATTCATGGCTGGGAAAGCAACACATGGAGGTGGCATAAGCTACTTGAGAAATTGACACAGGCCAATTATAATGTAATCGCATTTGATGCCCCTGCTCATGGCTATTCAACGGGTGAACACCTATATGTTCCTTTGTATGCCGAAGTGTTGGAACAAATGATAATCAAGTATAGGCCACATCATCTTATAGGGCATTCCGTTGGGGGAATGACCATATTATATAACGAATATCGAAATCCAAACGATGCCATTGAGAAAATAGTGACTATAGCTTCCCCTTCTGAATTTCATGAAATTATAGATCATTTTCAAACTCTTTTAGGCTTATCCAATCGTATGTTAGACGCTTTGGAAACGTACATAAAAAAGCGGTTTGGATTTACCATACGAGAGTTTTCGTCTTCCAAGTTTGTATCGACGAATAACAAGAAGGGATTGCTATTTCATGACAGATGGGATAAAATTACTCCATATCACGCTTCAGAACGGGTTCACGCCGTATGGCAAGAAAGCATTTTTTATAGTACCGAAGGTTTGGGCCACTCCATGCATCAGGACGAGGTAAACGATAAAATCATTGCCTTTTTACAAGATAAGATAACTCAATAGGACAAAAGCCCTACTTTTTTCCAATCTTTTGGCTAGTTTTAAAATAAAAATGGCAAAAGAAAAAAATAGATCTGGAATTTTGAACGAGGAACAGTACGAGGCACTCGTAGAAAAAGGGTATAGCAAGGAGAAGTCCGCTAGAATTGCGAATACACCAGATTCCGGAAAAAAAGGCGGAAAGGCTCCAAATTATGAAGAGAGGACCAAAAAAGAGCTTTATGAAAAAGCGAAAGAAATTGGTATCGAAGGACGTTCTAAAATGAACAAAAAAGAGTTAATTTCGGCGTTAAGAAATAACTAAAGAATGAACAACGTTTCACCCTTTCACATTGCCATTCCGGTGCATAACTTGGCGGAATGCAGAAAATTCTATGGAGAAATACTGAATTGCGAAGAAGGAAGAAGTAGCGACCACTGGGTCGACTTCAACCTTTTCGGGCATCAGTTGGTCATCCATTACAAACCTAAATCCGAGACGGATTCGCTTCACCACAATCCGGTGGACGGCCATGATGTCCCCGTTCCACATTATGGGGTAGTATTGCCATGGGACACCTTTGAAAGTTTTTCCGAAGAACTAAAACAGAAAGGCGTAAAATTTATCATTGAGCCCTACATAAGATTCAAGGGACTTGTTGGTGAACAGGCCACCATGTTCTTTTTGGACCCTGCTGGTAACGCTTTGGAGTTTAAGGCGTTCAAGGACATGGGGCAATTATTCGCCAAATAAACTATTGTGACCAAGAAGTAGGGACCCTGTCCCAACGGTGTTTTTTAAGTTCCTTGATTAATTCCTTTGGTAGGGATTTACCATCACTGGTGGCAGAATTAGCCAATACATTACGCTGTTTTCTCATTCCAGGAATGGTGGTACCTACATGTTTGTTCTCCAAAATAAATCGGAGTGCCATTTCCGCCATGGTCATGCCTTCCGGAATTAGGGGCCTAAGGGCGTCCGCGTGTTCAACGGAAGAATTTAGATTTTCCGGGACAAAGTAGGTACCCCGCCAATCTCCCTCCGGGAACGTGGTTTCCTTGGTCAAATTACCCGTCAACGTCCCTTCGTCAAAAGGAACCCTCGCTATGACCCCAATATCCAGTTTCTCGCAAAGCGGAAAGAGTTTGTCCTCTGGCGCTTGATCAAAAATATTGTAGATAACCTGAACGGCATCCAACAATCCTGTTTCGAGTGCCAAAATTCCATTTTCTGGCTCCCAACGGTTCATACTGATTCCCATAGCCGCCACCTTACCGGACTTTTTCAAATCCTCAACAGTCCGCTGCCACTCTTCCCGCTCGCTCCAGGTATCGTCCCACGTATGGAACTGCATCAAATCTATTTGTTCGAGTCCGAGGTTTTTAAGGGTTTTATGGGTGTATTCCATGATATGGTCCGTAGGATAGGAGTCCTCAAAAGCATATTCCGGTTTGGCGGGCCACTGAAAATTCTTGGGAGGAATCTTGCTAGCCGTATATAATTTTTTGGAGGGATGTCTTTTTACAAGGTCGCCCAAAAGTTCCTCGCTATGGCCTTCGCCATAACCCCATGCCGTATCAAAAAAATTAACGCCGTTTTCTACGGCCAGATCAAGGGACTTGGCGGATTGCTCATCATCCGAAGCTTTCCAACCAGCCATGCCCCACATTCCATATCCTATCTCACTTACTTGCCAATCTGTCCTTCCAAACCTTCTATAATTCATCTGTGTATTTTATTTTTATTTATCTCCTATTGTTCGTTTTTCTACACCTTCAAAGGTGATTTTTACGGGCTTGATGGTCCCATCCTCATTGAATTCCATTACATCCAAACAAGTTACCCTGTGGTCTCTGTCCTCGTTGGGAATAGGTCTACGATGGTACACCATAATCCATTCATCCGTTCCGGGCACATTGATTACGGAATGATGGCCGGCTCCCGTGGCAACGGATTCGTCTGATTGCAATACCGTGCCTATTCGTTTATAGGGACCCGTAGCCTTATTTGCCATGGCATACACCACGCGATAGCTACCATCTGTCCAATTACCTTCGGACCACATAAAATAGTATATATTCTTTCGGAGAAACATAAAAGGACCTTCCACGTAGCCTTCCGGAGTAATTTCCCTAAAAATACTGCCATCTTCCCAAGGTACAAAACCTGTAAAATCATCATTTAATTTACCAAGGTTGCAATGGCTCCAACCTCCATAGAAAAAATAATGTGTTCCGTCCACATCCTTAAAAACGAATTGGTCGATTGGTTGGGCATCATTGTAAAAATCGGATATCAACGGTTTCCCTAAATAATCTTCGAACGGACCTCCAGGCGAATCGGCCACGGCTACGCCAATCCCACCATAATGATTGATGTCGTTATTGGGGTCATAAGATGACCTGCCAGGTCTTTGTATATCATTGCCACCAAAGAACAGGTAATACTTTTTGTCCTTTTCAATAATGGAAGGGGCCCATAGGGCCTGCCTCAACCATGTAATCTTTGTAGTATCCAATATATTTTCATGCTTCTTCCACTCTATCAAATCTCTGGAAGAAAACGCATCAAAATGCAACTGTTTGTCATAATCATCCGAAAAAGTAGGATAAATCCAATATTCTTCACCAAAAACTACCCCTTCCGGGTCGGCATACCATCCCTCAAAAATGGGGTTGCCGGACATTGATGCTGTGTTACCCTTTTGACCAAAACCCAAATTACAGACCCATAATGCAGAGCATGCAAAAAATAATTGAATACATCTTTTTTTCATCTTTTGGAATTCTTGTTGCGTCAATTGTTTTAGTAAGTCAAATAGGAAGATATTTAATTACGAAATAAAATTATGTAACAAACCTCAAAATTCAAGAATTTTTAGCCTATTGAAAGCCCTTTACGCCGGACCCAGAAGTAGGCAAAAACTAGATTGGGCACCCATGCCAACCAAGCGACAATACGGTATGCCGGTTCAAAAGAACCTATAAGCAAAATTAATAGTGGCAACCAAATGCGTAGTGTGACCGCACCAAAACAAGCAGCATAACTATATATCATAAAGACCTTATGCTTTTCAAAATCCCTTTCTCGAGCCGCCCTATAGGCCGTAATGGTAAAATACAACCAACAAACGGCAAGCAGAAAAAAGCCTGTCTTTGCTATAGGGCCGCCAGTTGCATAAAAGGCAATAAAACCACCACAAATTCCACTTATGAGTACGGATACGACATATATCTTACCAATAAGCCTATGTCTGGCAAGGTTGGAATTCCTGAAGCGTTTGCTAAACTGTACCCAACCTACCATGAGGGCCACACCCCCAAAAAGGATATGACCAAAAAATCCAATATTCCAAATTACATTGGCCAGCAATTCCTGACTTTTGGAAAGCAACAATCCTATTTCCTCTTGGGCAAAGACATAGATTAATGGATATAGCCCTACGCCTATAGCCAAAAACCCGAATACGAACCATGCTACCTTATTCGTCCTATTCATAGCGCCAGCTTGTCAAATCGGCCCCTTGGGGAGCACTTTCTTCAATCCTTTTCATTATTTTTGGCACGTACATGGAGTTATATCGCAACCTGCTGATCGCATTGGGCAGCTCTGAATCACCGTTCCAGCAATGCTCGGCCCGATCCCCGTACAATACTTCCCCTTCATAATAGGGATCTGTGGTGCTCTCCAGAAAATCCTCCATGAGATACACGGCATTGTTTAGGTAATAGTTGTCCATATCCCCACAGTAGATGTGTATCTTCCCTTTGAGGTTTTCGCCCAATTTATCCCAGTCGCGCTCCATAATATATCGGAGATCGTAATTTTCCTTCCAATATTCGGCCACCTCGTGGTCAATCTCCCCCGTCATTTTATCCCAAATTCTAACTGGATAGCCATCATCGCCTTGGGGAGAGTAGGTGGCTTCCCATATATCCCACTGTTGCCCTGACCTGGATTTATCGCCTAACACCAATTCCAGATGATTTCCCTGCCTCAAGGTTGATTGGATATTGCCCAAATAATCCCTATGTGAAGGTACTTCCAATTTTTTATGGGCAGCGTCATAGTAATAGGCATTATCATCTTCGTAGATATTGGTAAGGCAATACGCCCTAAAATCGATAGGGTCCGGGCAAGCCGCAAAACATCCGTTGTATTCCTCCGGATACTTCACCTGAACGGCCAAGGCCTCCCATCCACCCGTGGATCCTCCATACAGAAAGCGGGACCATCCTTCGCCCATACCCCTAAACTCCTTTTCTATGTAGGGTATCAGTTCGTAGGTAATGGCATCGCCATAAGGCCCCTGACTGGCCGAGTTCACGGCATAAGAATCATCGTAATAAGGTGTTGGATGCTGAATTTCGATAATCAAAAACCTTGGAAAATCGGGTTCGTTCCATCTTTTATAAAAATCGTACGCCTCTTGCTGTTGGATGATGTTGTACCCTTTCAAATCGAACCTGGCGGAATAATCTGGTTCCAAATTCGGGTCTGGCGGCGTAGTCCTGAAGCCGCTAAAATCGGAAGGAAAATGTCCGTGAAAGACCATTAGGGGATACTTTGCTTCGGGATGTTCGTCAAAACCCTTCGGCAACAAGACATGGGCCCCCAGATAGATGTCCCTACCATAAAACTCGGATAGTTTTTCGGACTTCATCTTAATATGCTTTATCCACTCCGTATCCTCGGGCTCGGCTATAGGCGGAATCACCTGATCCATCTCCACGCTCACATTTTCAATGCCATTGCTGCCTACCCGAATCTTAAAGGGCTTACTGTACAGATTACCAGGCGAACTGTTCCATTGCTGCCCTTCGCCATTGTCCATGGGCAATTTTACTGTATGGCCAGTAGCCAGGTTAAACGTTTCATAAACATGTAGCAAGGCCTGCACATTGTATTCGCCCGGCGGAATATCTGCCATGCTGGGATACGGATATCCAAAAACAGTTTCGTCAAAGGTAATGGGCTTACCGGGATCCATATTATCCACGTTCATCCCAAAGATCAGTTGTGTGTTTAGACCATCGTTAATTTGAAAGCGAGGTTCCTTACTGTCATCGGAAGAAAACATCAGCAAAAGCCTACCATCCTTTGCCTCTTGGCTGACAGATGCATTAAAACTAACGTTTACGCTATAGGTAGACTCCTTGACTTTTTGGCAAGAACCCAATAGTAAAAGGGCAATACAGACGAGACAAAAATTTCTAATCATTTTAGGTCGGTTTTTGATTAAAAGGTAAACCATTTAAATAAGAATGCAAAAGCCTGCATTGTTTTTGTGAACCACTACAAAAATGATGTCAAAAAAGCTGTTTCGTAGTATATACGAACATACCATTTAAAGAAACCGTTCGTTTTATACTAGCATAGGATTTTAGCAATGTAATCCTATTATAAGCACACCCAAATCCTGAACGTTATGAAACCCTCATCGAGGGATTTATTATGATAAGTTAAATATCACTATAAAAGTAAATGTTTAAAAAAAAAGCTGTTAACCTAATTCTAAACGAATGAAAAAACTAATTGCGATAACCCTAATTTTCTCTGGAATCCTTACCGTTAGTAGTTGCGAATATGACGACAGCAACGACTTGGATATCTTAAGGCCGAATGATTCCACACAAACTGGGCAGGCCAGTAGCCAGTAGCCAGTAGCCAGTAGCCAGTAGCCAGTAGCCAAAGTTTAGATAACTAAAAACCCCACAATACTATTTGTAGGGCTCAAGTATTTGAAATAATTTTTCTTATTCCCTGCTCCTATGCCTTTCCCGAGCCAATAGGGTGTTTTTAAGCAACATGGCGATGGTCATGGGGCCAACACCTCCCGGAACGGGGGTAATAAAAGATGCTTTTTTACTTACGTTTTCGTAATCCACGTCACCTGTAATGTAATAGCCCTTTTCAGTGGAATCATCCGGAACCCTTGTGATTCCCACATCGATGACCACCGCATCGTCCTTGACCATTTCGGCCTTGAGGAAATTTGGCACACCGAGAGCGGAAATAACAATGTCTGCCTGAGAAATTATCTGGGTGATGTTTTTGGTATGACTATGGGTTAGGGTCACCGTGGAGTTTCCAGGCCAACCCTTTCGCCCCATCAAAATGCTCATAGGCCTTCCTACGATGTGGCTTCGGCCTATTACAACCGTATGTTTTCCCTTGGTATCGACTTGATAACGTTCCAACAATTCCAAAATACCAAAGGGTGTAGCAGGAATGAACGTACTCATATCCAAGGCCATTTTCCCGAAGTTCATGGGATGGAAACCATCAACGTCCTTATCCGGATGGACGGCCATGATGACCTTTTGGGTGTCGATTTGTTCCGGTAAGGGTAACTGGACAATAAATCCATCAATATCTTTATCCTCGTTCAGCTCGTGGATCTTCTTCAACAATTCCTGTTCCGATGTGGTGCTGGGCATTCGTACCATGGTGGATTCAAACCCTACGCGTTCACAAGCCCTTACCTTGCTACCAACATACGTTAGACTGGCACCATCGCTACCCACAATGACCGCGGCCAAGTGCGGGACCTTTTCCCCCCTTTCACGCATCTTTGCCACTTCAGCGGCTATCTCATCCTTTATCTGATTTGAAATTTTTTTACCGTCAAGAATTTCCATGTATTTCGTATTCAGTAGGCAGTTTCAGTAGGCAGTACATTACACTACAAAATTACCCGGGTTGTTCATTTTAAATTGAATCGGTTTTACCACCTATGTTATTTTTCTTACTGGTTATCCGATATTAACGCCCAAGACCGCTCATCATCTGCATCATCTTTTTACCACCACCCCCTTGCATCATTTTCATCATCTTGCTCATTTGGTCAAATTGTTTTAGCAATTGGTTTACTTCCTGCACCTCTCTTCCACTACCCTTTGCTATTCTTTTCTTTCTACTGGCATCCAGTTTGGAAGGATTGGACCTTTCGTCGGGCGTCATGGAATAAATAATCGCCTCAATATGCTTAAAAGCGTCATCGTCAATATCCAAACCTTTAAGGGCCTTTCCGGCCCCGGGAATCATCCCCATAAGGTCCTTCATGTTCCCCATTTTTTTGATTTGCTGGATCTGGCCTAGGAAATCGTCAAACCCGAATTTATTCTTGGCGATTTTTTTCTGAATCTTTCTGGCCTCCTCTTCATCAAACTGCTCTTGTGCCCTTTCCACCAGAGAAACAACGTCACCCATTCCCAAAATACGATCGGCCATACGGGAAGGATAGAAGATATCGATAGCCTCCATTTTTTCACCCGTACCGATAAACTTGATGGGCTTGTTTACGACCGATTTTATGGAAATGGCGGCTCCACCACGGGTATCACCATCGAGCTTTGTAAGGATGACCCCGTCAAAATTCAGGACATCGTTAAATGCCTTGGCCGTGTTCACAGCATCCTGCCCGGTCATGGAATCCACTACAAACAAGGTTTCTTGCGGATTGATGGCCTTATGGATATCCGATATCTCGTTCATCATCTTCTCGTCCACGGCCAAACGACCGGCAGTATCAATGATGACCACATTATGACCTTCCGCCTTCGCCTTGGCAATACCGGCCTTGGCGATGGCCACAGGGTCGTTATTGTCCCTATCCGAATACACAGGCACACCGATCTGTTCCCCAACAACGTGCAACTGGTCGATGGCCGCGGGTCTGTATACGTCACATGCTACCAACAAAGGGTTTTTAGATTTTTTCTTCTTTAGAAAATTCGCCAATTTCCCCGAAAAGGTCGTCTTACCGGAACCTTGCAAACCAGACATCAATATAACGGACGGATTACCAGATAGATTGATTCCTTCTGAATCGCCTCCCATTAATTGGGTAAGTTCATCCTTTACGATCTTTACCATCAATTGGCCCGGTTGCAACGTAGTCAAAACATTTTGACCTAGCGCCTTTTCCTTTACCCGATTGGTAAATTCCTTAGCGATCTTGAAATTGACATCCGCATCCAAAAGGGCCCTTCGCACCTCCTTGGTCGTCTCCGCAACATTGATTTCCGTTATCTGCCCATGTCCTTTTAGAACATGAAGGGCTTTATCCAACTTTTCGCTTAAATTATCAAACATCCTATTCCGTTTTTAATGGGAAAGCAAATTTAAGAATATCATTGCTAAACGGGCATAAACACTGCCAAAATCTAAAAACAAAAAGAGCATCCAAATTATGGACGCTCTTAAAGCTGGGATGTGGGGCAAAAAAGGTATTACATTTTCATTAGTAACATAGCAAGACCCATATCAACTTGAGTCAAGTTCGCATTAAATCGTTTTCCAGAAAACGTCCATCAACACCACCAACGAGGCCCAACTCTTTACTGCTGGTGGTGTATTTTTGGATGTTTTATTTTTATGGATTATATTTTTTCAAAAACCAAACGGTCGATACTTCCATCGCCACTTTCGTCTTTCAATTCGATTCGCGCACTGGAAAAGGAAACGATGTCCCAATCTTCGGAAATCTCTTCGAAACTGGCCGGTGAGGCGAAATAAATATTAAAATCAACATCGTCATCTGAACTACTGTCGTCATCACTACTACTAGAATCTGAAGTAATGGACCATGCGCCTGAAACGGAAGTTTCTCCATTGTCCGCAATAAGCCTACCATCCGACTCGAAAACAAAAGTATGATCGGAAAAATCATTTGTTTGATCAAGCCCATCCTCCTCAAAAAGAGCCACACGCCAACTGCCCGATGTAATGGTAGACTTGACCTGCTCTGCGTTTACTATTTCATTTACATCATTGGAATCATCAGAGGATTCACAGGCTACGAATACCAGACCCGTCAAGGCCATCACCACTAAGCTTAATTTTTTTAGTTTTTTCATTTTTAAAACGAGTTTTTTGATTGATAAGGCCTATGGGGAATAATTCCCCATAGGCCCAATTTTTATTTTTCCAATACCAAGATGGATATGGTACCATCACTGCTAACATCCTTTAACTCCAGCCTTCCTTCTGTCATGGAAACAAATTCCCAATCATCGGTCAGTTCGTTCATAGGCATATTGTCTCCGTAATTCAGATATACTTTAAGCTTACCATCCTTGTTTCTAAGAACTCGCCATAGTCCAGTAGCATAAACCACCCCACCTTCTTTAAGTTCCATTTGTAGGTTTGGCATGAAGGCGGTACTATACCCTCCAAAATCAAGGGTCTCATCAACACTTTCGTCTATATAAGATGCAACGGTCCAGTCACCGCCCATCATGAAGTTCCTAATTTCCAGGACATCTGCATCATCCGCATTATCGTCACAAACTCTTTGCAACACCAGTTCATAGTCAATTTCATCGACTTCAAACTTTAGTCGGCTTTGAGTAAGTTCACGAACTGGCCATTCAAAACTTACTCCTGGCTCATCACCCATTGTGATGGAAACTGCAAGTTGTTGTTGCATGTTAAAGCCAATTTCCCAAGTACCTTCTGAAGTATTTACACCATTGCTTAGGGTTACTACACCTTCCGCCAAGAATTTAAACTCGTAACCCAAAAGACGATCGATCTCCTCTCCTTGGTTTTCTACATTCTTGATAACCCATACACATTCCCTTAGAATGTTCCTCAAATTCTCAGGATCAAATCCAATGCCGACTCCTTCACAATCCCTACGCATCCAGATTCGGTTTCTTTCCCCATTATAGAACTTAATGACACCTTCTTCAGTTTTATAGATGGTCCACTCCATATTGAAGCCTAATAAAGTTTCTATATTCATGGTCACTTTGGGACCATTATCTCCCATGATGGAAGACCAAGTACCGTTGGCTTCAAAACCTAAACGGTTGCTAACATATACGGTTCCATCTGCCTTAAAGTCAAAATAGTAATTTACGTATTGTGCGATCTCACTTACATCGTCCCTTATCACTTCAAGTACTTTCCACGGACAGGATACAAGGAACTCCTCCAAATCTTCGTCATCAAAATCATCGTCGTTATAATCGTTATCATCGTCCTCGTCACAGGCATCCTTGGCATTTCGTATGTTCATTGCCAATTCCTCATTGCTGTTCACCTCTATTTTAGAACCATCGTACAATTCCAACATAATGGGAAAATCAAAGCTCACAAGCTCATTATCCCCTAAACCTTTGAAGAAAAGTCTTAATTGCCTGTCGCTTTCAACAACCACCTCCCCGGTTTGCTCCAGGTTGATGTCAAATGTGTATAAGGTCATAGGATATACAAAATCTATACACTCAATATCATCATCTTCACCGCCCTCTTTACACTGTTGGGCCAACTCTCTCAAATCCTCAAAACCATTGATGTTTATTTCGGTAAAGTCGCCCGATGTAATGGTAATGGGAAAAAGAATTTCCAGAAAATCCTCATCATCGTCCACCTCATCAAAAATTTCTTCGATCAATTTCAAATCTTCCCTAGAGTTTATGGTCAATTCCAATCCATTCACCTCAACGGTATAGGGAAACTTTACGTCGTAACAGCTGGTGCCGTCCACGATATTATCAAAGGAACCGTCCCTAGTGACGGTATTCTGTATCAAAATACCGGCAGCTGAACTAGCCGTAATGGCCGCTGGTTCATCACCAGTGTTAATCTCTTCGAATTCATCTTGGCATGAGGTAAAACTCAGTGCAATAACAAATATGCCCAAGTAAGCAACATTTAAAAACTTTTTCATAACGATTTGGTATTATAATTTATTCGGCAGTAAAACAACACGTTGAAAAAAAACCCTACCTGCTTTTTAATTTTTTTTAAAATATCTTTGAAAAAAACAGGACATTGAAAGCTGACGAACCTCAAAATGTATGCAAGGAAAGTACGTACAGTACTTTGTTCAATGCTTATTCAAAAACGATTTTCAACTACATATATTATAAGTTTGGCAATGAAGAGAAGGCAAATGATGCCGTGCAGGAGGCTTTTGTAAAACTTTGGGAAAACTGTGCAAAGGTCGCACCAGAAAAAGCAAAGTCTTTTTTATATACCGTTGCCAACAATGTATACTTAAATGTTATCAAGGCGGAAAAGGTGCGGCTTAAATATGCCGATAAATCCCTGAAGACCACCCATGAGTCCCCAGAGTTTCTCATGGAGGAAAACGAATTCAAGGCAAAATTGGACCAAGCTTTGAACGACCTGCCCGATAACCAGCGGTCTACATTCCTATTGAATAGGATCGATGGAAAAAAATATGTTGAAATTGCCGAAATGGAAGGGGTAAGCGTAAAGGCCATTGAAAAGAGGATGCATTTGGCGCTGAAAGCGCTTCGGGAAAAGATAGAGGGGATTTAATATGGTTGTTGGTTGTTGGTTGTTGGAAATTACAAAATACCATCTGCACACGTAAAACATAAAAAGCGGTAATTTCTGTTTAAAGACTGATAAATCAAGGTGACCTTGGAAAATCAATTACTAAAAACTAACAACTTCTAACTATCAACTAAGAAAAGTAGGGTTTTTTAATAGATAGTTGTTAAAGAGGTATAAAGCTAAATAGATATGCAGGAAAATTACTTGGCAAAATGGCTTAATAATGAGCTTTCAGAGTCGGAACTTGAAGAATTCAAGAAGTCCGAGGAGTTTGCCACCTATCAAAGAATAGCGGAGACTTCCAAAGAATTACGTGCTCCTCAATTTGATAGTAATAAGGCCTGGGAACGTCTTCAAGAATCAAAAAGCAACCAGGAAGCGACCAAGGTTATCTCCCTATCTCCTTTTAAAGCTTTCTTAAGAGTAGCGGCTGTCGTAGCAGTGTTACTTGCTGGGGCATATTTTTACATCAACACACTTGACGAAACCATAAGTACTTCGTTTGCTGAAAATACCGAAATTACGTTGCCCGACTCCTCTGAAATTCTGTTGAACGCGGAATCTAAAGTATCCTACAGCGAAAAAAACTGGGACACGAAAAGAGCAATTAGCCTTGATGGAGAGGCCTTTTTCAAAGTGGCGAAGGGCAAAAAGTTTACAGTTACCACCCAACAAGGAACGGTGACCGTTTTGGGAACCCAATTTAATGTAGAGAACAGGGATGGTTTTTTTGAGGTTACCTGTTACGAAGGCTTGGTGAGCGTAACTTTTAACGGTACGGAATTTAAACTCCCCGCCGGGAATTCGGCTGTTGCAATTGACGGTATAATAAAAAAATCAAAGGCGGAAGTCAACGGACAACCATCTTGGGTAAACAACGAGAGTTCCTTTAAAAGTATCCCTTTAAAATATGTTCTTGCGGAATTACAACGTCAACATGATTTGGAAGTAAGCCTTGATGATATTGATGAAAATCAATTGTTTACAGGCACATTTAGCAATTCCAATTTGGATTTGGCTTTAAAAAGTATAAGCACACCTCTTCAAATTAGTTTTAAATTAGAGGGCAACAAAGTGCTGTTCTATGAGGAAAGCGCCCCTTAAAACGCTTAGTGTCCATTTTGTCATAGTCCTTCTGTTATTCCTAATGAACAACGGATGGACACAGGAAACCTCCAAACCAAAAATTCCGGTCATTGGTTTGCTTCAGGAATTGGAAACCGAGTTCAATGTAAAGTTTTCCTTTGCCGATGCCGACTTGGATGGCATCGAATTAAATAGGCCAAATACAAATGAACTTGAAGCCTCCATTGCCCATATATCAGCAGAAACTCCCCTACAAATCGAAAAACTAAGCGACCGCTATTATTCGATACTACTTAAGAACACTATTTCCGTTTGTGGTATGGTACTGGACAATTTTGAAGACAATACCATACCGGGTGCCACTGTTCGGGTCTTGGATTCGGACATCGCCATGATTACCAATATGGACGGGACCTTTGCTTTTGAGGAGGTTCCGCGCACCGCTGTCATCCAAATCAGCCATTTGGGGTTCAAACCTTATTTCATTTCGGCAGAAAAACTTAGTTACAAATCCCCTTGTACTTCCATAGCCTTGGCGCTTAGCTATCAGGAGTTGGAGGAGGTCGTAGTCTATAAATTCCTAACGGATGGTCTAGCCAAATTTTCCGATGGTAGCATACAAATGAACACGGCAGAATTCGGGATTCTGCCCGGTTTGATTGAGCCAGACATATTGCAATCGGCACAATCGCTTCCTGGAATCAAAAGTGTGGACGAGACCGTTTCGGACATTAACATCCGCGGAGGTACCAATGACCAAAACCTGATTATATGGGACGGAATAAAGATGTACCAGTCCGGCCATTTTTTCGGACTTATATCGGCCTTCAATCCATATTTGACCGATAAAATCACCGTTATTAAAAATGGAACCAGTTCCATTTATGGGGATGGTGTAAGCGGGGTGATGGACCTTCGAACAAAAAATGAGATTCAAAGCACGTTCTATGGCGGTGCCGGTTTCAATCTAATCAGTGGGGATGTTTACGGACAAATCCCTCTAGCGGAAAACTTGGCCGTACAATTCTCGGGAAGAAGGTCCGTAACCGATTTTCTAGAGACACCCACCTATACCACTTTTTCGGAAAAGGCCTTTCAGGATAGTGAAGTGCGTACGGACAATGACTTTTATTTTTACGATTTTACGGGTAAGTTGTTATATGATATCGACCGATATCATAAAGTTAGGCTAAGCCTCATCCATATCAACAATGACTTGGACAATTTTACGCTTAGTCCCGATGGTAACGATGCTACCGAAAATTCCTTGGACCAGATCAACATTTCCTTTGGGGGAAGCCTAGAAAGCGAATGGACGGATAACTTCCATACGCAAGCAAACGTCTATTACACCCAATACAGGCTCACAGCGTTCAGTATTACAGAAAGTGCGACACGCCAATTGTACCAAAATAACCTCGTAAAGGAATCCAGTGCAAGACTCAATACCACTTACAAATTGGCCCCCACCTTGCAATGGACGAACGGCTACCAATTCACCGAAACCGGTATTGAGAACATTACACGAATAAACCAGCCCTTTTTTGAAAGTAGTGTGAAGGGTGTTATTAGGTCTCACAGCGTTTATTCTGAATTTCGATTTGAAACGGAGGACAAAAGTCTCTTTGCCCAAATTGGGGGTAGGTTAAACTATATTGCCAATATCAATACTTTTGAGAAAGTATTGGTCGAACCCAGATTAAGCATCTCCTATGAATTCGCCCCTAATTTTAAGTTGGAGGCCTTGGGTGAGTTTAAAAGCCAATACACCAACCAGATCATTGACTTGGAACAGAACTTTTTAGGTCTGGAAAAAAGAAGATGGACCTTGGCAGATGAGAATCTGTTACCAATTGTGCAGGGCAAACAGGCATCGCTGGGCTTCAACTATGATGAGAACAGATTATATGTAGGTATAGAGGGATTTTATAAGAACGTAACAGGTATCAATGTATATACCCAAGGTTTCCAGAACCAAAATCAGTTTGATGGTGAAATTGGGGAATATTTGGTAAAGGGTGTGGAATTTTTAATCAACAAAAAAACGAACGATTATAGCGCTTGGTTCAGTTATGCCTATAATGACAACAAATACACCTTTAATACCTTAATACCGCCCAGCTTTCCCAACAATTTGGAGTTGGAACACTCCTTTACCCTGGCCGGAAATTATAATTACAACGATTTTAAAATAGGTATTGGTTTTAACTACAGATCGGGCAAGCCGTATACCAGGCCAGACGTTACTAACCCCCTCGACACCTCAACATTTCCAAATGAAATAAACTATGAGACCCCAAACAGCAGTAGCTTACCGGAATATTTTAGGGCCGATGCTTCCGCAACCTATGATTTTAATCTGAGCAAAACCCTACGAGCATCGGTAGGTGCTTCTGTTCTGAATTTTACAAACAGAAAGAACCTATTGAACACCTATTATAGACTAAACGAGAGCAATGAAATCGAAACGGTTCAACGGGTATCTCTTGGTGTAACGCCCAATGCAAGTTTTCGAATCAGGTTTTGATGTTACATTCTTGCCGGAACTTCGATTCCCAGCAAACTGAAAGCCACTTTGATGGTATCCCCAACTTTTTTTGACAATTGTACCCTGAAGATTTTTTTTTGCTCATCGGCTTCGCCAAGTATGGATACCTGTTGATAAAAAGAATTGAATTCCTTGACCAAATCGTACGTATAATTTGCAATCAACGCCGGACTATAATTTTCCGCAGCCTGTTGAATGGTTTCGGGAAACAGCTGTATTTGCTTCAGAAGTTCCTTTTCTTTTATATGGAGCTCTGAAATTTGTGTGGTCGCCTCAATATTTACATGGGTCTCTTCCGCCTTTCTTAAAATAGACTGGATGCGGGCGTAGGTATATTGAATAAAGGGACCAGTATTCCCTTGAAAATCGACAGACTCCTCGGGGTCAAACAAAATTCGCTTCTTTGGATCTACCTTTAGTATGTAGTACTTTAGAGCCCCAAGTCCTATCATTTTGTAGAGTTCAGCGCGTTCCTCTTCTGAATAGCCTTCTAGCTTGCCCAGTTCCTTTGAGATCGCCTCAGCTGTTTTGGTCATATCTTCCATAAGGTCATCGGCATCCACAACCGTTCCTTCCCTACTCTTCATTTTTCCACTGGGCAGATCCACCATGCCATAACTTAAATGATATAGTTTTTCGGCCCATGAAAACCCGAGCTTTTTCAGAATCAAAAACAACACCTTGAAATGATAGTCCTGTTCATTTCCAACGGTATAGACCATACCGTTTATATCCGGGTAATCCTTGACCCTTTGTATGGCCGTGCCTATATCCTGGGTCATATACACGGCAGTACCATCGGAACGCAGTACGATTTTTTCGTCAAGGCCCTCATCGGTCAAATCTATCCAAACACTGCCATCCTCCTTTTTATTGAAAACTCCCTTTTCCAGACCTTCAGCCACCACGTCCTTACCCAACAAATAGGTATCACTTTCGTAATAATAGGTGTCAAAATCCACTCCAAGGTTCCTGTAAGTTATTTCAAACCCGTCATACACCCATCCGTTCATCTTCTTCCAAAGGGCTACGACCTCCTCATCACCGGCCTCCCACTTTTGGAGCATTTTTTGAGCTTCCAATAAGATAGGCGCCTCCTTTTCGGCCACATTTTTATCTACTCCTTTATCAATCAGTTGTTCAATTTCCGCTTTATAAGCCTTATCAAAAGCTACATAATAATTACCTACCAATTTGTCCCCTTTTAGACTGGTACTTTTAGGTGTTTCGCCCTGTCCAAATCGCTGCCATGCCAGCATGCTCTTACAGATGTGGATGCCCCGGTCATTGATAATTTGGGTCTTATAGACTTTCTTACCGGAAGCTTTTAGAATTTCGGCTACGGAATAGCCCAAGAGATTGTTTCGAATATGACCCAAATGCAAGGGCTTGTTGGTATTGGGGGAAGAATATTCGACCATTACGGCCTCGTTTGAAGATGGAACAAGTCCAAAATTAGCATCTTCTTTTACACTATCGAAAAACTCTAGATAATATGTATCCGAAATAATGATATTCAAGAATCCCTTCACCACGTTAAAACCGGCAACTTCCACTACTTCCTTTTCCAGATAGGAGCCTATCACTTCCCCTATTTGGACCGGATTTCCCTTAACCTGTCTGAGCATAGGAAAAACGACAATGGTAATATCCCCTTCAAAATCCTTTCGAGTGGGCTGAAATTCCACTGATTCCAATGCTACACCATAGTGGGACGAGATTGCCTCCTTGACCTTCGCCTCTAAAACTACTTGAATATTCATCTGCTAGGATTTAAGGCTGCAAAACTAAGCATTTTTTGTCCTTTTAAGTCGAATCTATAGTCATTACCCCTTCTTTTCTGTAACTTTAATTATCCCATTTATAGTCCAAACAGGACTCCTAAAATATGATAGCATGATATTGAACGTATCCTATAACAATAAGTCCATTTCCCAAAAAATCGACAATGAGGTAGGCAAACCCTTTACCCTTAAGGAGCGCTGGAACTTGGGAGGTATAGGATCACCCAAACTCATTATTACAGAGGCAAGTATTGAGATACGAAATTTGCTCATATTGGATAACAATATGGACACCTGTAATATTGAAATTAGGCCAAAGGGCATTATTGTGAGGTTCAGGTCCCTATTGGAAACCTTTGCCCTAATTGTGCCTTATTATAAACTTACGCTTTACAAAGGCGAGTCCTCCGTGTATTCGCTTTATAGGGACCAATATTTTATTAAAGTGGAATCGGATACCAAAGCCGTTCAAAAGTTTTTCAAAAAACTATTGGCGTTTAAAGCCGATAACACTCCAACCTCCTTGGAAGATCTATAAGGATTCCCGATTTCAAATGTCAATAGTAAAATAAATTTTCTACAGCTATGAAAATATTACTTACAGGTGCCAACGGATATATAGGCATGCGATTACTGCCGCAATTGATTTCGGACGGCCATCATGTAGTATGCGCGGTACGTGATTCTGATAGGTTCTCCATTGATGAGGAAACAAAGGCCCAAGTTGAAATTGTAGAAGTTGACTTTTTAGAGGAAGTCAAGCCGGATGTACTGCCGAAAGATATAGAAATCGCTTACTTTCTGATTCATTCCATGAGTTCATCTACCAAGAATTTTGATGAAAAGGAAGCTGCTACCGCAAAAAATTTCAATTTATATTTGGCTTCCACCAACATTCGACAAGTAATTTACCTCAGTGGTATCGTAAACGATAAAAAATTATCCAAGCATCTGAGTTCCCGCAAAAATGTTGAGGATATCCTATCAAAAGGAGAATTTTCACTTACCGTACTTAGGGCCGGAATAATCGTGGGCTCCGGTAGCTCTTCGTTTGAAATCATTAGGGACCTTTGTGAAAAACTACCCGTCATGATTACCCCAAAATGGGTTTTGACAAAAACGCATCCCATTGCAATCAGGGACGTCATTTCCTTTCTAATCGGTGTTCTTGGGAATGAAAAGACCTTTGATGACTCTTTTGATATAGCTGGCCCCGACGTGCTCACCTATAAAGAAATGTTGCACCAGTATGCAGAGGTTAGGGGATTTAAAAATTGGATATTTACAGTACCCGTAATGACCCCAAAACTATCATCCTATTGGCTCTATTTTGTCACCTCCACATCCTATAAATTAGCATTAAACCTTGTGGACAGTATGAAAATTGAAGTTATCGCCAGAGACGACAAACTAGCTAAACTACTTAAAATCAATACACATTCTTACAAGGAAGCCATTGAAATGGCCTTTAAAAAAATAGAACAAAACTTAGTTGTAAGCAGTTGGAAGGACAGTATGGTCAGTGGGCGCTTTAACAAAAGTTTGGAAAAATATATACAAGTTCCCAAATACGGGGTGCTGCAGGACCAACAGACAATTAAAATAGAAGACCCAAAAAAAGTGATGGAAAATATCTGGAAAATTGGAGGGGAACAAGGCTGGTACTACGGTAACATTTTATGGAAATTACGGGGTTTTCTGGATAAGCTTATTGGTGGGGTGGGACTAAGAAGGGGAAGAACCCATCCTGATAAAATTTATCCGGGGGACTCCCTGGATTTTTGGCGGGTACTCTTGGCGGATAAAAAGAAAAAAAGACTGTTGCTCTTTGCCGAAATGCGATTGCCTGGTGAGGCATGGCTGGAATTTAAAATCGACAGGGACAATGTATTGCATCAGACCGCCACTTTTCGCCCACGTGGCCTAAAAGGGCGCTTGTATTGGTACAGTCTCGTTCCCTTTCATTATTTTATTTTTGGTGGTATGATTCGAAACATTGCAAAAACAAAATGACCTATGATTGCATCCATGGTGAAAAAACAACGGGAATTTTTTGGTTCGGGGGTTACAAAGGACCTGAAGTTTAGAAAATCCTACCTTAAAAAGCTACGAGCGGCCGTAATTACTTATGAAGACCGAATTTGTGATGCCCTTTATGCCGATTTTAAAAAACCGAAGTTCGAATCCCTTGCCACGGAAACCCAGTTCGTACTCTATGAATTGGACGAGGCCCTGAAAAATCTAGACTATTGGAGCAAACCAAAACGGGTGAATTCCACATGGGTCAATTTTCCTTCTTCGGATTGGCTCTACCCGCAACCCTACGGAAATACGCTTATCATTGCACCTTGGAACTATCCCTTCCTACTGACCATCTCACCCCTTATAGGAGCCTTGGCAGCTGGCAATACGGCCGTATTAAAACCCTCTGAATTTACGTCCAGCACGGCCAAAATCATCAGTGAAATTATTACGGAAGTATTTCCCGAAGACTATGTAGCCGTCGTGGAGGGCGGTATCGAAACTTCCCAAGAATTATTATCCCTGAAATGGGACTATATTTTCTTTACGGGAAGCACGAAAGTGGGCAAAATAATCTATCAAAAGGCCGCGGAACACCTAACGCCCGTCACCTTGGAACTTGGAGGCAAAAACCCCTGCATAGTGGATGAATCGGCCACCATTGCCGTTAGTGCCAAACGCATCGTTTGGGGTAAATTCCTAAACTGCGGTCAGACCTGTATTGCCCCGGATTACATACTGGTCCACAAAAAGGTGAAAAAGGAATTGGTAAAGGAACTGGGCAAGAGCATTTCAGAGCTATACGGCCCTTCCGTAGAAGACTCTCCCGATTTGGCCCGAATCGCCCATACATCGCATTATGAGGATCTAAAGGAAATGTTGACCGGACAACGCATATTGCTGGGTGGGGATTTTAATGACCAGACCCAATATATGGCCCCAACGTTGGTGGACGAACCCAAACTGGAAAGCAAAATTATGGAAGGTGAAATATTTGGGCCCTTGCTTCCCATAATTTCCTATGAAACGGAAGAGGACATAGATAGTTATATTTCAAACTATGAAAAGCCCCTGGCGCTCTACGTCTTTAGCAAAAAGAAAAAATTCAGGGAGAAAATGATACATACCTACAGTTTTGGCGGAGGGGTCATGAACGATACCTTGCTCCATATTACAAATAGCACACTACCGTTTGGAGGCGTAGGTGCTTCCGGTATTGGCCGCTATCATGGAAAATATTCCTTCGATACTTTTTCACACCAAAAGGCCATCATCAAAAAAAGTTTTTGGCCGGAAATTCCACTTCGATATCCACCATATATATTACCGGAAAAACTGGCGAAGAAACTCAATTTCCTTTTTAAATAACAAAATAAAATGGGGGTTCCATCACAATTATCGCTGCTAATGACCAAACCTGTATTTAGTCAAAAGGACATCCTACTTTTGTATCCATAATTTTTACCCTTTTGTCTTTACGTTCATTTTTCCTTGATGAAAAATGAACCAAAAAATCAAGTAGGGCCAAGGAAATTGCTGCGCACCGCCCACTTTAGTGACTACATGCGTTGTGCCCTGCACCGCACTTTCGTCCCTCCGAGGGCTATTTCTGCGTCCCGACCTATCCATCAAGGCACCACCCAGACACCTCAATGAATCAAGTTTTTAGGAAAAATACCTCTTTTAAAATCTTTTTTTCGGGTATAGAACCTAAATACTAAAATTAGTTTCTCCTAAATAAATCAACAAAAAGCTAAAATAGGTATCTGCAACTATTACTTTTTAGGCAAAAACACTTCCGCCATCATACATCGGGCACTACCGCCACCGCACGCTTCAATGGTATCCAAAGGACTGTGGACTATTTTGCACCTTTTTTCAATTAGAGCGACCTGTGAATCCTCCAAACTGTTAAACGCTGCGGAACTCATTACCAGAAGTCTTTTTTCATCCTTCCCTAAAACCTCCAGCATGTTACCTGCAAAATTATGCATCTGTTGCTCGCTAATAGCAATGATTTCCTTACCATCGTTTCTTAGATTATCCATCACAAGTTTGCGCTCCTTTTTATCATCAATGCTGTCCAAACAAATAATGGCAAAATCCTCTCCTAGGGCCATCATCACGTTGGTATGGTATATAGGCAATCTTTTTCCATCGACCGATTGGTTGGCGGTGAAAATAACCGGCATACAATCGAAATCCTCACAGAATTCAATGAACAAATCTTCATTGGCCCTTTCTGATAAGGCACAATAAGCCTTTTGGTTTACACGGTCCAAAATGATGCTGCCCGTACCCTCCAAAAAGACACCCTCTTCTTCCGCATCTGTATAATCCATGATATTTTTTATCAGAAAACCGTATTCCTCCATTATTTCCAAAATATCCTCTCTCCGTTCGTTCCTTCTGTTTTCGGCAAACATAGGATATACGCCAACCGTACCGTTGGCATGAAAGGAAATCCAGTTATTGGGAAAAATACTATCTGGAGTATCTGGTTCAGTGGTGTCATCCACAACAATTACATTGACACCTTCCGCACTTAATTTTTCCACAAATCCATCGAACTCATGTTGGGCCTTGGCATTAATGGTCTTGTTCTTCTCATCCAAGTCCTCCATAAAATAATTGTTCACGGCCGTTTGTTCGTTCATTCGAAAATTCACAGGCCGAATCATCAAAATGGTATTGGTAATTTGCATCATAAATTATTCCCTGATTAATGGTAAAGTACTACATCTTAAAAGTCCTTCTTGTTTGGAAATCTCGGCATATGGAACTTCTTCCACCGTAAAACCATGCTCCCTAAGCCAATTGTTGAGCCTTGTAAAGTTCTTTTCCGAAACCACGACATCGGGTGCAATTGAAAAGACATTGCTGAACATGTGATACATTTCATCGGCGGTAATTTCAAAAACATTTTCCTTTCCAAAAAAATCCACCAACCATTGATACTCCTCTTCAACAAGGAACCCATTTTTGTGAAGAATGGCCATTCCCTTGCCTAAAGGTTGAAAACAACAGTCCAGATGCAAGGCATTTTCACGGGCATTTTTGGATTTTCTCAATTCAAAGGACTTTACCTTTTTCCCAGGAAATTGATTACGTAAATACTCGACCGCATGCACATTGGTTCTTGCGGTAATATGTTCTGCGTAATCCGCCCCAGTATAAGTGCCCACAAAAATATAATCGTTCCAAGGCATAACATCACCTCCTTCCACATGCACTTTTTCCGGTGGATGCAAAATATTTTCCTCTTCAATCTTATCAAGTACGTGAAGTATGGCCTCAACCTCCTTTTCCCTATCCGGTAATATATTTGAAATAATAAGCTTATCCTCGATTACGAAGGCGATATCCCTTGAAAATATTTGGTTACAGTCTTCTAGGACCTCTGGCCTAAAGACGGCTACATCGTATTTTTTTAACACCTCTGAAAATGCCTCCATCTCCCTTATCATATCTTCCTCTTTGGGATAAGTACCTGCTAAAATATGTTCTAGCGATTTTGGGTCATAAGCATCCTCAGGTTTGGGAATTGGCCCACAACTTTCTGCAGTTCCCAAAACTACGGCCTTCAACCTTGAAATTTCATCATTAACACTTAGCCTAAGCATATTATCAATTTTGACCGCTAAGGTAAGACTAAAAAACGCCCTCTTAAAACTTTAAGAGGGCGTTCTACATTATGAATTCAGTTATTGGCTTAACGTGATTTTAAATCTACAAATGGTCTAAGGTTTTCACCTATATACACTTGGCGCGGTCTTCCTATAGGTTCACCTCGTAATCTCATTTCTCTCCATTGGGCAATCCATCCAGGAAGCCTGCCTAAGGCAAACATTACCGTGAACATTTCCGTGGGAATGCCCAATGCGCGGTAGATAATACCTGAGTAGAAATCCACATTGGGATATAATTTTCTATCCACAAAGTATGGGTCTTCCAAGGCTTCCTTTTCAAGCCCTTTGGCGATATCCAAAATTGGATCTTGTATTCCCAAATCCCCCAATACTTCGTCTGCCGCCTTCTTTATAATCTTGGCGCGTGGGTCAAAGTTTTTATAGACCCTGTGACCGAAGCCCATTAACCTAAAAGGATCTTCCTTATCCTTGGCCTTGGCCATATATTTCTTGGTATCACCGCCATCCGCCTCTATGGCCTCCAACATTTCCAATACGGCCTGATTGGCCCCGCCGTGCAACGGTCCCCAAAGTGCAGAAATTCCAGCGGACAGGGAAGCGAACAACCCTGCATGGGAAGAACCTACGATTCGCACGGTAGAAGTAGAACAGTTTTGCTCGTGGTCTGCATGTAAAATCAATAGTTTATCCAAGGCATCTATAACGACTTTGTTCTTTTTGTATTCCTGATTTGGTCTTTTGAACATCATTTTATGAATGTTCTCCACATAACCCAAGGTATCATCGCCATAATCTAGCGGCAATCCCTTCTTCTTGCGTAGCGTCCATGCAACCAAAACGGGGAACTTGGCCAAAATCCTAACTATGGAGCGATACATGTCCTTTTCAGAACTTACGTCCACCGTTGAAGGATTAAAGGCAATCAAGGCACTTGTCAATGAAGATAACACACCCATAGGATGCGCAGATTTTGGAAATCCGTCCAAAATCTTTTTCATCTCCTCATCTACATGGGATTCATCCGTAATATCCTTATGGAATTTGGCCAACTCTTCTTCATTTGGAAGTTCACCAAATATTAGCAAATAAGCCACTTCCAGAAAGTCGGCCTTTTCCGCAAGCTCCTCAATAGAATATCCTCGATACCTTAAAATACCCTTTTCACCATCTAAAAAAGTGATGGCACTTTCACAGGACCCCGTGTTCTTATATCCTGGATCTATGGTAATAATCCCTCCCGTAGAAGACCTTAAGGTCTTAATATCAATGGCGAGTTCATTTTCCGTTCCTTCAACAACGGGAAACTCGTATTTATTACCATTATATTCTAAAGTAGCTTTATCTGACATTTTAATATTTTACGTGTTAATCGATTAGAGGTAAAGTTAAGAAAACAGGGGTATTTTAACAATTTCGCCCAGAGCTTTGGGCTAAAATTAACAATTAGTTCGGCGTACGGAAAAACCTATAACAAATAAAGATCTTTGTAATATGCATCAACGGAATCTTCCCAAGTAAAACGCATTTTTTTTGCATTCGCCTTAATACGTTTCCAAGTGGGTTTGTCATTTTCCCAAACATTCAATGCCTCGTCAAAAACCTTGACCATATTTCTGATTTGTTGGTCATAGGTCTTTCCCTGAAAGGCAAAACCCGTCTTCATATGGGTCACAGTATCCTTCAAACCTCCGGTGTGGTGCACCAAACAAGGATTACCGTTTCTCATGGCCAACATTTGACTTATTCCGCAGGGCTCGAACAAACTTGGCATAAAGTAGAGATCTGTTTCCAAGTACATGGAATCGATCAGATCTTCCGACTGTCCGTTGGTAAAAATAAAATTCTTGTGCTTGTAGCTCATTTTACGGAACAAATCCTCATAATCCGGATTCCCGGTTCCCAATAGCATAAAAATACCCTCAACTTGATCCAACCTTTTTAATATTTCCTCAAAAGCCTCTGGCGAACGTTTTAGGAAATAAAATTTCTGTTCCGTCAACCTGGCTACGCTGGAAACAATAAACTTGGGTCTGTTTCCTACGTATTGCATAATCTTTTCGCCGGTATGGGCCAAAAAATCAGCCTTGTATTTTTTGGATTCGTCCTGTAACCAACGAAACAAGGCCTTTACGGTATTCCTGTAAAGATTTCCCTTTTCCGCGGTTCTAATGTTATTGTAATTGGATGCATTCAAGATACCAAACAGTCTTCCTTCATTATTCGCTTTTTGCAAATCTTTTTCCAAGCCTTCCCCGCCAATAAACTCGGGCGGTCTACTGGGCAGCATAACATCTTCCTTATATGATGGGGATACCGTATGCACTGCATCCGCCAAACGAATCCCTACGGCCATTAAGTTAATACAGTCCGGGTAACGTGGATCCATCAATGTCTTATGATCTAATTGGATTTCTGGAAACCAATGGTTTACAGAGGCATAATTGTTATAAAACGGTCTGATACCCTGTATCGCCAGGTTATGTATGCTATAAACATATCGGATTTTTTTTAGGTCGCGATAGGCGGGGTGATATGCCTTTAGAAATAATACGGCACTGGAATGCCAATCGTGCATGTGTACAATATCCAAAGTACCGAACGCCCCAATTTTTATAGCTTCGGCGACCGCTGTAGAAAAAATCATGAATTTTACGAAGTCATTGAAGAATGGCTCCGTTGGATCATCATGATAAATATGGGCAATACCACCCTCTTTTATTTCGGGATGGTGAATGACATAATGGGTAATATTCTTTATGATTTTCTTGGGTAGCACCTCATAAATCTCTGCCTCATATGTAGTCCCCCTTAAGATAAATTCCAACGGCGCCTTAAAGATTCCGTTCTGATGCAACCTCCCATACGATGGCACTACCACGTGGGCCCGATCACCGCGATTGGCAATTTCCCTGGGAACATCCCTCACTACATCACCCATTCCTCCTGCCTTACAATCAGGAATTGCGTCGTTTTCCGCGGATACAAAAAGAAAATTATTCATACAATACACATAGGGGATTGATAACTTAGAAAAGGTAATTAAAGTTTTAGACTGTTCCAAAAAAAAAGGCTCTCTAAAAAGAAAGCCTTTTACCTGGTAACATCTTTATTTTATCTTAAATGCCTTTTTCTGAGGATAGTAGGCCATACTTCCCAATTCCTCCTCAATTCGTAATAATTGGTTATACTTGGCCATACGGTCCGATCTGGAGGCGGAACCTGTTTTGATTTGACCACAATTCAAGGCTACGGCCAAATCGGCAATGGTATTATCTTCCGTTTCACCAGATCTATGGGACATTACTGAAGTATACCCGGCATTCTTCGCCATGTTCACGGCCGCAATAGTTTCCGTTAGAGTACCTATTTGGTTTACTTTAATCAAAATAGAATTGGCAATACCCTTTTCTATTCCCGTGGACAATCGTTCTACATTGGTCACAAATAGATCATCACCTACCAATTGCACCTTATCCCCTATTTTTTCCGTTAGGGCTTTCCATCCATCCCAATCGTTTTCGTCCATGCCATCCTCAATGGAAATAATAGGATATTTCTCGGTCAAATCCGCCAAATATTGTGCCTGTTCCTCAGAGGTCCTTACCACACCTTTACTTCCTTCAAACTTGGTATAGTCATAGGCTCCGTTCACGTAGAATTCCGCAGAGGCACAATCCAAGGCAATCATAACCTCATCCCCTAATTTATAACCGGCTTTCTCAACCGCCTTTGCAATGGTATCCAAAGCATCCTCGGTTCCCCCGGCAAGATTGGGTGCAAATCCACCCTCATCACCCACTGCGGTACTCAATCCCCTATCATGTAAAACCTTTTTAAGATTATGGAAGATTTCCGTACCCATCTGCATAGCATGGGAGAAACTTTTAGCCTTTACGGGCATGATCATAAACTCCTGAAAAGCAATTGGGGCATCTGAATGGGACCCTCCATTAATTATGTTCATCATGGGAACAGGTAAGGTATTGGCACTTACGCCACCTACATATCTGAATAGGGACAAGCCCAATTCATTGGCAGCGGCCTTTGCCGCAGCTAGGGATACCCCTAAAATAGCGTTGGCCCCTAATTTGGATTTGTTGGGAGTACCGTCCAAATCAATCATGGTCTGATCCAAAAGGTTTTGCTCGAAAACGGACATTCCCAATATTTCCTCTGCGATGACCGTATTAACGTTTTCAACGGCCTTCATAACTCCTTTGCCCATAAAGGTCTTTCCTCCATCACGAAGTTCAACCGCTTCATGCTCTCCCGTGGAAGCCCCAGAAGGGACTGCGGCCCTCCCTATGACTCCATTTTCCGTAATTACATCTACCTCAACCGTTGGGTTTCCTCTTGAATCTAAAATTTGTCTTGCGTGAACGCTTAATATGATACTCATTTGATATTTTCTTTAATAACTTGTTTGAAAATTGATGGATAAAGATACGAACGTTAGCACCACATTGCTAAAATGATCCTTTCTATTCCACATAATATAACGATTTTTTAAACTTCTGTGGATTGTTTTGATGTTTTCTCAATCAACTTGAAAAAATCATCAAAAAGATAGTCCGCATCATGGGGTCCAGGGCTGGCTTCCGGGTGATATTGTACGGAAAAGACGTCCTTGTTTTTCATACGGATTCCGGCCACGGTTTGATCATTTAAATGCACATGGGTAATTTCTAAATCCTGATTGGCCTCCGTTTCCTCCCGGTTGATCGCAAATCCATGGTTTTGCGAGGTAATTTCCCCCTTCCCGGTTAGTAAATTCAAGATGGGATGGTTGATACCCCTATGACCATTATGCATCTTATATGTAGAAACTCCATTGGCCAATGCGATGACCTGGTGGCCCAAACAGATCCCAAACAGAGGTTTGTCCGTTTTTATGATCTCCTTGGCAACTTGAATCGCTTCGCTTAAAGGTTCCGGGTCACCAGGACCGTTTGAAATAAAATAGGCATCCGGATTCCAATTAGACATTTTAGAAAAAGTGGTGTTGTACGGAAATACTTTAATGTATGCGCCTCGTTTTTCTAAATTCCGAAGTATATTTCTCTTTATTCCAATATCCAAAGCCGCGATTTTGATTGGCGCAGAAGCATCTCCAAAAAAATATGGTTCTTTGGTAGAAACTTTTGAGGCCAGTTCCAAGCCTTCCATACTAGGGACTTTTTCCAGTTGCTTTTTTAACTCGGGAATATTATCCACTTCAGTAGAAATCACAGCGTTCATCGCACCATTGTCGCGGATATAACTGACCAACGCCCTTGTATCCACATCTGAGATCGCAAATAGGTTGTTCTTATCCAAAAATTCCTTTAGGCTTGCATCGGCCAAGGGACGGGAATATTCATAGCTAAAGTTTCTACATATCAATCCGGCAATTTTTATTGTTTCGGATTCCACCTCATCGGAGTTTGTTCCGTAATTTCCAATATGGGCATTGGTTGTCACCATTAGTTGCCCAAAATAAGAGGGGTCTGTAAAAATTTCCTGATATCCTGTCATACCGGTATTGAAACAGACTTCCCCGAAAGCGGTTCCATCTTTGTCTCCTACGGATTTTCCATAAAAAATGGTCCCGTCGGCTAATAAAATTAAAGCTTTCTTTTTGGCTTGATACTTCATGCTATTCCTTTACTTTTTATCCGTTCACAAAAAAACATAAAAAAAGGATAGGCTGTAAGGCCTATCCTTTTATAATTATCAATTTTTATTGACATTTTACTCTTTTGAATCATCCTCCTTTTTAACCTCGGCTTCAGGTTGTGATTCATTCTCCGGTTTTGCCTCAACTTCTGGAGCGGCTTCTTCGGCAACTGGTTGCGTAACTTCAGTTTCATCAGCTTTTACAGCTTCAGAACCAGAACTTTTACCACCTCTTCTACTTCTTCTAGTTGACTTTTTCTTAGGTTTACCAGCGTTGTAAAGTTCATTGAAATCTACCAACTCGATCATGGCCATATCCGCGTTATCCCCCAATCTGTTTCCTAGTTTGATAATCCTTGTGTAACCACCGGGTCTATCCGCTACTTTTTCGGATACTACACTGAAAAGTTCGTTTACGGCATATTTATCGCGAAGGTTTTTGAATACGATACGCCTATTGTGGGTACCCTTTTCAGCAGTTTGATTGTTTTCAGCCTTGGACTTTGTGATCAAGGGCTCCACAAACTGCTTCAAGGCCTTCGCCTTGGCTACGGTTGTATTAATTCGCTTATGCTCGATCAAAGAACAAGCCATATTTGCCAACATAGCCTTTCTATGGGCAGATTTTCTTCCTAAATGGTTAACTTTTTTTCCGTGTCTCATGTTATTACAGTATCATCTTGCTACCAAATCCCAATCCCTATCGTTTTGAGGGAGGGAGAGCAAAATATGATTAATTAATCCTTATCTAATTTATATTTTGATAAATCCATTCCAAAGCTTAGACCTTTGTTGATTACCAACTCCTCTAGCTCCGTCAAGGATTTTTTTCCGAAGTTTCTGAACTTCATCAAATCATTCTTGTTGAAGGAAACCAAATCCCCCAAAGTATCTACCTCCGCAGCCTTTAAACAGTTCAAGGCACGTACCGATAGATCCATATCTACCAATTTAGTCTTCAACAATTGTCTCATATGCAGCGATTCCTCATCATAGGTCTCTGTTTGAGCGATTTCATCCGCTTCAAGCGTAATACGCTCATCGGAGAATAACATGAAATGATGTATCAAGACCTTGGCTGCTTCGGTCAAAGCGTCCTTAGGATGAATGGAACCATCAGATACGATTTCGAAAACCAATTTTTCATAGTCGGTCTTTTGTTCCACACGATAGTTCTCAATGCTATATTTTACATTCTTGATCGGTGTAAATATAGAATCCACAGCTATCGTTCCTATTGGTGCCCCTGATTTCTTATTTTCCTCTGCCGGAACATATCCCCTACCTTTATCTATGGTAATTTCCATATTGATGCTGATCTTGGGATCCATATTGCAAATTACTAAGTCTGGATTCAGCACTTGATAACCTGAAATGAATTTTTGGAAATCCCCAGCCGTCAACTGTTCTTTTCCACTTACTGAAATTGATACAACTTCAGCTTCCGAATCTTCTATTTGCTTCTTGAAACGGACTTGTTTCAAGTTCAGGATAATTTCGGTTACATCCTCTACAACACCCGAAATAACGGAGAACTCGTGTTCTACTTTATCAATCCTCACGGATGTAATGGCATGGCCTTCCAAGGAAGAAAGCAACACCCTTCTAAGTGCATTCCCAACAGTTAATCCATAACCAGGCTCCAAAGGACGAAATTCGAATTTTCCTTCGAAGTCTGAGGAATCGATCATTATTACTTTATCGGGTTTCTGAAAATTAAATAATGCCATAATTGGATCAGTGTTGTTTTTATTTAGAATAAAGCTCGACGATTAATTGTTCTTTGATGTTTTCAGGAATCTGAAGTCTTTCAGGAACGGAAACAAATGTTCCCTCCTTCTTCTCACTGTTCCAAGTTATCCATTCGTAAACACTACTGTTTGCCGAAAGGGAATCTTGAATGCTCTGTAAAGACTTGGATTTTTCCCTAACACCCACAACGTCACCTGCTTTTAATGTATAGGAAGGGATATTTACAATATCTCCATTAACCGTAATATGTCTGTGGGAAACCAGTTGTCTTGCGCCACTTCTAGATGGGGAAATTCCCATTCTAAACACCACGTTGTCCAAGCGGCTTTCGCACAATTGCAAAAGGATCTCGCCCGTAACCCCCTCTTTCCTCTTAGCGGTGGCGAAAAGGTTTCTAAATTGCTTTTCAAGTATACCGTAGGTATATTTTGCTTTTTGTTTTTCCATCAACTGAACGGAGTACTCAGACTGTTTTCCTCTACGTCTGTTACTTCCATGTTGTCCTGGAGGGTAATTTTTCTTTTCAAAGGACTTGTCGTCCCCGAATATCGCCTCACCAAATTTACGGGCGATTTTTGATTTAGGTCCTGTGTATCTTGCCATTTTCTAAAATTATGAAGGTGGGATTATGAATTAAGGCTTATCCTTCGATAATCGTAATTACACCTTCGGTGAAATTTATTTATAGTTTTTCGATTAAACCCTTCTTCTTTTTGGAGGCCTACATCCATTGTGTGGCATTGGCGTAACGTCGATAATTTCAGTTACTTCGATTCCTGAATTGTGTATGGAACGTATAGCGGATTCCCTTCCATTTCCAGGACCCTTAACATATACCTTCACTTTACGCAAACCTGCTTCATGTGCAACTTTTGAACAATCTTCAGCCGCAACCTGAGCCGCATATGGGGTATTCTTCTTGGAACCCCTAAATCCCAATTTACCTGCTGATGACCAAGAAATAACATCACCTTTCTTATTCGTCAAAGAAATGATAATATTATTGAATGAAGCATTTATGTGTGCCTCTCCCACGGAATCAACAATAACTTTACGCTTTTTAACTACTTTCGTATTTGCCTTTGCCATATTAAATTTTAGTTTCTAGTTGTTAGTTTTTAGTTATTGGAATCCTAGACTTTTACATTTCAAACAGATTCTTCTAACGTCTAAATACTAATGACTACTATTCTATTTTTATTATTTAGTAGCTTTCTTCTTGTTAGCAACTGTTTTTCTCTTACCTTTTCTTGTCCTAGAGTTATTCTTGGTACGTTGTCCTCTTAATGGCAAGCCAGACCTATGACGTATACCTCTGTAACATCCAATATCCATTAATCGCTTAATATTCAACTGAATTTCTGAACGTAACTCACCTTCAATTGTATAGAAAGAAACGGCTTCCCTAATACGACCTATTTCATCATCGTTCCAGTCAGAAACCTTTGTATCCTCACTAACTTGGGCCTTCTCCAAAATTTCCTTGGCCCTGCTTCTTCCTATTCCGTAAATATAGGTCAAGGCGATTACGCCCCTCTTTTGTTTTGGTATATCTATACCCGCGATTCTTGCCATAACTACCCTTGTCTTTGTTTAAATCTAGGATTCTTTTTGTTGATTACGTACAATCTGCCTTTTCTGCGAACGATTTTGCAGTCGGCGCTTCTCTTTTTTACTGATGCTCTTACTTTCATGTGTTAATCTTTATTCTCTCTATTGTCACATGTAACCTCCTTTAACCAAGCCTAAAATGGAGCTAAGCAAATAGTAGGTTTCATCTTACTATCTTAGTATCTATAAGTAATTCTTGCTTTACTAAGGTCGTACGGACTCATTTCCAATTTAACCTTGTCTCCAGGCAACAACTTTATATAATGCATGCGCATCTTACCTGAAATATGCGCCGTAACTACATGTCCATTTTCCAATTCCACCCTGAACATTGCATTAGACAATGCTTCAATAATGGATCCATCTTGTTCTATCGCTGCTTGTTTAGCCATAAACTATGCTACTTTTCTATTTTTTCCGGTTTTCATCAATCCGTCATAATGCCTATTCAAAAGATACGAATTCACCTGTTGTACAGTATCAATTGCCACACCTACCATAATCAATAAAGAGGTACCACCGTAAAAAAGTGCCCATCCAGCCTGTACATCCAATAATTTCACCACAATTGCCGGTAAAACGGCCAGCAAAGCTAAAAATATAGATCCAGGTAACGTAATTAAAGACATTATTTTATCCAAATAATCGCCAGTTTCCTTTCCAGGTCTAATTCCTGGAATAAAACCGCCACTACGTTTCAAATCATCTGCCATCTTATTCGTAGGTACGGTAATAGCTGTATAGAAATAGGTAAATATGATAATAAGGAAGGCGAACAATAAATTATAGGCCCATCCAAAAATATCGGCAAATTGAACTTGCATCCACTGACCAAACGACGTATCGTCAAAAGATTGACCTATCAAACCAGGAACGAACATAATAGCCTGAGCGAAAATAATGGGCATTACTCCTGAGGCATTAAGCTTCAAGGGAATATATTGCCTAGCTCCCATGACATTTTTTTCATATCCGCCTGAAGCCGTTCTTCTGGCATACTGCACCGGTATTTGTCGCGTTGCCATAACCAACAGAACACTGGCCAAAATTACAAGGAACCATACGATTACCTCAATTAGTATGAACATTAATCCTCCATTATTGTTGGTAGTCCTTGAAACGAATTCCTGGACAAATGACTGTGGCATGGTTGCTATAATGCCTATCATAATCAATAATGAGATACCATTACCAATACCTTTATCCGTAATCTTTTCTCCCAACCACATAGCGAATACACAGCCCGATACCAATATGATTACCGCTGGTATCATAAAGTCCAGTCCCTTTCCAAGTACAAAAGCAGTATCAGGAACACCAAATGCCCCTAAACCGTAAAGGTAAGCAGGAGCTTGAACAATACAAATACCAATGGTCAACCAGCGCGTAATTTGATTGATTGTCTTCCTTCCACTTTCTCCCTCCTTTTGCAATTTTTGCAGGTAAGGTATTGCAATACCCATTAATTGGACAACGATTGAGGCCGATATATATGGCATGATGCCCAATGCGAATATGGAAGCATTGGCGAAAGCCCCTCCCGTAAATGCATTTAAAAGCCCAAAAATACCTTGGTCCGTACCATCAGCCAATCCACCCAACTGTGTGGAATCTATACCAGGAAGAACAATTTGACAACCAAATCTATAAACCAATAGAAGGCCTAGAGTAATAATAATTCTATTCCTAAGCTCTTCTATCTTCCAAATATTGGATATTGTATCGATAAATTTCTTCATGTTCCCGCTTATACTTATAAACTTATTGCTTCACCACCTGCAGCTTCAATAGCAGCTTTTGCCGAAGCAGTAAATTTATGTACAGATACTTTAAGGGCAGTTTTTATTTCGCCACCTCCTAAAATCTTAACCAAATCGTTTTTACCCACCGCACCTATCTCCACCAGGGTATCAAAGGAAACTGTATCCTTAATTACTTTGGCATCTACAAGCTCCTGCAATTTATTAAGGTTAATTCCTTTATATTCCTTTCTGTTAATATTGGTAAAACCAAACTTGGGAACTCGTCTCTGCAATGGCATTTGTCCTCCTTCAAATCCGATTTTCTTTGAGTAACCAGATCTAGATTTTGCACCCTTATGCCCTCTTGCAGCAGTGCCTCCCTTTCCAGAGCCTTGTCCTCTACCTAAACGTTTACCATCCCTATTTACGGAACCTTCTGCAGGTTTTAGATTACTTAAGTTCATTATATAGATATTTAAGCTTCTTCAGTTGAAACTAAATGTTTAACTTTATTTATCATTCCAAGAATATTAGGTGTTGCATCATGCTCAACAACCTGTCCTATTCTTTTTAGTCCAAGAGCCGCCAAAGTCCTTTTCTGGTTCTGAGGTTTTTTAATACCGCTCTTCACTTGTTTTACTTTAATCTTTGCCATAATAAACTCTCTTAACCTTTAAATACCTTCTCCAAGGAAATACCTCGTTGTTCTGAAATTGTCTTGGCGTCCCTTAATTGCAATAAAGCGTCAAATGTTGCCTTTACCACATTATGAGGGTTTGAAGACCCTTGAGATTTAGATAATACATCATGTACACCAACGGCTTCCAATACGGCTCTTACAGCGCCACCGGCAATTACTCCGGTACCATGCGAAGCTGGCTGTATATAAACACGTGCTCCACCATATTTACCCTTTTGTTCATGTGGTAAGGTACCTTTGTTCAGTGGAATGCGAATCAAGTTCTTTTTTCCGTCTTCGATTGCCTTTGCGATTGCCGTTGCAACTTCTTTAGATTTTCCAAGACCGTGACCTACAACACCATTCTCATCACCAACAACTACTATAGCAGAAAAACCAAATGCCCTACCACCTTTCGTAACTTTGGTAACACGCTGAACGCCTACCAATCTATCTTTTAAATCTAAACCTCCTGGTTTGACTGTTTCTACGTTTTTGTACTTTTGGAACATACCTTTTATTTAGAATTTTAAACCTGCTTCCCTTGCACCATCGGCCAAGGACTTTACCCTACCATGGTAGAGATTTCCACCCCTATCAAATGCAACCTTTTCTATGCCGGCAGCCTTTGACTTTTCTGCTATAGCCTTTCCTACCAAAGCGGCAATTTCGGTCTTGTTTCCCTTTTTGGATGCTATATCCTTATCCCTTGAGGAAGCAGCCGCCAAAGTAACTCCTTTTTCATCGTCTATCAATTGTGCATAGATTTCACTGTTACTTCTAAAAACAGACAATCTTGGCCTTTCGGCGGTTCCATTGGAAACCTTACGGATTCTCCTTCGAATTCTATACTTTCTTTGTGTTTTTGATAATCCCATAATACTTTTATTAAGCCGATTTACCTGCTTTTCTTCTTAATTGTTCACCAACAAATTTGACCCCTTTTCCTTTGTAAGGTTCAGGCTTACGGAAGGATCTAATCTTTGCCGCTATGTGCCCAACCAACTGCTTGTCGTGAGAAGTTAATTTAACTATAGGGTTCTTTCCTTTTTCCGAAATTGTTTCGACCTTAACCTCCGGGGCTAGATCAAAAACGATATTATGCGAAAAACCTAAGGCCAAATCCAGTTTTTGACCTTGATTACTGGCACGGTAACCTACACCTACCAATTCCAACTCCTTGGTCCACCCTTGGGAAACCCCTTTGACCATATTCAATATCAAAGCTCGGTAAAGACCGTGTTTTGCTTTATGCTCCTTAGAATCAGATGGTCTTGTTACCCAAGCCTGCCCGTCTTCTATTTTAACTTCGACACCAGAGAAATCTTGGGTCAATTCTCCCAACTTACCTTTTACGGTAATTTCGTTGTCCTTGACCTCTATCGTTACTCCTTCTGGAATCGCTATCGGATTATTTCCTATTCTAGACATCTTCTAACTCTTTAATTCTATTAATATACGTAGCATAAAACCTCACCACCAACATTCTCGGCCTTGGCTTGCTTACTTGTCATGACACCATGCGACGTTGAGACAATTGCAATACCCAATCCATTAAGGACCCTTGGCAAATTATCGTTGGAGGAGTATTTTCTTAAACCAGGCTTACTGATACGTTGTATCTTTTTTATTACAGGTTCCTTCGTCACCTTATCATATTTCAAGGCAATTTTAATGGTACCTTGAACTTTGTCCTCCTCAAACTTGTAACTTAAAATATACCCTTGATCGAATAATATTTTAGTAATTTCCTTTTTTAGATTGGACGCTGGGATTTCAACAACCCTGTGCCCTGCCCTACTTGCGTTCCTAACTCTCGTTAAATAATCTGCTATAGTATCTGTTACCATTTATATATAATTCGGTGACGGTTTTTAGCTTCATGCTAAACCTGAAACCAGTTATTAATCCTATTATTCTACCAGCTGGCCTTTTTAACACCGGGTATCAAACCTTGGTTTGCCATTTCCCTGAACATTACCCGAGAGATTCCAAAAGTCCTCATATAACCTTTTGGTCTTCCAGTTAACTTGCATCTATTGTGCATACGTACTGGAGAGGCATTTTTTGGCAATTTCTGTAATGCTTCATAATCGCCAGCTTCCTTTAGAGCTTTGCGTTTTTCAGCATATTTAGCTACAGTCTTCGCCCTTTTTCTCTCGCGGGCCTTCATTGATTCTTTAGCCATTCTAGTTCTTTTTAAAAGGTAATCCTAATTCTGTTAATAATGATTTTGCTTCCTTGTCCGTTTCGGCAGAGGTAACAAATGTCACATCCATCCCGTTAATTCTATTGATTTTATCAATATTGATCTCCGGGAAGATAATCTGTTCCGTAATTCCTAGGTTATAATTACCGCGTCCATCAAAACCGGTAGCTTTGATACCTTGAAAATCTCGAACCCTAGGAAGCGCGGAAGTAACCAACCTATCCAAAAATTCGTACATACGATCTCCACGTAATGTAACCTTGGCACCAATTGGCATTCCTTTTCTTAGTTTAAAAGCAGCAACGTCCTTCTTAGAAATTGTTGCAACCGCCTTTTGACCTGTAATCATAGTCATCTCATCAACAGCATGGTCAATGAGCTTTTTATCGGCAACAGCGGCACCAACACCCCTACTTACCACAATTTTTTCCAATTTTGGAACTTGCATTACGTTTTTGTAACCAAATTCTTCGGTCAAGGCCGCTATAACACGGTCCTTATATTCTTTCTTTAATCTTGCAACGTAAGCCATAACTAAATTACTTCATTTGATTTCTTGGAAACCCTAACTTTTTTTCCATCTCTAACCTCGAAACCCACTCTTGTGGTCTCACCGGATTTTGAGTCGATCAATGATAGGTTGGAAATGTGAATTAAAGCTTCCTTTTTCACGATTCCACCCTGAGGGTTTTGAGCACTAGGCTTCTCATGTTTGGAAACAACATTGACACCCTCTACAATCGCTTTATTTTTTTCAAGATTTACGGACATTACTTTTCCTTCGGAACCTTTATGGTCTCCAGAAACAACCCTTACCGTATCTCCTGTTTTTATCTTTAACTTCTTCATCTTATCAACTAATTATAGTACCTCAGGGGCCAATGAAACAATTTTCATGAACTGCTTATCCCTAAGCTCTCTTGCTACAGGACCAAAAACACGTGTACCGCGCATTTCTCCAGCAGGGTTCAATAACACACATGCGTTGTCATCGAAACGGATATAAGAACCATCAGGTCTTCTAACCTCCTTTTTGGTCCTTACTACCACAGCAGTGGAGACAGCACCCTTCTTGATACCTCCATTTGGAGTAGCTTCCTTTACAGTAACTACTATCTTGTCACCTATAGAAGCATATCTCCTCTTTGTACCACCAAGAACACGGATAGTCAAAACTTCCTTGGCTCCGGTATTATCTGCAACCTTTAATCTAGATTCTTGCTGTAACATAACTTATTTGGCTCTTTCTAAGATTTCTACTAACCTCCAACACTTGGTCTTGCTCATAGGACGTGTCTCCATAATCTTTACGGTATCACCGATATTACAATCGTTCTTTTCGTCGTGGGCAACATATTTTTTTGTTTTCAAAACGAACTTACCGTACATAGGGTGTTTTACTCTCTTAACCTCAGAAACAACAATGGACTTTTCCATTTTGTCACTGGTTACAACCCCAATTCTTTCCTTTCTTAAGTTTCTTTTTTCCATAAAGCAGAACCAATTATTGGTTTTCCCTTTTAGTTAATTCAGTAGCCAATCTTGCAACCGTTCTTCTCACCTTTCTGATCTGAAGAGGGTTTTCCAATGGAGTCACAAAATGAGCCATTTTTAAATCTGCATGCTGCTTCTTATACTCTGCAAGTTTTTCCGTAAGTCCATCAACAGACAATTCCTTAATTTCCTGATTTTTCATAATTTCCTACGATTAATTGTCAACTGTATAATCTCTTGCAACAATAAATTTTGTTCTAACCGGAAGCTTTTGTGCCGCTAGTCTAAGTGCTTCCTTTGCAATATCCATGGACACCCCGGCAATTTCAAACATTACCCTTCCAGGTTTTACAACGGCCACAAAGTATTCTGGAGCACCTTTACCTTTACCCATACGTACCTCCAATGGCTTTTTGGTAATAGGCTTGTCCGGAAATATTTTTATCCACAATTGACCTTCCCTTTTCATGTACCTAGTAGCAGCGATACGAGCAGCTTCAATTTGACGGGAAGTCAAAAAAGAAGAATCCATAGATTTTATTCCGAACATACCATTAGAAAGTTGATGCCCTCTACCGGCAATTCCTTTCATCCGGCCTGTCTGCATTTTTCGGAACTTCGTTCTTTTTGGTTGTAACATTTTTCTCTACTTCTTTAATTATTACTTTCTTCGACGTGGCTTTCTTGCACCATCTTGCTTTCCAGGTTTGGAGGCCTGCCCTTTTTGCATCCCAATTAACGGGGAAAGCTCTCGTTTTCCGTAAACCTCACCCTTCATAATCCAAACCTTGATTCCTAATTTTCCATAGGTGGTCTGAGCTTCTTGCAATGCATAGTCGATATCCGCCCTAAATGTGGACAAAGGAATTCTTCCTTCTTTGTAAGATTCAGATCGTGCCATTTCAGCGCCGTTCAATCTTCCTGAAATCTGAACTTTTATTCCTTCGGCGTTCATTCTCATCGCAGCAGCAATGGCCATCTTGATAGCTCTTCTAAAAGAAATCCTACTCTCAAT